>CALCEB010000049.1 GCA_937900045.1 uncultured Acidobacteriota bacterium
GAGTATCGAAGAAGGCAGAGGACGGTGGATGGGAAACAAGCGTCCGAAACTGGGGCTTGGAATCTGTACACGACGCCGATCTGTAAAATTGCACGAATTGCATCCCTCTGAGCCTAGCACAAGCGCAAGGGGCCGATGAGACGCATGAGACAAATTATTTTTGCTTTGGTTACAACAGGTTAAAGCGGGTAGATCGGCCCCCCGCCCTCTTCTCCCAGGTCGTGGAGAATCTGAGGCCTGGTGAGCCTGCGTTTTCAAGCTCGACCGGAGGAGGTTGTACAGGGTCGGGGAGCCGGAACTCCAGCCTACTCCAAGGAGGTCGCTTGAACTAAAAAAATCTCTTGAAATTCAAGAGAGAGTCTACCGATGTGGATTCCAGATCCCCGCTTGCGCGGGGCTTATTTGGTCGCCGGTCATAGACCGGCGCTACAGCCGGTAACGCTGGCATCCCCCGCTCCATCAAATACACTACTCGGGTAGAAGTATTCTAACGGGATTCCAGGGCGAAATAGTGGAAAATGAGCTTTGTATACAATGTATATGGAAGATGGACAGTCCTAGGTTCGAAAATCATGGATTTTGCCCTACGCATTCAGAATTTTCAGATTGCAGCAGGCCGTTTGCATTAAAATCAGGCCATGCGCAGGCGGGAATTCTTTGGAGTGCTTGCGGGCAGCGGGTTAATTGTGCCGGCCAGGAACTTATTGGGTGATTCCATCCTGGTTTCCTCAAATCCCAGGATTTCCGAGTTTGATCTTCAATCCCTGGAAGGCCGGTACACCCCAGCAACGGACTTTTACGTTCGGAACCACTATGCCATTCCACCCGCTTCTGCGGCCAGCACGCTTTCAATTTCCGGCGAAGTCGAAAAGCCGGTCACAATTTCGTCGAAAGACCTTGCCCAGTTGAAGATACAGCAACTTGGCGCCGTGCTGGAATGTTCGGGCGATGGGACAGGGCCACAAGCGTTGGCCAGCAATGGCTTGTGGGAAGGGTGGCCCTTGCAGGACGTGCTCGCTCTGGCGCGGCCGACAGCCAAGGCAAGATTCCTTCTCCTGACCGGGGCGGACGGCTTCCGGCGGAGCGTTCCAGTGGAGCAAGCGAGTCGAGGTGCGATGCTGGTGACCAAGTTAAACCGTCAGCCCCTGCCGCCGGAACACGGCGCCCCGTGGCGGGCTCTGTTCCCAGGTCTTTATGGGATGCAATCGGTGAAATGGCTCAAACAAATTGACCTGGCCGCCGCCCCATTGTCTCTCGAAACCGATGAATACGCGGCAGTTATTAAGGGACCGGCGGGAGCTACCCAGCGCCAATCGCTTCCCACGGTTCTGGTGAAGTCGGTGATTACTTACCCCGTTTTGGGCCAGGTTCTGCATCCCGGAACGGTGACACTGCGGGGACTGGCATGGTCCGGCGGAGGGAAAATCGCAGCCGTCGAGATCACAACCGACGGGGGCAAGAGCTGGCGAGTCGCCAATCTCAATCCGGGGAGCCGTTATGAATGGGCGATCTGGCATTATACGGTTGGCATCAGGGGAACGGGGGTGGCGGAGTTCGCGGTTCGGGCCGTGGACGACAAAGGTTCGGAACAGCCTGCCACCCGCGATCCCGATCGCCTGGACCCTTATACCAACAACTCCATTGAGAGGATTCAGTTCCTGGTGCAATAAGGCAGGCGGAAAGCACTTTAGAGCGCGGCGGCATCAGTGCAAAGCGTCCGGCGCAATCACATGATCCATCATCGCCAAAGCGTGAAGAACGGGTTCGGGCACCGACATAATGAGCGATGGATTGAGCTGAAGCCCTTTTTCAATCTCGGCCTTGGCAGCGGGAGATAACGGCACCGGGTCCGAAGCCATTTGCAGTCCTAATTCGAGATGGGCGGCGGCCAAGCCTGGATCGAGCAGAATTGCTTGGCGGAATTCGTCCTCAGCTTCGGTCTTCCGGCCGAGGCGGATCATCGCCATGCCCAGGCTGAGATGCCCCGTGGCAAACGCCGGCTGAGCCGCCACGGCACAGTGAAGCTCCGCAATCCCGCGCTGAAAATTTCCGGTGTCAATGAATGCGTTGCCCAGATTGTTAAGGGCTTTTGCGAAGTTCGGCTGGTCACGCACGGCGGCTTCAAATTCGTGCAAGGCCGATTGCTTGTGATTCTGTTGCCAAAGAACTCCGCCCAGATTGTTGTGAGCCTCCGCGTAAGTAGGGTCCTGGGCGAGCGCGGAGCGGAACGCGGCAGCAGCACCGTCCAGGTCTCCCGCATACCACAGCTTCAGGCCCCGGTTGTTCTCGCCGTTGGCGCGGAGCTCCACCGTCTGCATCTGCATCAGCGATCTGGCCTTCGCAAACTTCGCCTGGGCCTGAGCGGAATCACCCAGCTTGCGAAGGGCGCGAGCCAATCCGTAGGTAGCCATCGCGTCGTCCGGGTTCTGTTCGAGCGCTGCTTCGTAGGCTGCGCGCGCCCCGGACCAGTTGCCCAGTTGGGATAGCGCATTCGCCAAATTCAACTGTGCCTCCGGGAAGCGCCGCCGATGGGAAATTGCCTGGCGGAAATTTGCTGCGGCGGCGTGAAGATGGCCATCCTGCAACTCAAGTAATCCTATTCCGTTCAGCGCGCTGGCATTCGCCGGGTCGAGGCGCAGGATGTCTTGCAACTGGGTCTTGACGGCTTCGAAATCGCCCTTGCGGAACAGCACGGAGGCGAGCTCGAGCCGCGCCGAATCGCTGTTGGGATCCGCCTGAACCGCTTTCTGGAAATCAGCCGTAGCTTCTTCCAAGTTTCCTTTTTGGTCCGCGATCAGACCCGCCTCAAGCCAGGCGCCGGAAAGGCTGGGGGCCAGCTTCAGCGCCTGGTTCAGGGCGTCGAGCGCTCCGTCGCTGTCTCCGCCGGACCTCAGAGCGATGCCCAACGAGAGATAAGCATGGGCGGAGTTGGGATTCTCCTGGATGGCTTGGCGAGCAGCGGCCACGGCGCTCATCACTTGGTTCGCGGGGATGGAAGCAGACTGCGGGACAAGCTGCGCGGCTTGATTGCGCAGTTCGGAGACTTGGGCGAGGGCCAGGCTGGTTGCGGCCAGCGTGGCGCATAGAACACCTAAGAATATGCGGAAGGAGCGATGATGAAGCCCAATGGAGATGGCGAATCTTGCTTTCTTTACGGGGCTTTGCCACTTTGCGGCTTTGCGTGAACATCTTTTCCAAAAGACAACAAGACTCTCACGCCAAGGCGCAAAGACGCAATGGAAGGGCCGAAGGATTGCTGGACAGTGAAACTTCCGCCTAACGAGCTTCGTCAGTAGCAGGGGTTGAAGGTTAACCGCAAGGGCTGGATCACCAAACTTAAGGTTTGAATGGTTTCGGCGGTCATAGACCGTCGCTACACAAGGAGCGGACCATGACGCTTGCTTCGTCATTGGTTTACGGCTTTCCACTGTTCTCACCTTGAAAAAACTTGTGCTCGCGGTTGATCGCCAGGCGCTCGCGCTTTTCGATCTGCCCATCCGGCCAGCGGATTTCCACTTGGTCGATCTGTTGGGCTTCACCCAAGCCAAAATGAAGGCGAATATCGTTCGAGCTGATGTAGCTTTCCCCGCTTCGCACTTCGTCAATCTGAGTGATGTCCCCGGCGGTTATTCTGACCCTTGCGCCGATCGCATCGCGATTGGAGTGGATGCCGTTACCATTGAGCTTAAGCCGTGTCCAGGCGTCCGCCGGGCCCGAGGGTTTGTATAGAAAAGGTTCTTGATCGATGTTATTCACCGCGGCCCAGACTCGGCCGCTGTTGGTGAGGTCGCCAAAAGCCGCGCCCCGGCTGCTCCAAGCCCGGGTAAATCCACTCTCACGGTCGGTAAGCGTTTCAAACCGCCCATTGCGGGTGTTGCGGAACAACTGATTGTTCTGAAGATAGGAATTTCCGGCTTTGTCAGCCTGCGGGTAAATGTGGCCGTTCGCCACAAAGAGGTCCTTCCAGCCGTCATTGTCATAATCGATGAAGCCCGTTCCCCAACTGAGTTGTGAAAAGCTGGCGGTGCCGAGGCCGGCTTCAAACGTCACATCGTCAAACTGCCCGTGACTGTTGCGATAAAGCGTGTTGTAATCCTCAGAGAAGTTGGTGACCAGAATGTCCATCCAACCGTCGTTGTTGTAGTCGCCGAGGGCGATGCCCATGGAAGATTGCGGGCGGCCATCCGCGCTGAGGGCGCATCCGGCTTCAAGGCCGGTTTCCTCAAACGTCCCATTGCCCTTGTTGTGCCACAGGAAATTGGCCATCGAATCGTTTGCGACGTAAATATCCGGGCGGCCATCGTTATCAAAGTCGCACCAGACCACGCTGAACCCGTAGGCTTTGTCGCTGTCCACAATGCCCACCTGGGTGCCCACTTCGCGGAATTTACCATTGCCCTCGTTATGATAAAAGAGGTCCGGCAAGCCGGGTAGTCCGCGAGGGCCGCAGGCGACCGGAACGCCACGATAAAGACAATAGTTGCCGGCGCCAGGACGGGGAATGCGAGCGCGGTCGAAGTCCACATAGCGGGCTACGTAAAGGTCCAACTTGCCGTCGTCGTCGTAGTCGCCCCAGGCGCAGCCGGTGGACCAGTTGCCGCCTTCGAGTCCGGCTTCGCGCGTGACATTGGTAAAAGTTCCGTTGCCATTATTATGGAACAGAGCGTTGGCGCCGAAGTTGGTGACGAATACGTCCATGTGCCCATCATTGTCGTAATCGGCCGCAGCCACGCCCATTCCCCATCCTTCGTTGATCAAGCCGCTGGCTAGCGTCACGTCGGTAAACGTTCCGTCGCCGTTGTTGCGAAACAGGCGGCTGGAGGTGCGAGGCAATTTGGGATGGTCCAATAACCGGAAAGACGATCCATTGACCAGGAAAATGTCCATCAAGCTGTCATGGTTGTAATCAAAAATAGCAACCCCGCTGCCCACGGTCTCCACCAGGTAGTCTTTGGCGAGCGATCCACAAGTGTCCCGGAAGGAGGCAAGGCCGGACTGCTTGGCCACATCCACAAACCAGGGCCCAGGAGCCAGCACGGGCTGGCCCTGCTTGCCGTTTGGGAACAGGGGCACGATGAAGCAAAGCCCTGCGGCCCGGCTCAGGAACTGGCGGCGGCTATTGCTGCAATGGAAAGGAGTGGAGGAGTTGACCGTCATCAATGGGATTCCTGCTTTGCGGCTTGCTGGAGCTTAGCACGCTCCGGCTCGGTCTCTCTTGTTCGTTCCACGGTCATCGCATCGGAGGCTTGGCGAAGCTTTTCGGACTCAGCCAGCGCCTTGCGGGCTTTGTCCAACTCACCCATTTTGCGATAAAGCGCCGCCAGGCGGAAATGGATTTCTCCGTCGACGTCGTCATTCTCAACTGGCGTGAGTTCCGCCAGAGCTTGCTGGGTGTGGCCCAATTCCGATTCCGCTTTGGCCAAATCAAGCCGGGCCTTGCGGTCAACTTTGGGATCCGTAATGGATTTCCTCAAATAGGGCACGGCGCTCGCCCACTGGCGCTCATTCACATAAGTATCGCCCAGCTCGTATGCCGCCACGGTTGAGGCCGGAGAGGTTTCAAGTGTTTTCCGGAGCGCGGGTTCCGCCCGCGACCAGTCCCCCGCTTGCCAGTAAGCGGTGCCGAGGCCGAAGTAAAGGTCGGTGAGATTGGGCGCCAGGCGCAAGGCCGTTTCGTACTCGGCAATGGCTTGCTTCCATTGGTAATGATCCGCGTCATTGCGCGCCAGCATTTCATGGACGCGGGGCGAGTTGGGATTGAGCAAAGAAGCTTGGAGCAACGATTGGAAGGATAGGGCTTCTGCCGATTGAGCCAGCCAATAAATTGCCCAGCCGCATTCCGGATCGCTTTTTAGTAACCGTTCCGCGCCGGCTTGTGCTTCATCGAAACGGGACAAGCGGTATTCTGCCTCCGCCAGCTTGATCTTCTCTGTAATCGTGGGATGATTTTTCTGATTCATTCGCCCATGTAATTGGCGAATCAGCCGTGCATAACAACCCTCTGTCAGCCACAGTCCCGGTGTGGAGGCATCGTGGACGGGAAGCATCGGGCAAGAATCCGGGTGGGTGGATTCGATGCGGACGCCGCTGACTCCACTCCCCTGAAGCCAGGTTTGCCACAGGCGTTCCGCCGCGGTTTGGGCGAGGCTTGCAGGCATGCGCAGGCCGCCCTGATGCCACGCCATGCGCAATGCGGCGGGAGGTTGCAATTCCAGACGCCGCTCCATGTCGGTCGTGTGAAACAGCATCAAGTGGCGCACTCGGGACAGAGCGGAATCCCAATTGTAATCGAGCGATTCTGTCTCCGCCAAGCCAAACCAGGCAGGCGATGATTCCGGGTCCGCCGCCAGCTCTTTCTGAAACTCATTTTCGGCGGCCGGAGCATAACCTTGCTCAAGGAACGCTTGCCCCAGGTCCGCATGGACACCGGGAAGGACAGTGCTCTGTTGGTCCTCATGCTGGGCCGTAAGCTCGCCGCCCGTGTTTTTGCCTCCTCCGATCATCGGCAGCAGGATTTTCGCTGCATTCAAGCCGTCTCCCCGGCGAAGAGATCGCTCGGCGATCAGCATTTCTGCCACCGGGTCTTTCGGATGGTGCCTTGTAAAGCGGCTGAACGTTTCCTTTGCCAGTTGTGCTTCGGCCACGCCCAACTTGTACCAGGCCTCCACCACTTTGGGCGTGCGGCGCGCCTGATCCTGGTATTCCCGCGCAGCCTCGCCCAGATGACCGCTCCGGGCCAAGGCATCGCCCAGCGCCAGGCGGGCTGTACCACTTGCGGGGTTCAATCGAAGGGCCTGGCGGAGGTTCCGAATCGCGCTATCGAGCCGGTTCAATTGCAGATCGTCAAGCCCCGCTACCACCCAGGCCTGCGCGGGAATACCGGTATCCCCCGGACCATGTTTCGACACGAAGACCGGCCGCAAGGCTTGGAGGGAGTCCGCAAAGCGATGCGCCATAAATTGATCGGTCGCCAAGCGGATGTGGACCTCAGTGAGCACTGCGGAGTTGGCCGCTGCTGGTCCCATCGCAAGGAACTTCTGGTAGTGGCCCGCAGCCTGCGAATATTGCCCAGCTTTCTCAGCCGCGGCGGCGGCTTTCAGTTCGTCACCTGGAGCTTTCTGCAGGGCTGCGGAAGAGAAGGTTGCAATCAACAGGACGGCGCAAGCTGTCCAGCCTCCCAAGCGCATCGGTGTTCCCTTCCTCACAACTCATTTTGGCATTAAAGAGTCTCTACCACATTATTCTTTGGGCAGGCAACGATTGGCAAAGGGGGGAATGACGGCGGCGAACCATGTCAGGAAACATCAAACTGAGTCACTGCCAAAGGGGGGATGTTTCAGGATGGCGCAACTTGACGCGTGGCACGATTGCCGCAAATTCGGAATTCATGTTTCGAGGAGCTTCACCATCAAGCGTTGATGCAGAAAACTGAATGGGCCCAGCTCAGCCACACCCACTCTGCGGGCAATGCCCCAGGGTGCCTCACAGCTTATGGGGACGGAACATAAGATCAAACCACGGTTTCCATGTCTTGCCGCCATCGGTCGAGGTTACCGCCGTCTCACGAACGCCTCCGTTCACAGGCTTCCAGGTGCCGCGAACCAGAGTTCGCCCGCCCCCTGCGTGATCTACGCCGCTTAGAACCATTTCGCCCGCACGGATTTTGCCTTCGATAATCAGCAACTGACCTCGATTGGTCACCCAAGTCTGGTGCCAAATCTTTCTGGAGGCGTCGTAAAGGCTGAAACTCTCACCTCTCGACCCGTTTGTGCCTTCGTAGTCCTCCAGCAAGACGCAGCCACCAAGCACGCGGTCAACTCGAGTGCGCGCTACCTTCACCGGGCTGCCGACGTCAAAGGCGTCCCAATCACCGATCCAGAAGTCAAACTGCCGGTATTCGGGCGCCGCGCAGGGGGTTGGTTTCTGGGACTCTGCTGACGAGACAGGGGCAGCGGCCAAGCCAGCAATGAACCCGCAGAGGACAACCATGGAGACAACACTGACCTTCAACCATAGAGCGATCCGGTTCATTTTAGATTTGTCCGTTTTTCGATAGGATTCACCGTGGCGTCCGCTTCCAGTTCATTTTCGCTGGCAACACTGCGCCTCGCATCAATCAAGAGAGGTGGATGGCCGGAGCAATGTTGGACGTTTGTGGACCTTGCTCCCGATGGTGGCCATTACCCCGCTGGGAAAATCCCAAGCGTCGAAAGGAAATTGAGAGAGGGCCGCAAAAGTAACGTACTCCGTGTTCCAAGAACTGTGCTCCTCAAGAAAACGAGGGTAGGGGATTTTCTCTACCCTCGTTAAGTCTCAGGTTGGTAGTGACTCAATTTGACGATTCTTTATCAGTTTGTTCCTTTACCGTCATTCCCGCGAAAGCGGGAATCCAGTCCGCAAACCGGAGCGGCATTCTGAACTCGTGCGTAGAAAAGGCTCGTCTCTGGCCTGTATCCCCGCTTTCGCAGGGATGACGGCGGCGAATAAAGTGAGGAAACATCAAACTGAGTCACTACCCTCAGGTCGTGCTGTTTGACTTCCCGGATCCATACAGCAATCGCGTAATGATTTACATCGCTCCATATATCTTCTTCGGATGATCATTGCGGTTTTACTGGCCCAGCTCCAGGGTAGCCCAAGCCCAGCCGACGCAGAAGCGTCTGGCGGACGTTCTCGGGCAGAATGACCTTCGGGACTGGATTACCGCCGACTGGTTCTGCTGACGAAGCAGCTTCGCTGCTATCTCCGTCATGCCTGGGGATTGCCAAGAAAGCGGGCGTTTCGCTGCTACAGGCCCCATTGGAGAGGACACAAGCCTGGCCCGTGATCTCCCCATAATCATTGATGTCGCCGGTGGATATCAGATACAAGGGGGAGCCAGGCGGAATGAGGGTGTTGAGGTCCGTCATGACGTCGTTTTGCCAGAGGAACGCACGGCAGTTACTGAAGCTTATATCAACGCACGACACGCCTACCACCTGGCCTTGGTCGTTAATGCCTGTGGCTTCGCTTATCGTGTCTCCCGGAAGCGTGCCGAGGTCTTGTATACCGCCCTCTTTGGTCCAAAGGAAAGCGTGGAAATTCGGGTTTTGGCCTTTGTCGTCGCCGGGCAGGTCGGAAAACCCGACGATTTGACCGTGGTTATTGATGCCCGTCGGAGTGTTCCACCCTGCGCCTCCTAGGTTGCCCAGGTCAGTCGGCGGTTCATTTTGCCAGAGCAAGGCGTGCTCGGCGCTCAGTTCACCAACAGCGTTCTGGCAGATACCCGAGATGCCAACCACCTGGCCTTTGTCATTGATCGCTGTGGCAGCTCCATCGGGGTCGCCGGGGAGCGGCTGGAGTTCCCGGATCTGGTCCTTTTCGGGCCCATAGATGACAGCCTCAAACTGGAGGACCTGGGGGGAAACGCAGGTTGGGTCATGAACGGTATTCTCCGCCCACCCGACCACTTGGCCCAGGTTATTGACGCCGGAGGCATAGCCGTTATTCCCCCCCAGCGTGGGGAGCGGGATCATCATGCCCGGGCTCTGACTCTTGACGCTAGCGCTACCGCTGTTATTTCCTTCCACCCCAGAAAGAGGCGTCATCAGGCCAAAATGCCACACGAACCCGAGACAGATATGGTGAGTGGGGGCGGTAGGGAAAAAGGCTGAGCAACTCCAATTCTCTCCCAATGGATCTATCGTGGAAGTTTCAGCTATACCCGCGATCTCCCCCCGATCGTTCTTGACTGGCCAATCCACGGCGCTGTTCAGGCCTCCGAGGGTGCCGAGGTCGAGTTTCGCTCCGTATGCCCACAGGGTGGCGTGTCCCGCTGTGTTCCCTGACAGATTGGCAATACCCATCGCCCAGCCGAGGTCGTTTATGGTATTTCCTGCGCTCGACGTTCCGCCGAGCGTGCCGAGGTTAAATACGAAGTAATGGTGCCGCATGTTCTGTTCCTGCTGGTCTTGCCCGGCGAACCGAACCGGGATCGCCAGCGCCACAAATAAGGTTATTGCGGTCATGCATATCAATATCCTGGATTTCATGTTGCCTCCCTTTTGGTTTGTTTCTTAAGCCGGGGGACTGTACTGCCGGTCTGAGCTTTTTCCATCCCTGCTGGTTAACGCGACGGTTCCGCTGAAAAAGGGCAAATTGATTCGACGGCAAGCGGTCCACCCGTCTCAATCCAGATAGATTCATTGGCCGAACAATGTTGGACGTTTGGCGATCACCTGGCTCCGCCACTCGCCTGAAACCCACGGATAGGGTCAGATGGCCTCCCGGCTGCTCCTTGAATGTTGATTGGACTGGGATCCATTCAGTTCTTGCTAATCCGTCTGACGATCTTGATTACACTTTCTTTCAAGCTGCTCTGATCTACTCCACGGAATCATATCGATCCACACTTTTGGCTGTCGAGCGGATTTGCACGGTTCAGAGCACGTTCTGCCGGAAAAGGAGTCAATCCTTCCGGTTGTCAATGGACCTAATCGTGAGTGGGTGAGTTTGATTAAAGATTCGTGCAGTGAAAGTGGAAAGGTCGGGGACTGGGCGGGGATTTAGCGAGTCTGCTCGCGAAAGGCCTTTGGGGAAAGCCCAAGCTCGCGTCGCATATGGAGGGCGAGATGACTCTGGTGAGCGAAACCAACTTCCAATGCAATCTGACTAGTCGGCATCTTCCCTTCACCTAGAAGCTCTTTGGCCCGTTCGACCCGGCGCCGAATGATGTATCTGTGCAGCGGCATGCCAACGGTTTCGCGGAAAGCCGTGTTGCAATGGGACAAACTCAGACCTGCGACCGCGGCGATATCAGCGAGGGATATACTTTGATTAAGATTTTCCTCAACGAATGAAATTATTCGTCTAAGCCTGTGGCCAGAAAGGGCGCCTCGGTATATTTTTACCGGCCGGGAAAAAGAGCTGTGGTGGGTCAAGAGATTGACTGCAAGAGATGTCCCAATGCCTTCAACGTACAGACGGCCACCCGGATAACCGGCGTCCATTTCCGCTTTTAGAGCCCAACCCAAGTGCTCGATCTGCGCATCGCGCATTTGGAAACGATTCTTGATCTCTAGCCGCCTGGAATCGAAACCACACTCTTCTGCGATGCTGGCGAGGAGTTCATGATGAAAGCTTAGAACGAGGGCCGCGTCTTCCCTATCGAATTCCCAACGGCTGGGTGTACCCGAGGGGATGATATCGATGTCGCCGTGAACATTGGTGCCATAGTGCTCCCGGCCCATTCTACGGCAAACCATGTGCACGGACTTCCCAAAGTGGATAGAAATCCTTGTCTTCTCGAGCGCGGGAACCTCAAGGACGCCTGGAGGATCGGAGTCCATGCGTACCGAAAATCCGTCCCGAGCGCCCATGAGAAGCGGAGACAACGGAAGCGACATGGACTCTTGTAGCCTTGAATAGTTCGATCGAGAGTTCATTTACACGCCCGCCTTTTGCAACATTAACACGGGAACTTCAAAAAACCCATTTCAATCGGTAACCTATAGTGACTCAGTTTGATGTTTCCTGGAATGGTTCGCCGCCGTCATCCCCGCGAAAGCGGGGATCCATGCCAGAGAAGAGTCTTTTTTCCGCACGAGTTCAGAATGCCACTCCGGTTTGTGGACTGGATACCCGCTTTCGCGGGAATGACGGTAAAGGAACAAACTGATAAAGAATCGCCCAACTGTGCTACTACCGATCAATCAGGCCACTGGCACGGCTCCGTCAAGGTGGAAGTGGCACAACACCGTGAAAAAAGCTCGTGAAGATTAGCGGCAGGGGATGGCGGCTTCGGGGGGGTCTTCAAGTGGGACATGGGGCGAGGGAACGAGAGACCGGACTCTATCCAAGTACAATGTGACGCCAAGTGTTTGGCCTCGCCGCGGGACTCCCATCGCCGGTCGCTGCCCGGGCCGTTTCTTATCTTGTCTTAAAGTTTTGCAGCACGTCCCCCAGCAGAGTGGCAGGGCATGCCGCGACTATCTGCCGTCACGGCCGCTTTGCGCCAGAACCGCTGGAACGAAGTGCGCCGGAGCTACGACTGCGGGTCCAGATTATATTGGCGAATCTTGTACAGCAACGCTTTGTAGCTGATGTTCAAAAGGCGTGCGGCTTCCTTACGGTTCCACCTGGTGCGCGTCAGGGCTCGGGAGATGGCCTCATGCTCGGCCTCGTCCTTGATACTGCGGACGAGCAATTTCAGGTCTCCCGTCTCTTCGGACTTTGCCGCCGCCGCCCGCGCCGTCTCAGGCGGGGGGGCCGTTTCATCACGCTTTATTTCAATCTCGCTCAGTACTGCCGCCTCATCACCCAGAATGAGGTAGCGCTTGACGAAGTTTTCCAGTTCGCGCAAATTGCCGGGCCAGCGGTAACGCATGCTCGTCTCGATAAGCGTGGGAGAAATAGGAAGCGGGTTGCGGCCGTAACGCGTGGCGAAGAGCGCCATGAAATGGCGGAGCAGCAGCGGGATCTCCTCCCGCCGGTCACGAAGAGGAGGCAGGTGGATGGTGAATGCATTCAGGCGGTAATAAAGGTCCTCGCGGAGCTTACGATTGGCGAGAGCTTCCTGAATATTGATGTTGGTGGCGGCCAGGATGCGGACGTCGACCGTGACCGTGGTGCGGCTGCCCAGCCTGGAGAACTGCTGGTCCTGCAGGACGTGCAGGAGCTTGGCTTGCAAGGCAGGCGGCATTTCGCCGATTTCGTCGAGCAGGATGGTCCCCTTGTCGCAAAGCTCAAACTTGCCGGGCTTTGACCGTGTGGCGCCGGTGAAAGCGCCGGGCTCATAGCCGAAAAGCTCGCTTTCCAGCAACTCCTCCGGCAGGGCCGCGCAGTTCACTTTCGACAGCGGCCGGTTGGCTCGGGGCGAAAACTTGTGGATGAGCTTGGACACGACTTCCTTGCCGGTGCCGCTCTCTCCCAGCATCAAGACAGGCACATTCACATTTGCCACTTGGCGGACCTGGTCCCGCACTTTCTTCATGCTGGGGCTGACAGCGACAAAGTACTGGTCGTCACCCAGATCCTCAATATCCCCCCCTTGATCGCCGTTTCCGAAGGAGGTGGAGCGCGCTCCCAGGCAGTGGCTCAGGACGGCGTCGAGTTCAGCCTTCTGAAAGGGCTTGGTCAGGTAATCCTGCGCGCCCAGGCGGATCGCTTGCACCACCTTGCGGGTGTCATTGACGCAGGAAAGCATGACCACGCTGACGTTCGGATGAATCTGCCGGACCCGCTCCAGGGTTTGCATGCCGTCCAAATCGGGCATCAGCAAATCCAGCAGCACCAGGTCAGGCCGTGGCTCTTTCTTCAGCTTTTCAAGTGCTTGCGCCCCGCCCTGTGCCGTCATCACTTCGTAGGCGTCAACCTCCAACACCGTTTGGAGGTAGCGAAGCATGCTGGGTTCATCGTCAACAACAAGAATACGTGCGTTATTGCTCATACCTGTAAAACTCCCATGACACACCCCTCGGCCCCCGGGGTCAAACCCGTGTGGGGCGGTTGTGGCTACCGGAAGGAAATCAGTCTTTCCTGTCCGCCGGCGCCTGTAATCTGCATCCTCTCACTTGAAGGGGGGCCGCAAAGGCAGCAGGAAAGAAAATGCACACCCAGACCCGAGCTCACTTTCCACCCAGATTTTTCCTCCGTGCGCCGTGACCAGCCGCCGCGCGATCGCCAATCCCAGCCCCATCCCTCCAGGGGTTTCCGAAGGTTGGGGCAACTTCACGAAATCGTCAAAGATTTCCTGGTGGTACTCCGGCGCGATTCCAGAACCCGTATCGGAAACGCTGACGCGGACCGCATTGGGAGTAGAGAGCGGCTGCCGCCGCCTTTCCTCCAAGACCCCAGGCTCCTGGCGACCCCGGCGTTCCCAGGCATAGAGCTCCGCGTTGAGCCAGACGGTGCCACCCGAAGGCGTGAACTTCAAAGAGTTTTCCAAGAGGTTCGAGACCACATGCTGAACTTTGTCGTAATCAAACGGGAACCGCGGCAACTCTTTTTGGGCCGGAAGGTAAAGCGCCACTCCCTTCTTTTGGAAGGACGACAGCCAGTAGGAGTATAACTCCAAAAGGCAACCATTGAGGTCCCCCTCGGAAAACTTCAACGCCAGCTTTCCCGTTTCCAGGGCACTATAGCTCAGAAAATCTTCAATATATTGCTGCAGCCGGTTACAATTGAAACGCGCCTCCTCCAGGATGTTCCATTGCCGGTCACTCAGATCACCGGCCTTCCGGGTCAAGAGGAGCTCAATGTATCCCGAAATAATCGCCAGAGGAGTCTTTAACTGATGAGCAGCCGTCCCCAAGGCCACGGTACGGCGGCGATTTTCCTCTTGAAGATGCTGATAAGCCTCCAACAATTCCATGTATCCAGAGGGCGTCTCATCGTTTTCCAGGGCCTCTTGACGGATTACGGTGGAAGGCTCTGTCTGACTCTCGCTGTTGTTCATGATTAAAACCTGGCCGGACCCTTCACCGGCCAAACTCCCAAAGGGAATGGTCAATCGGCTTACCAGGCAATAGAAAATCTTCCTGGTATTAGCCGGAATGTCCGAGGGCCCGTGCTAGACGGCAAGGCCTTTATATCTCCCCGCTTGAACAGCCATCCCATCCAGTCCCCCTTCCATCTGACCACATCCGAACATCTAGATAACGACAGGTTTTCAAGAACCGAAAGCTACAGCGGTTATCATTAACTTAGTGGAAAATGTCTTCCCATTAGAAGAAAACTGTTGCACAGTACCTAGAATGAAGTTGCTTGAAAGCTTCATGAGCGGCTGGTGCGGATACGGGAAACCGCAAGAAATCATTATACTTAGAATCATCTCAAATAATGACCGCCGCAGTGGATTTGGCCTCTTGCTTGCAACAACTATCACATCGTGGAAGCAGTGTCAAGGTATCCGATCCCCGTTATGAATACAGAAGTCGGCCCAAGGAGCAAGAAACTGCGCGCCAGGAAACGGCTAAAAGAACGTCGCGCCGCAGCGCGAATTCCTCTAGCAGTGCCGGTGTTCGCTCGCGGTACCGATGACAAGGGAAAGGAGTTCCTCGAATTCACGACCACACTCAACGTCAGTTCCAGTGGCGTTCTTGTGGCCATGCGCCGATTCATGCCAATTTCTTCCAAAATCGTTCTGGAAATCCCCTCTGCCCCACTTCCCAAGCTCACCAAGCCTCCCACTTTTGTTCGCACGGTCGGGGCTCAAGTTGTCCGTGTGACGGCCTCCGAACCTTCGTATCTTCTGGCTCTTCAATTTACTCAACCCTTAGTCAATATCGGCTGAAGTGGTTGCTGTAATTAATGTAATTTGGATCACAACCAACACGTGCCACCTGACACCAGCCTAAGAAGCCTTGGGAACCGGTTTGGCAGTGAATGTACTTGTAAGCAGCGAATCCCCAAGAATCACTCTTCGACGTACATTATAAACGAGTAAGCCCGCGACAGTGTCTTATCGTACCACTCTCTCTTTAAGTACAAGTTAAGTTTTGCGGTAATCGAAGTGGTCCGGTGGGGCAAGCGGGGTAAGGTGGGATTGAACTCACCCCGCCCAGCAGTGGGTTTCACCCTTAAATCGCTCATAACACACGGGATAGTGCGTGGAGTTGTGTTGCACGTCCCAAGGACCACGCTTCCCAAGATCGCAGGCCATTGAAGAGACCGAAACGGTATCATCGGAAAACCAGCAAAACTTTATGGCCTTATCATGGCTCCCCCATCCTCCTAATGCTGCAACGAGATTGGGGGCATACCCTGGGCGAATTGGCATTCTACGGCGAGCTGGCGTACCGCGACCGCGCACCGGAGCCGGGGTCTCTTGCGCGGATATTCCGTCCGGACACTTCAGGGGGAACATCCCATAGCTCTACGGAGAATCAGCGAACTCGTTAGCCCAAGTCCGAGTTGCCGTCCAGGGTGGCCCCATGTTCCACGAGGGCGTAGTTTAGGCAGTCGCCCCTTTATCAAAGCTAGCGATGGCCTTGGCCTCATCGTCATGCACGTCAAAAACGGTCAGGAGCTTTGTAATCTGAAGCAGGTCATGGACCTTCTTGGTCAGGTTAAGCAGTTTCAACTGGCCTCCCTGGTTGGATGTGGCAGTGAAGCCGCTCACCAGCTCGCCGATTCCGGAGCTGTCGATGTAGGTTACGTCGGCCAGGTTCAGTAAAATCTTCTTGTGACCCTTCGCCAGCAAGTCGCGGATCAGCTCGCGCAACTGGCTGCAGCCTTCACCGAGTGTAATTCGTCCGTTCAGGTCGACCACTACCACTGAATCAACCTGGCGCGTTGTGGCCTTCATACTCACAGTCCTATCCTCCTTGATTAAGTTTGCTATTGGAGACGATTCGCTTGATTAGAGTGACCTCAGTGCCAATTCCAGGAAGCTTCTGGACGCGAAATTCGTCCATGAACGCCCGGATCAGAAAGATTCCCCGCCCCGAAATACGGAGCAGGTTCTCGGACTCAAGCGGGTCCGGCAGAGAACCGGGGTCAAAACCCTCGCCCTGATCGCGGATGCGGATCTCAAGCCGGTCGGGAAAAAACTGCACCCGGAACCAAACGCGCTTGGCGGCATCGTACTTGTTTCCGTGGCATACGGCGTTGATCATGGACTCATGCACTGCCATTTCAACCTTGTGCTGGTCCTCATCATCTAAGCCCGCCGCCTCACAGACCTTGTGAGCGATTTCTTCGGCAATCTCAACACTCTTCAAGTCGCTCTCCAACGTCATTTCCACGATATTCGGGTCGGCAGTCATATTATGTTGAGTCCGAACTTTCACGGGCGGGCGCCTCGACCGGAGCGATTTCGACCACCAGTAGCTATGGCATGAGGGAGGCAGACTCGAATTCCTATCCCATGTTTTCCTGCAAATCCCTTCGGAAGGACCAACGAAGTTTACCCCTACCTGGCATTTCCAAGCCATGAACCGAAGTTCATGGAACCGCCAAAATCTATAATAGTAGCTTCAGAAAGTCAATGTCGAACTGTCAGAGCCGTTAGAGACAGAAATTCCGCATCCGTTCGAGGAAGTGGCTGAAAAATAGGTGTAACGGCGTGCATTCAGCGCCGCGGCCAGATTCGTATAGGGTTATTCGCGTCGCATGGGGCGGCGCGATGGAAGCTCCTGTCTCGGGAAGTCCCAGAAATTCGTATTGTTTATTTTACGGTAAAGTCGAAGAGCAGCCCCGGGTGGCCGTTACCGCGAAGTTCATAGAACCCGTATTCGCCAGGATCCAGATCGTCGGCGGGAGTGATTTTGTATAATCCCGGCTCTTCCTGCTTGAGGTAATAGAGAATTTGATCCTTCAAAGAAATTCCGGACGAGGAATTCCATTCGCCTTTGGCACTGACCTCAAACTCGCGATGATGATGGCGAACCTTCAGCCGGACCAGGGCCAGATCACCCACTACCGTATCCGTGTTTTTCTCGGGCCGGAAATAAAAGACAGGCGACGAGTTGAGAGTGATCTGAGCGTGTTCACCCAGAATCTCTGCGCGGACGCCGGTCGAGGCAAGAGGGGCTTTGACGGAGAGTTTGCGCGAGCCGCCTCCCGATTCTAACGTCACGGCACGACCCTCCAGCCTCTTAACGCCGGACTGGGTGAGGTAATAAAGTCCGGGCTGCGGCGGCGCTTGAATGGCTGCCGTCGCAAACAGAAACCAAGTCACCATACTCGTCAAGAACACCGATGGCTCCCCAAGCGCCCGGATGGCGCGTAACAAGAAAAAGGTAACACAGATCGGGGCCAGCGAGGCGCGGGATTCGAAGCGCCGGGATCGCAGCGCAGAGGGGCGCTTTAGTAGCCCACATGAAGCGCCCAGGCCAGCGCCAGCGCTCCCGCAAAACAAGTGCTGGCGAAGTTTACGGCGCCATTCCCCAACAAACGCCGCCGCTCAAGTGTGGCGCCCAGAAAGCTATCTATGAAGTTGCCTGCAACGGCGGCGCCAAGAGTGACGGCAGCGCCTCCCAGGGTTGAGAGCCCAAGCGCCCAGCCGAGCGCCACGATCAATGCCGAAGCCAGAATCCCGGTGGCGCTCCCGGCGAACGAAACCCCGCCATTTTCGCCAGCCGAGACCACTGCGAACGTGGTGACCAAATACGCGCGCAACGAAAGCCATTGCCCGATTTCACTGGCCACGGTATCGCCGCAGGCTTCAGCGAACACAGCGATCGTGGCCAGAAGGAAGGCTCGCTCATGATGGGTAGTGATAACCAGAATCGAAAAGAATGCCGCCGCCAGCACATTGGCCGCCGCTTCCTGCCAGCTTCGCGCACCCCGCCGCCGCTCCGCAATTCCGCGTGCGGCCTTCGCAGCATATCCCAGCCGTGTGGCCGCTGAGCCCAATGCAAAGAAGGCTAGGAGCAGGAGAAAACTCTTGTAACCGTAGCCCAGGTAAACAGCCATGCCGAGGATGAAGCCCATTCCCGCACCCAATCGGGTCACAAGCCGAAGGGAAATCGCAACCAAAGCAAGCAGCGCGTTCACTATCAGCGCCAGAATGATGCGGTGGCCAAGATAGGGCAGGTTACTTTCGAGTGCAGAACGGGCGAACATCGCGGCACAGTAAAGGAAAGCGCCCGAGATCAAAGGCACCGTAACGTTGTCATCCAAACGGATAGGGAGGCTTTCCACCACCGCGCCTACCAAGGCCGTCATGAGGGTGAGCCCCGCTGCTCGATGAGGGGGAATGGACGGCCCCACCCAGCGAATCAGACCGTATGCTCCAGCGGCTCCAAAGATGACGAAGCCCGCCGCTCCAGTCCAGGTTTTTTGAGGGTTCAAAGGCAATCTCGGACCGCCCAGCGATTCTCCCGACACACTGGCCATGCCGTCGCCCAGCGCCATGACGGCCCACGCCGCCGCCGCAACGTACATCTGATGGCGGTAAAGCAGAATCAGCGCCAGCACGGATATGGGATAGAGGATGATTCCGGTCCACGTGCCGGCTGGTTGCGCAATGGTCGCGGCAGGAACCGCCGCTTCCGGACCTTGCTGCACGCTAGGATGCTTACTCAAGTCCGCATTCATCTGCGGAAGGACGTACAGATTGAACAGCAAGGCGAGAATCGCCGCGCCCGCAGCCTCCTCCCATGTGAGGAATGGAAGCAGAAAGGCAAATCCCAGCATGGAGATATGAACCAGCTTACGGGTTGTGAAGAGCGGCCTCGCTGGAAGGATTTTCATGGAAGATGTCATAGATTCCCGGGCGATTACAGCGCGCAAAAGCGAAGTGCGCAGAGGGACCGGCCCTGGGCGGCTCCCGAACCGCACCGGCTCCGGTTCATTATCACAACGCCAAAGCGGTGCTCCTATTACCGGCTTTCGGTTGCCTGCGGGTGAGGCTCAATTGTCTTTCGCAAGCCGTCTTCAAGCGGCGTCACGTGGTAACCAAGCTCACGCTCCGCCTTGGAACTCGAATAAACCCAGTCTTCTTTGAGGGCCTCGACCACTTCTGGCGTGAGCTGAGGCTGGTGATGAAGAGTTTTGGCAAGGACAAGCTCGCCGGCGCCCACCAGCTTGGCAACCCAGAAAGGAATGTGCCGCACCGGGCGATCCACGCCGCTGATCTCAGCCAGCAGGCGGAATAACTCGTTCAAACTGCGATTATCGCCAGCGACCAGATACTCTTCGCCAGGATTCCCATGATCCAACGCAGCAAGATGTGCACGAACCACATCCGGCATATAGGAGAAGCTCCAGCGCTGATTCCCCGAACCCAGCAGTCCGGGGAACCGGCCGCAAAGATATTGGCCGATCATCCCGCCCACCCGGTTTCCCTCCGTTTGAGGTCCGGGACCGTAAATGACACCGGGCAGGAGCGCCAGCACCGGGTATTGCCGGAAGCCTTCGGCGCGCAGCCAATCCAGCGCCTCGCGTTTCGAAGCGACATAGGGCGTGGCGCTCTGGATTTTGCACTGCGTACCTTCGCAGGCATCCGGATCGGAGGATGGCCCCAGCGCGAAGAAAGTGGAAGTATATACGACGCGTTCAACCCCTGCATCCGCAGCCAGCCGTAAGAGCGTTTGCAGAGCTTCAAAGTTCACTCGCCGGAAAAGCTCATGGTCTGGTACCCAAACCTTCACAAGGGCTGCCGTGTGAATGACCCGATGGATACCCTGCAAGGCCCGTTGGACGGACACCGGGTCCAG
The DNA here is from genome assembly GCA_937900045.1 of uncultured Acidobacteriota bacterium. Lineage (GTDB taxonomy): Bacteria > Acidobacteriota > Terriglobia > UBA7540 > UBA7540 > CALCEB01. The sequence goes on from CALCEB010000049.1 coordinate 20,142, forward strand.
CAAGTCGCCAATCACAATCTCGCAATTCCCCGCAGGCAGATCAAAAGGAAGCCGCGCCACATCCCGAACCAGGACACGAAACGGAACCTGCCATGCCATCAACTCGTGCGCGATGTTGGACCCAAGATAGCCGGTGGCGCCGGTAAGCAGTATCATTGAGCAAGCCTGCAAGCCTCGGAGTTAGAAAACAACCCTGCATCAGGCAAGGTGTGGATTCCCGCTTGCGCGGGAATGACGAGAAGGGTGGTTACCTCCCCTGAATTTCATTGTCACCCCCGCGGAGGCGGAGGTCCATGTCACCACAGCGAATGCCCGTCGCCGACTTATGTCCTCACGTATAGTACGTGATTGCCCCTTGCAAACCCGGTGTTGATGCGCGTTACAGAGTGCGAACCGGAAGCAGTGAATCCAGACAGCGGCGGCTAATGAATCAGGTAAGCCGCGGCCAAGCCAAGGTGTCCAACCATCATCATCCAATACATGTGCCGCCAGCCCGCATGGTTTTCGGCTTCCGCCACCAGCCGCGAGGGATCACGATTGATGAGATAAATAACGTAAGCGCCCCAGGCAAGCAACACGCCGCTTAAGACGAGAATCGCGGTGGCGTCTCCGCTCAACACTTTCAGCCAGGCGCCCGCTGCCATCAGCAGCCAGGGGAGCACAAACGCCGGGCTGATGATTTTGGCGCTGGCCGCCGCTCCGTATTTCACCGGCAGCGTGATGCAGCCCGCCGCGCGGTCACCTTCGATATCCGCGAAATCCTTGGTTGTAGTTGCTCCGAGCAAAAAGACAAAGTAGATGAAGCCGATATACCAGGGTTCGGCGGAACGTAGCACGGTGGCGATGGCGGACCATCCAGCCACTTTGAGCAACTCGCCGCGAATTGCCGCGATGGTGAAATTCGAGGCGAGGAAATGGCGCTTCAGCCGCAGCGGCGGAGCGGAGTAGGCCACCGTGGCCAGCGCTGCGGCCAGATAAATGACGAAAGTCTGGCGATTGACCGCCGCCACCAGGGCCAGCGCCACCAAATAGGTGGCGACAACAAATATCACAGCTTCTCGATGGGAAATCCGGCCCGCCGGCAATGGACGGTGAGGCTTGTTGATGCGGTCGTTCTCAAGATCGCAAATCTGATTGAGGCCGTTGGAGGCGGCGTTGAGCACGGCCGCAGCGGCAATCGCCAAAATGACGGAAAGCAGGCTGAACCGGGCATGAGACGCGCCGTAACCAATCAGCGCCCCGGAGAAAATCCCGACCATAGGCGGGACCAGCGTGAAAGGCCGGGAAAATCTCCAGTAGACGCGCAGCCTATCCATGTGGGGGATTTTCGGCGTTCCGGGCGACTGTGGCAAGCAATTTCAGGATATCCCCTTATTGGCAACCCTTAACCGAAATGACGGTTCTTGGCGCCCAACTCCAAAGGCGTCTGAGCTGCCGCGTCCCTGCGCTCCCAGGCAGAGGATTTCCAGTTGTCCATGACCTTCTGCGAAGGAACCCAGGGCGGCAGGGGCATGAGAAAGCGCTCCGAAAGACCGTGCAGGTAAGGCTCGTAATAGCTACGAATGCGGCGTAATCCCTCCTCCGCACCGGAATCCTGGAGCAGCTTGAGGACCGAGTCAGAAACCAATTCCCGGACGCGCATGTAGTCTTCGGGCGGTAAACGATCAGCCGCATCGCGCCTGGGTGGTTGGTTGACAATCAAGGAAATGTCCACTACGGCGTGCCGGGACATCGCGAACGTCATGCGCGCCTGCCAGCGGAGCGAGCCCTCCCCGGAGACCAGAATCAGGGCGCACGCATCGAGAATCGCGGCGAGCGCGGCGAGCCAGGACTGATTGCTGTGCAAAGAGCGCCAGTAACAAAGGGTGGGGTAAGAAAGGTGGCTTTCCATCAACTGCGCGGACCAAATTTCCCAGTCCCGCAAGTATTGTTCCAGGGCGGCCGAGTTTTCGTGACGCCTCAGCAATTCTGCCGCGGCGGGCGGAGAGCCGGCCCGCGCATCCAGCAGGGAAATGTTGGTCTCGCGCTCTGAAAAAGCCGAATAGAGCACCGGCAGGTAGGCGATCATAATGGCAATGACGCCGAAGCCGGTCCCGGCTTCGAGCACGGTGATTAGGCGCGCCAGTCCGGTGCGGGGCACTACATCCCCGAGCCCCAGCGTGAAGAACGTGGTGCCACTGACATAGAGATCGGTGAGGAAGGTTTGCGGTTGGTTGCCATAGAACGCCGAGCCCGCGGCCCAATGCAGCAACGCAAAGCCCAGCATCAGGACGCAACCCCAGAGCACAAACAGAACCAACACGGAAAGCGGCCCGTAAAAATTCAAAAGGGTTTCACGGGATTTTTTCCCCTGGGGGATTCTTCGGGCCAGGGCGCATACTGGACGCCAAGTGACCCGAATAAACCGAAGCGCCATCCGGAACACTTGAGTGACCCGGCGGGGCAGAATCATGGTTTCAAATGCGTCCAGCAGCACCCCGAAAATTAATACCGATCCAACGATCCCGGCGAAGATTCTCAAGTTATTTCACCCTGCCCTCCTAAACTCCTGCCGGCGCGTCTGCGCCCAAACCACGAAAACAAACGGCGGCTGGACGAGCGAAGACCTGCCGCGCCCACGCACAGACCCCGGTTCCACCCGCGGTTCCGGTCAGAGCATCACTTCATCCACATAGCACCACTTCCAACTTTCGCCCGGCTCCGCCGACTGCATGATGGCGTGCTGTGTGTGATGGAAGTGTTTGGTGGCGTGTTTGTTTTTTGAAGAATCGCAACAACCCACGTGGCCACAGGTGAGGCACATGCGCAGTTGAACCCAGGAATCTCCTGATTTCAGGCATTCTTCGCATCCTTGGGTGCGGGGTTTCACGTCGTGAATCTGGTCGAGATGCGAGCAATGGCTTTTCATAAACTATCCCCATAGAACTGGTTGAAGCAGAAACATGATCTGGAGTAACCCCAATGCTGTCCACTTAAGGCCCGGTCGAGAATACCGGCACATCATTGAACAAGAGCCCCTCGCCCACCGCTTCGCGGTCCCCCCTCTCCCCGCTTGCGGGGAGAGGGCTGGGGTGAGGGGGAATCCGACGGCCCTGACAAAAATATCATGAGGGCCACCCTAATTTGACAGTGTTGGGATTAGTCCGTATTTCTCACGAGCTTTACCGCTGCAAGGGAAGGGCGGGGTTTTAACCGCGCTGCAAAAGACGGCTTGCATTGGACCCCCGCCCAGCATCCGGCTGAGAAATTTCTGAACTTTGCCACGCGCCTCAGGGGATCAGAATAATCTTTCCGTAAGACCCCGGCTCCATCACGGCTTCGTGCGCTCGGGGGGCTTCGGACAACGGCAGTTTTTGGCTGATGACGGGCCGCAACGTGCCATTTTCAAGCCCTGCGATCAGCGCGGCGTGAATGCTCGCAAGCTCCTGCTCATTGACGTTAAACAGCGTCATGCCCAGGATTGCCGCATCCCGGCCCATCGTATCCCGTGGATTGATCTCCACACTCCCACGGCTGCCAATCACCACGACCCGGCCGAATTTGGCGAGCAATCCCAAGTCCTTGCCCAGATTGACATTCGCGAGCATCTCCAAAATCAGGTCGAAGCCTTGGTCTGCGGTAAGGCGAATGGCCTCGGCAAGGTAGTCTGTTTGGCGATGATCGAGCGCATGGTGGGCGCCATTTTCCGCCACGAGCTTCAACCCGCGCCCGGTTCCGGCTGTCCCGACTACGATCATCCCATGCGCCCGGGCAAGCTGTACCGCCGCTACGCCCACGCCGCCGCTCGCCCCGTGCACCAGCAATGACTCCCCGGGCTGGGCTTTGCCCCGGTGAAACAGCGCCCGGTACGCCGTGGCATAAGGGACGCCCAGCGCCGCGCCCTGTTCAAAGGCCGCTTTTTCCGGCAGCCGGTGCACTTGAGAAACGGCACACAAGGCGATTTCGGCATACGCTCCGCTCAGCGTCCCAGAAGTATAAACGCGGTCACCTGGCTTGAAGACCGTCACCTCCGGCCCAACCGCCTCAATCGTTCCGGCTGCATCCGATCCGGGGGTGTAAGGAAGCGGCATCTTGACGGCATAAATTCCGCTCCGAAAGTAAGTGTCCACCGGATTTACGCCCACGGCCTTCACCCGCACCAGCACTTGTCCGGCAGCGGGTTTGGGGTCCGGAACTTCCTCAAGCCGCATCACCTGCGGAGCGCCTACTTCATGAACTCGTATGGCTCGCATGATCCACTCCTTTTTAAGAGTTCAATCCCACGATGGCTAACCTCGGTACTTCTTCCACCGGAATGCCATCGCGATAGGAAATCAGCCGTCCGGAAGTCGAGGGAATACGCTCACCCGGCATGATGATTCCGGCCAAATTCAGCGGATCCGGCGCAGAAATCGTGACCATCTCACCAGCCCCTTGCGTCCTTCGTGATGCCCGCAGCGAATCCACGGCCAGCGGCAGGGCGAATTGTTCGCCAACGAATCCGTCCACAAATCGCCCGCCGCGGACCTCGCCGCGATCCTCAAGCCGTCTTAACATGACCAGCAACTCTCGCCACTTCGGCCAGTAGGGCTCCCGCGCCAATAACTCGCGGAAGACCACGCCGTGGCGCCTTAGCAACAGCCGCACAATGGCTTCCACCGACTGGCCTGAATCTGCCCCTTGCCCGGAAAACAGGAGCGACCATCGGCCCGTGCTGTGCCGGGGACGGTGATCCCGGCCGCGGCCCTGTCCGGCGCGCCGCTTTGGATCAATGAGGGCGCGCAGATTGTCAAAGCCGTCGGCGGTCAGCAATCCTGCCGTCACCAACTCCCACAACTCATTCTCAACTTCGGATTTCAATCGGCCGGTCCCGCGCACAATGTCCGTGAAAAACGACGCCCCTTGCGATTTCAAGAAATCCAGAACCTGCCGCGCGCCGGTGCTTAAGGCCACATCTTCGGCGCTTTCCGGCGTCTTGCGGCGATAAATCCATTCTGAGTCCTCGCGCACGAAGAAGGTGATGGGGCAAACGCTGGTTGGCAGAACCCGCCGGTGAGCCGGGCGAAGCCCCATCCCTTCCGGCGGACTTTCACCGTCCGGCCGGACGAGCGCCGGATGCGGCGAAAACCTTCCCCAACCCACAACACCCGTGAGGCATAGCTGGTCAAGCATCTTCGCATCGTAGCCTGCCACCCGCCGGGCGAGAATCTGCGGCTCCCAGGCGTTGGCGGGAGCTTCAAAACCTTGCAATTGCCCAATCACTTCGGTCAATCCGCGCTCACCTGCCACTTGCGAGCCCAGGGCAAGATGCTGCCACGCGAGCAGCCAGCGCATAAATTGCGTGGGCGTGACCGGTTCTATTTCCTTCCGCAAAGCCCCGAGCGTCAGCCGGTGAATGCGGGCCAGCAGGCGCCGGTCGCACCATTCGACTTCATCCGTACCCGTGAAACGGCCCCGCAAGACATTCCCCTCGGATTCCAGGCGCAGCAGAGCCGAATGGATCGCGCCGGATGGTTGGCAGAGAACAGTAGCGAGATGGCTCGCCGTCACTGGACTCAGGTGCGCCGTCCAACCGCGAACTGCGGCCAGCATCGCTTCCTCGAAGGAAGGAACGGTGTTTTCCATTTCCGCAAAGTCATTCGCAAAGCGCGCTCCCGGGTAAAGGCCGCCGGCGGTTTTTGCCTTCGACACCGCCACCCATAGCACCTCGTTCTCATGCAGAAGGCGGGCCGCCCGGCGTTCGTTGACCAATTGTTCAAACCATGTGCCCCACAAATCCCGCACCGTCCGCCCGGACGGGGCCATGAAGCTCTCCGGCAATACAATCAGAGTGTGAAGAGCGTCTTCCACCTCATCCGCGTCGCGCGCGTCAGGCCAAGCCTCTGCGCGCACCTGCGCCACGGCGGCGGGATCGAGACGGCCCACCTCTGCCAGCACACTCTCCGGCAAGATGCGGCGCATGTTGACGGCTCGCGCCCGGCGCTCTTCGAGCGGCGCATCATCCAGGTAAGCGTAAGGATTCGAGTTCAGAATTTCATGGGAGAACACCGAGGGCGCCGCGGAATCTACGGCCACGCAACGAATGCTGCCATCGCCAATACCGCCCAGCACGCGCTTGAGGCCATCCAGGTCCAGGGCTTCCGTGAAAACGTCCTTCATCACTTCGCGCAGCAGCGGATGATCGGGCAGCGCAATATCGCCCACGATGTTGTCGCGGCAGGCGGCGGCGTCCGGGAAGACGGCGGCCAGCAGGTCATCGGCGCGCATGCGTTGGATGTGCAGCGGAATTTTTTTGCCGTTGCGAAAACGGGTGAGCGCCAGAGCCCGCGTGGCATCCCACCGCCAGCGCGTGGTAAAAATGGGTGAGGCCAGCGACGCCTGCTCCAGCGCATCCGCCACGGATTGCGGCGAGAGGAATTGGAAGACGTCCCCGAGCGGGAAACTGTGCTGTTCGCCCAGCGAGATGTTCAATCCGTCTTCGGTGGCCGCCGCCTGCAACTCAAAGTTGAAATTGCGGCAGAATTTCTTGCGCAGCGCCAGCCCCCACGCCTTGTTGATGCGCCCGCCAAACGGCGCATGGATGACGAGTTGCATTCCACCCGCTTCGTCGAAGAATCGCTCCGCCACCAGCGTGGATTGCGAAGGGATCGCGCCAAGGGCGGTGCGGCCCGCGAGTACATATTCCACGGCCTGCTCCGCGCCCATCGAATCGAGTCCGCATTCCTGCCGCAACCAATCCGAGGCGCGAGCAAGATCAGCCTTTCTATCTTGGGGATTTGCCGGCAAATTGGTCTCGGGATCAGGCACGAGCCGGCCAATGGTCTGCCGCAGATCCGAGACTTGGCGGGAGAGTTCTTCGGTGCGCGCGGGCGCCTCGCCGCGCCAGAATGGAATGGTGGGCGCTGCACCGGGCGCGGCTTCCACCAGCATCCTCCCAGACGCGCTTTCCACTCGCTGGATGCGCCACGAGGTGTTACCGAGTAGCACGATATCACCCCGGTTGCTCTCCACGGCAAAATCCTCGTCGATGGTTCCAACGGTTGTCCCATCGGGTTGCAGCACCACGGTGTAGAGCGCGTTTTCCGGAATAGCGCCGCCATTGGTGATGGCCACCAGACGGCTGCCCCGCCGCCCCCGCAGCCGGCGATTCACGCGGTCGTGATGCAGGTAAGCGCCGTACCGACCCCGCCGGGCGCTGATGCCTTCCGTCAACATTTCCACCAGACCGTCGAACTCCGGGCGCTGCAAGTTGCGGTAAGGATCAGCCCGGCGAATTGTTTCGAAAAGTTCTTCCTCCTGCCAATCCTCGGCGGCGCACATGGCAACAATCTGCTGGGCAAGCACATCCATCGGCGCATCCGGAATTTGAATTTCGTCGAGTTCGCCTTGGCGGATGGCGCGAACCAGCGCCGCGCATTCGATCAGGTCATCGCGGGTGAGCGGAAACAGACGGCCTTTGGGAACGGCGCCGCGCCAGTGCCCGGCCCGGCCGATTCGCTGCAAAGCCACGGCGATGGAACGCGTCGAATTGATCTGGCAGACCAGATCGACCGTGCCAATGTCGATGCCGAGTTCGAGCGAGGCCGTGGCCACCAACGCCCGCAGCTCACCGCCTTTCAGTTTGCTTTCCGCGGCAAGACGAATCTTGCGAGAAAGGCTGCCGTGATGCGCGGCGACTGCCTCCGCGCCTAACCTCTCCGCCAGCCGGTGTGAGACGCGCTCTGCAAGACTGCGGGTGTTGACGAAAATCAAGGTCGAGCGGTGCTGGAGCGCCAGTTCCGCCAGCCGGTCGTAAACTTCGTCCCACATTTCGTGGGTGGCGATTGCGCCCAGCTCGCTGCGCGGGACCTCGACCGCCAGATCCAGGGGTCGTGAATGTCCGAGATGAACCAGAGCCGGCTCCGGGCGGCCAGCGCCCGTCAGGAAACGCGCGATCCGCTCAAGCGGCCGTTGAGTGGCTGAAAGCCCAATGCGGACTGGCTCCGGACGGCCCGAACTGGTGATGAGCGATTGCAGCCGTTCCAGCGAAATCGCCAGATGCGCTCCGCGCTTGTCATCGGCGACGGCGTGAATCTCATCCACAATTACGGTTTCCACATCCTTCAGCATCTCCCGGCCTTTGCGCGACGTCAGCAGGATGTAAAGCGATTCGGGGGTCGTCACCAGGATATGGGGCGGGTGTTCCAGCATGGCGCGGCGTTCGTGCATCAGAGTATCGCCGGTACGAACCGCAGTGCGAATGGGCGTAAGCAAGAAACCGCGCTCTGCGGCAAGCCGCATAATCTCCCCAAGTGGAGCTTCCAGGTTCTTCTGCACATCGTTGCTCAATGCTTTGAGCGGGGAAACGTAAAGAACTTCGGTTCGTTGGGTGAGCTCGCCCGCCAGACCTTTGCGAACGAGGCGGTCGATACAGGCAAGAAATGCGGCAAGGGTCTTGCCGGAACCCGTGGGCGCGGAGATCAGCGTTGCGTGTCCAGAAACGATGTGCGGCCAGCCGAGCCCTTGAGGTTCAGTGGGTTGGCCGAAACGTCCCGCAAACCATTCTTGAACCACCGGATGGGCCCAGGCAAGCGCGAATGCGGACGAATTGTGGGAAACGTCCATAACAGTGTCCCGGCAAGTGCAACGGCATGGCGAATGCCACGTCCCGACGGCGCCCGGGCTACGTTCATGAAAACAATGCTGAGGATCCCGCCCTGGCGACAGCTCTCTTGACTCCTAAACACCCCAGGGATTTAGGAATCTCTTTTCAAACCGGCCTGTTCCGCTGCCAGTCTGGCGATGGATGCCCAGTCATCATCCTGCCGGCCGTTGGCAATGGCGGAAAGCATTCGGTCTCGAAGCAGGCTGGCAACCGGCAATGGAACGGAGGCCGCTTCGCCTGCGGCCAGCGCCAATCGGATATCCTTCAGCCCCAGATTCATTTTGAAGCCCACGGGCTGGAATTTATCCTCTACGATCAGCGAGCCATAAGTCTTATAAACCGGGGCCGCAAAGAGCGTGCTGGTGAGAAAATCCATGTATTCGTGCGCGTCGACGCCGTGTTTGCGGATCAGCGCCACCGCCTCACCCAGGCATTCCAGGACCGATGCGATCAGAAAGTTGCCGCTCAGCTTGATTACGTTCGCCAAGTGGGGTTCCTCACCGAAAACAAAGGTTCGCTGGCCGATGGCATCCCAAACCGGACGCAAGTGTTCCACAGCCGCCGCCGGGCCGGCCACCACCACTGCGAGTTTGGCTGCCGCCGCCGCTTCCGGCCGCCCGAAAACTGGCGAGGAAACAAAAACCTGCCCGGCTTCACGGTGGGCTTGCTCCAGATCCTTTGCAATCGCAATGCTGATGGTACTCATGGAAACGTGAATGCCACCTTTGGGCAGGGCGGAGATCAGGCCTTCCGACCCGAAACTGACTGCTTCGAGCGCCTTGTCGTCCGCCACGACGGTGGCCACGATTCCCGTGGCTGCGGCTTCCGCCGGGCTTGCCGCCAATTTGGCGCCATCCGCCGCCAGTGGCTCTGCCCGGCTGCGCGTGCGGTTGTAGACGGTTACCTCATGACCGGCTTTCAAAACGTTGCGGGCCATGGGAAGACCCATGTTACCCAGTCCAATCCAACCCAGCTTCATCTTGGCTTTCTCCAAAATAGAATTTCGCGCGAAGCGCGGCCCCGGCAGGCGCTAAACTCCTTGGACGGGATTTGCGCCGTGAGTTTTTGCGTAGTGGGTCAGTTTGCTGTAGCGGCGCTCTATGAGCGCCGGAAACTGTTGAGAAATAAAGTTCGGTGGTCACAGACCGCCGCTACAGCAACCAAACTGCACCACTACCAGTTTTTGCGCAAGCTTGCATGTCCCGCATGATTTGCATCCGAAAGCTGCGGACCTGGAAAGGTTTGCCCCCTGGAATTCTAATCGCCCGGCCGGTGATGCTTCACATGTTGATGATTCGCAACCGGATCGATCAACCGCAAGATATGTTCACCCTTTTTCTTGTCAAATTTATAAGCCAGAATAGCATCCGCCGCTTCATCGTTCTGCGCCAGCTCGAGCTCCGGGTTATCAATCACGATTTCGCCCGAATTTGTAATCCTTAGCTCGCTACCCACTTGCAACGCAATTCGCATCTCACGAGGTTCATCACTCATGCTTACCTCCCAGAATAGTGTAGCCTGCGGGGCGCAGTTTTGCCTTCAAAACTCTCCGGTTCACTTTGAAAGGGTATCACGGTACCAAAACCATCCTACAGTTACCAAAAATTCTTGGAAAGCAATTTGCCAATTTGCCGCCTTCTTTTCGAGCCTGCCGGGGGTGGTTAATTGCTCCCGGGGGCTTCCAATGGCACAATCGTCACCTGCTTTCTTTCTGCGCCGCGCAACAAGACGAGGGGCGAAGCTATCCCCACTTGTTGCTCGGTAAGCAGGCGATGGAGGTCGTCGATACCCGCGATGGGCTGGCCTGCATACTCCACCAGAATATCGCCTTCGTGGATTCCTGCGTGATGCGCTGGACTGGCCGGCTCAACGGTGGCAACCAGCACACCGCTTCCGCGTTCCAGGTTGTAATAGCGGACCAGGCGCCGTTGAAGTGGCACGTTCTGCCCGCCCACGCCGATGTAGCTGCGGCGGATGCGTCCTTCCTTGATAAGCTGCCCTGCCACAAAGTGCGCCGTGGTCATGGAAATGGCAAAGCAGATGCCTTGCGCGGGCAGGATGACGGCGGTATTCACGCCAATCACCTCGCCTTGAGATGTGACCAGTGGTCCGCCGGAGTTCCCCGGGTTCAGCGCCGCATCCGTCTGAATAATATTATCAATCATCCGGCCGGACCGCGCCCGCAGCGAACGTCCCAAGGCGCTCACCACCCCCGCCGTCACCGTACACTCGAAGCCGTAGGGGTTGCCAATGGCAACTACGAGCTGGCCGACGCGCAAAGCTCCAGCATCACCAAACGGCGCCGGAACCAGATTGGGCGCGGTGATACGCACCACGGCCAAATCCGAATGCGGATCGTCCCCAACCAGGTCTGCGGGATGCCGGCTACCGTCCGTGAGTGCCACTTCGATTGACTTTGCGCCGCTCACTACATGGCTGTTGGTCAGGATGAAGCCGTCTGGCGTGAAGATGAATCCCGAGCCGCTGCCGCGCGCTTCGCGCGGTTCGTTCCGCCGTTTCGAGGACACGGATGTAGCAACATGGATGTGTACAACGGATGGGCTCACCCGCTCCGCCGCATGAATGACGGCGCGGGAATAGGCATCCAGGAGCGCGGAGTCCAAAGCCGGCTCCGGAGCTTGGGTGGGATGTGCTTCCAGACTTCCGTCGCTGATGAAACTCAGGTCGTAACTCAACATGAAAACTCCTTGGCGTGGAAACGGAGAAGCTGTTTCTGTCACAGATACCCGGTTGCTTTCTATTGGATCAAAATCGGGGCATTCTGGTTCCATATAGGGTGGAAAAACGGGGCTTCGTGCCTCTAACCTGCTACCTGGTCCAAACTCCCGACTAGGGACCCAACCGGACTCTGGTCTTGGTAGTGGCGTAGTTTGTTTGCTGTAGCGGCGCTCATAGAGCGCCGCTACAGCAAATTGCACCACTACCGTAATCTTCAATCCGCTTGTGCAGAATGGTAAGCTAAGACTGCAAAGCCTCTCGGGCCGGCGCGACGAGAAAAAGGCCTCGGTATCCACGTAAGCCCTCAATGGTTCCCCGGGCGGGAGAACGAGCCAAACAAATATTCCTATGAAAGCTTCCCATCGCTTAACGCTGATCGTATTACTCGCGCTCATAGGGCTGGCGATGGCCGGCCTGCTGCTCACCACCGGATCCTCATCTTCCGAAAAGGATGGGAAGTCGCGCACGGCCACGGCTGGCCAGCAGCCGTCGATTGACCAAACCCCTCTCCAAACTGCCGTCAGTCTGGCGGGGCTGGCCGTAACTCAAGATGAAAAGCCGCTAGCCCTGGACGCGCAGAGGCTTGCCGACCATGAAGTGGACCTGGCATTCGCCGCCGCATTACGCGACTTCAAATCCGGTTCCACAGCCCAAACGCCCGAGGCCCGGGCTATCGAGAAGCGGATCGAACGCTTCGGAGCCAAGGTCAAAGCAGATCAGGAAGCGGTCAAGGAGATGACCGCGGAAGTCCAACATGCCAAAGGGGATCGTCAGGCTGAAATCCAGGGAAAGCTTGAAATCGTCGAGGCTCAGTTGGATCTGGACCAGGACGCCTTGGCGGACGCCCAGCAGGATATGGCCCGGTCAGGCGGTGATGTGCACAGCAAGATTCAACGCCTATGGCAGGAACACCAAGCTATCGAGCACACGAATGGGTCAACCCGCTTGGAAAGCGGTCCAGTCACTCCCGCCACGGAAACACTGGGTAGCCTTATCGATAAGTGGCGCAAATGGAACGCTCTCCGCATTGAGAAAGCCCAGTTGATCCAAGCCCAACAGAATGCGCTGAATGCGGCTGCAAGACTTTCCCGGCATCACGATGCCATGGAAAATCAGGTTCAACAGGAGCAGCCACAAGCGCCACTGGCATCCCCCTTGGCGGCAGCGGGGGCTCAGGGGCAAACGCCGGCAATGCCTTCCCGCCTAGCCCAGGATGCTATGATGTCATCCCTGCACCACCTTTCCCAGGATGAGATGGATATGGCGAATATGGACCAGCGTATCCAGGACTTGCGGGACCTGGGTGCGACGTATGGGAAATGGGCGGCCCTGGTAGCCGTAAGCCAGCGCGCCGCCGTCCATGAAATCATCAAGGCCGCATTCTGGGTCGTCTGGCTGGTCTTTTTTATTTTCCTGATCAACCGGCTCGTGGACCACCTGCTTGACCGCTTTAAGTTGGAGCGTAAACAGCAACTCACCCTTCGTGGAGTCGTGCGCTTTGGCGTGGAAGCCGCGGCAGTCCTGATCATTCTGTTTGTAATTTTTGGATCACCCAGCCAGATCCTAACCGTCCTAGGCTTGGCAACGGCGGGCCTGACCGTGGCCCTGAAGGATTTTGTGGTGTCCTTCTGCGGTTGGTTTGTTCTGATGGGCCGCAACGGAATCCGGGTGGGGGATTGGGTTGAAGTCAACGGCGTGCGCGGCGAGGTGATGGAGATTGGCTTGTTGCGGACGATTCTGCTGGAGACCGGCAATTGGACCGAGGCAGGCCACCCCACAGGCCGTCAGGTGGCGTTTCTGAACAGTTTCGCCGTGGAAGGATACTATTTCAATTTTTCCACTACTGGCCAGTGGCTTTGGGATGAATTTCAGGTGACGGTTCCCGCCGGCGAAAATCCTTATCCGTTAATTGAGAAGATTCGCGCTATCGTGGCAGAGGAAACCCACGAGTACGCCCAAATGGCGGAAAAGGAATGGCAGCGAGTGACTCGGCGCTATGGTGTCGGGGCATTCTCCGCAATGCCCACGGTGAATGTGCAACCCACCGGCTCCGGTGTGCAAGTCATGGTCCGCTACATGACCAGAGCCAACGAAAGGTCCGAGGTAAGGGGGCGGTTGAACCTCGCCGTGGTGGAGCTGTTCCATGGGAGCAAAGCCGCCGCCGGGGAAACGAAAGCACAGCCAGCTCAAACAGGAGTTGTAGGGTAGTAGCCAACATCGAATGGTTGCCTCGCAACCGGTCCAATGTCACTCAGAGTCTTCTTCAGGCAGGCGTTATCAGGATTGTTGTCCAGGTTCCTAACGGGAAGGTAATCGAAGGACCCTTGGCAGCGGCATCGGCCGTCCTGCCCCTCCGGCAGGACGGGGTTGCGCCCTTATCCGCCACCAAGGATCGCAGCATCGTATAGAAAGGAGGTAAACTAGACGACGCTGGCGTGTATTGTCCCTCTACCTCAATCTTTCGACAGCGGCTCTGGGAAACTTGAGCTTTTGTTGAAATTGTAAAGCCTTTAAAAAAGGCCGTTAGCCGAAGGAGCGTCCCGAAGTTTATCCGCCGGAGTGGGAGCGTAGAAATTACTGGAAAATCAAGGCGGGTGGCTAATGTCCGCCCAAATACAGCGCTGATTTCTCCTCAGCCGGCTCTCCGCATCGTGCAAGCCCTGCCAGGATGCCTCCAGGAAACCAAAGCTGTTCAAAGTATATCCATCTCATGAGCGATTCCCCCTCTGCGAGCCGCGGGCCCCTTCTTCTCGCTTTACCGGATGAGCTTGTGCCGCTTCGCCTTCGGCAAAAATCAGGTTATAATCAAACTCATGAACGTTGAAAAGACCATGCAATTCATCCTGGACATGCAGGCTCAGCTCACTGCCTCGGCGCAGAAGCACGATGAGCGGTTATCCAGGCTCGAGTCGGTCGCGGCCCAGCATGATGAGCGCCTTACCCGGCTGGAAGCCTCCGTCGCAACAGTCACCGATCTCGTGGGGCGCCTTGCCCAAGCGGAAATCCGTCTGGTGGAAAGGATGGACCGGCTCGCCCAGGAAATGGAGCGGCTGGGCGAATCTCAAGCCTATACGGACCAACGCCTGAATGCCTTAATCGACATCGTGGACAAGCTCATCCAACGCAACGGTTCCGCCCATTAACCGCAATCATTCATGCCTCAGCGCTACCATCGGGTCCACTTTCGTCGCCCGCCGGGCCGGAATATAGCACGCTAAAACGGCCACGCCGGTCAACAGAAGCGAGACGGCCACGAACGTTGCCGGATCGCTCGCCCTGACCCCGTAGAGCAGGTGTGAAAAGCTCGACAGCAGTCGGGTGAGAACCAACGCAGCCGCCAGCCCGACCGCGAGACCCGCCAGCGCCAGCCTCAGTCCCTGTCCAATCACCATCCGAAAAACGTCACGTTTTTGGGCGCCAAGCGCCATGCGAATGCCAATCTCGTGCACTCGTTGCGTCACCGAATAGGAAATCACCCCGTAGATTCCGACCGATGCCAGCAGCAGCGCTAAACCAGCGAATATCCCGAAGAGGATCATTGGAAAGCGCTGTGATGACATCGACTCCGAAGCAATTTGCTGCATCGTTCGAACCGCATAGACGGGCTGATCTCTTCCCACGCCGTACACCACTTTCCTGATCGCCGGCATCACGGCCGCAGCGTCGAGCGGCGTGCGGACAATCAGTGTTGTATCGGGAAAATTTTCGGGCACCCACTCGTCCGGATCTTGGTAAAGCGGAAAGTAGCTTTGGGCACGGGTATACGCGCTGGGCCTGCCCAATCCCGCGTTCCTCACGTGGCCCACCACGCCGATGATCCTGTAGGGGCCAAAAACGCGATCGAATCCGCAACTGATGGTATGGCCCACGGGATTCTTGCCTGGAAAATAGGTGCGGGCAAAAATACTGTCGATCACCATCACGGCAACAGACTTGGTGGTGTCTTGGAGAGTGAAAAAGCGGCCTTGAAGCAACGGTATTTTCATCACCCGAAGATAGTTCGGGCCGGTGAGGAACAGCAACATCCGAGGTGCGGTCTGAAGCACTGCGGGCTTTTGTCCGTCTATCCAAAAGGCGATCTGGCCGGTTTGGCCGCTCAGGGGAAGGGAGTCAGTGAAGTCCGCAGCCTCGACGCCGGGGATCCTTTGAATACGCTCAAGCAATTGGCGGTACGCAGTTCGCGTGCTACTTGCGGTCCTGGTCAAGGATGGTGAAATCCCCACCTTGAAAGTGACAATGTGTTGCGGTTCGAAGCCGGGATTGGCATCCCACAGCTTGCCGATCGTGCGGAATAGCAGTCCGGCACCCACGAGCAAGACCAGAGTCAGAGCCATTTGGAAAATCACCAGACTGTTCTGGGCGCGGCTCCTGCTGCCCGACGACGTTCGCCCACCTTTCTTGAGCTCTTCCTGCAAGTCCGGCTTCGAGTTCCTCAGCGCGGGGGCCATCCCGAAAAGAATGCCCACTGCGACGGCAACTGCGAAGGCGAACAGCAGAACAGGAACATTCAGATGAATGTCGTTGCTGCGAGGCAGGTTTCCAGGCACCGCAGCCAGCACCGGCTTCACTCCCCATCCCGCGATCAGCAATCCAAGGCCGGCGCCAGCCAGCGACAGAAGCACGCTTTCCGTCAGTAATTGCCGCGCCACACGCGCCCGGCTCGCTCCGATTGCCGAGCGGATGGCAAACTCCCGTGAGCGCGCCGCCGCGCGCGCCAGCAAGAGGTTTGCAACATTGGCGCAGGCAATCAGCAAGACCAGCCCAACTGCCCCCAACAGCAGCAGCATGGTTCCCCTCACGTTGCCAACGATTTCATTTTTGAGCGGCGCCACTGCGGCCCCCAAGCCTTGGTCCGACTTGGGATAGAGCCGATCGAGATGATCCTGAATCGCGCTCATCTCTGCCTGCGCCTGCGCCATCCTCACGCCGGGCCTCAATCGCCCAATCGCGAGCATATCGTCATGGGTTCCGCGATCCTTGAGGACCACCGGGTCAGCTTGGCCCAACGGTGTATAAACGTCCGGGTGGCCAAAAAGTTGAAAATGCGCGGGAAGAACTCCGACAATGCTGTAATCAACTCCGTCTAAGGTTACAAGCTTGCCGAGCACACGAGGACTGCCGTGGAATCGATTTTGCCAAAGGCGATCAGTGACGATGGCAACCGGGGCTCCGCCGGGTCGGTCCTCTTGCGGCGTAAACTCGCGGCCAAGAACCAGCTTTACGCCCAGAGTTGTGAAGAAGCCCGAAGATATTCCGTTTCCATCGACGTGCTCGGGCGGCCCAGGACTGGTCAGATCGTGGCTCTCAATGTAGAAAGCCTCTATGCTCTGGAATACCCGCGCATCACGCTGCCAATCGCGGAAATTAAGATAAGAAATCCACACATGCCACCCGTAATGAAGGTTCAATTCCCAGATTGCAACCAGGCGATTGGGTTGAGCGTAAGGTAGCGGGGCTAACAGCACGCCATCCACCACGCTAAAAATGGCCGTGTTCGCGCCAATGCCAAGAGCGAGCGTCAGAACCGCGACTGCCGTAAAGCCGGGGTTGCGGCGCAACTGGCGCAGGCCATAACGCACGTCCTGCCAGAGTGTTTCGAGGAATCCGATGCTATTCATATAAAAGATTTCCTCCCGCAGCAGGGTAGTGTTGCTCAATTTTCTTCGGGCCGCATACCGCGCTTCGTCCGGCGGCAATCCTCGCGCCATGTTTTCCTCAGTTTCGATTTCCAAGTACGACTGGAGCTCGCGAGCGCGTTCCCGGTCCCAGCGCGTGCGTCGAAAGAAGCGAATCCAGCGCATGATAACTTGCTCCAATGTGACCATCAGCCGTCAGGGATTGCCCTCAGCATTCAGCCTTCAGCACCAAGCAATCGTAATCTCTGGCTTGGCGGAGAGCTGACCGCTGACGGTTGAACGCTTCCTTTGCAAAAACCAGGTTATAATCAAACTCATGGACGTCGAAAAGACCATGCAATTTATCCTGGAGACCCAGGCCCATCTTGAGGCGGTGGCGGCCCAGCACGATGAGCGCCTCTCCCGGCTGGAGGCCTCCGTCGCAACGGTCACGGACCTGGTGGGCCGCCTCGCCCAGGCGGAAATCCGTCTGGTGGAAAGGATGGACCGGCTCGCCCAGGAAATGGAGCGGCTGGGCAAATCTCAAACCCACGCGGACCAGCGCCTGGATGCCTTAATCGACATCGTGGACAAGCTCACCCGACGCAATGGTCCCACCCATTAACTGCAGTCATTCATGCCTCAGGGCCACCATGGGATCAATCTTCGCCGCACGGCGTGCCGGGATATAGCAGGCCGCAAGTGCTACGACGATCAGCAACAGCGGCACGGCGACAAATGTGGCTGGGTCGTTCGGCTTCACGCCGTAGAGCACGCTCGTCATTAAACGTGTCAACGCCAACGCGGCGACAAGTCCTGCGGCGACGCCAATCAGCGCCATCGTCAAACCCTCGCCCACCACGAGCTTCAACACATCGCCTCGCTGCGCGCCCAGCGCCATGCGGATGCCGAATTCGTGAGTGCGCTGGGCAACGGAGTAGGAAATAACGCCGTAAATGCCGATGCTGGAGAGCAGGACCGCCATGGCCGCGAAGGCGCTGAGCAGAACCATAGAAAACTGCCGGGCAGCGAGCGAGTCGGAAATGATCTCGTCCATCGCCTCAAAACCATAGGCGACCTGTTCGCGGTTCATCTTCTGGACTGTGCGGCGAATGGAATCAACGGCCGCGAGCGGCGTTCCTGTGGATCGCACCACCACGTCCACGCCCGCAGGCACGAACGGCATCGCAGCATCAGGCATCTGCATCAATGGCAGATAAAGCTGGGCTCGAAGCGTGTTTTTGTCGTCCGCATCGGGCCCCCACTGCTTTACATGCCCAATCACGCCAATGATCTCCGCCTTGCCACCGTAGGAATTAAGATTCAGGAGTTTGCCGACCGGATTCTGGTTGGGGAAATACTTAGCGGCAAAGATATCGTCGATCACGATGACGAAAGGAGAGTGCTCGTCATCCTGGGCTGTGAAGAAGCGGCCGCGCTCGAGTGGAATACCCATGGTCTTCAAATAATCGGGCCCTACAATGTAATCCAGCGTCCAGTTCATCTCGCTTTCGCTCTGCGGCTTGGGCTGGCCTTCCAACCAGAAGTGCATGTCGTCTTCGCTGCCCATCGGGAACCCGCCCCACGAGAGCGAGATCGCCTGGACGCCGGGTGTCGATTCGAGATTGTCATCAAGCTGGCGAAGGTAAGCACGAATGGCGGTTGGGCTTGCTGTCATCATCGACGGCGGGAACCCGAGGCCGAACGTCAATACATGTTCCGGATCAAATCCCGGATTGACGTTCCAGAGCCGCGTTAGGCTGCGGATCATCAGTCCTGCACCGGCCAGCAACACCAGCGCCAGCGCCATTTCCACCATGACAAAGACGCTGTGCGCGCGATGGTGTGCGCCGCTCGCGCCCCGGCCGCCTTCCTTGAGTGTCTCATGCAAGTCCGGCTTCAACGTCTTAAGCGTCGGCGCTAAGCCGAAGAGAATCCCCGCGAGTAACGAAATGGCTGCGGTGAAGACGAGGACGCGCACGTCGAGGCCGATCTCCGAGGCACGTGGCAGAGCCATTGGTAGTGCTCCAATCGCTGCCTTCGTCCCCCATACCGCCAGAATCAAGCCGATCCCCCCACCGCCAACCGCAAGCAACACGCTTTCCGTTAGAAGTTGCCGAATAATGCGCCTCCGCCCTGCTCCCAATGCCGTGCGGATGGCAAATTCATGCGCGCGCCCGGTGGAGCGCGCCAGCAAGAGGTTGGCCACGTTGACGCACGCAATCAGGAGTACAAAACCGACGGCGCCCAGGAGGACCAGTAGGAAGGGCTCGATCCTGCCCACCATGCTCTGCTTCAGCGGCAGGATATTGGCGGTTGTGCCCCGATTGGCGTCGGGGTAAGCCGCAGCGAGGTTTCGGGCGATGCGCTGCAAGTCGGCTTTCGCCTGATCGAAGGTAATGCCGGGCTTCATGCGGCCGATTCCGTGCAGCCCCAGGGCGGCCTTCCGGTCACGAAGCGAGGGATTGTTCCACTGGCTGATGGGCACATACACTTCACCGGGACGGAAGCTCCCGAGGCGGAGGTCAAAACCCCCGGGAATCACTCCCACAATCGTATAGCTCTTGCCGTCCAAAGTGATGCTCTTTCCCAGCACGTCCGGCGCGGACCCGAACTTGCGCTTCCAGAAACCCGCGCTGATCAGCGCCACTGGACCCGTGCCCAGCCGGTCTTCTTCCGGAGTGAAGTTGCGGCCAACAACGGGTTTGACGCCCAGAGTCTGGAAAAAGCTTGCGGAGACCCAGTCGCCTTGCAAGCGCTCGGCTTCACCCATGCCGGTTAGACTGAAGCCGTAGCTCCGGCTGATGGCGATGGAAGAGAACGTGTGGTTTTCGTTCTGCCAATCCACAAAGTTCAAATAAGGGATGGCGCCGGTTTCGAAATTCGGTTTGCTCTCGTGCAGCGTGACGAGTCGATCGGGCTGCGGGAAGGGTAACGGATTGAGTAGCACACCATTCACCACCGAAAACAGCGCTGTGCTGGCACCGATGCCGAGCGCAAGCGTAGAAATCGCGACCACGGTGAACCCGGGGCTTCGGCGCAACTGGTGTAGGCCATACCGCAAATCCTGCCAAAGTGTTTCCAGGAATCCAATGCTATTCATGTGATAGATTTCCTCCCGCACCAGGGTTGTGTTGCCCAATTTTCTTCGGGCCGCATACCGCGCTTCGTCCGGCGGCAATCCTCGCGCCATGTTTTCCTCAGTTTCGATTTCCAAGTACGACTGGAGCTCGCGAGCGCGTTCCCGGTCCCAGCGCGTGCGGCGAAAGAAGCGAATCCAGCGCATGATAATTTGCTCCAATGTGACCATCAGCCGTCAGCAATCAGCCGCCGGGGTAAGCTATCAGCACCATCCAAATTCTTGTCTTTGTTCTTGGCTGACCGCTGATGCCTGATGGCTTCTTTCCACAAAAATCGGGTTATAATCAAACTCATGGACGTCGAAAAGACCATGCAATTCATCCTGGATATGCAGGCTCAGCTCACCGCCTCGGCGCAGAAGCACGATGAGCGGCTATCCAGGCTCGAGTCGGTCGCGGCCCAGCATGATGAGCGCCTTGCCCGGCTGGAAGCCTCCGTCGCAACAGTCACCGATCTCGTGGGACGCCTTGCCCAAGCGGAAATCCGTCTGGTCGAACGAATGGACCGGCTCGGCGAATCTCAAACCCACACGGACCAACGCCTGAATGCCTTGATTGACGTGGTTGATAAGCTCATCCGCCGCAATGGCTCTCCAAATTAGCCTCGCCGCCATTCAAGAACATTTCGCCGTGTTGACCCGGCGCCTGCGTCGCATCGTGCCACCCCCATCTCGGCCGCAGCGATGCTCGCCGCCAGAGATGAGGCTCCCTTGCCGCATTCCAGCCACAGTCCTTGCTTCGAACGCACGACTATTCCAGAGCGGGCTTAAGCACGCGCCCAATCGCCCGGCTCAATTGTTCCCAGCGGCTTGTCTGCTCGGCCAGTTGCTCGCGCCCGGCGGGCGTCAGGCGGTAATAGCGCGCCTTGCGGTTATTCTCCGAACTGCCCCAAAA
The DNA here is from genome assembly GCA_937900045.1 of uncultured Acidobacteriota bacterium. Lineage (GTDB taxonomy): Bacteria > Acidobacteriota > Terriglobia > UBA7540 > UBA7540 > CALCEB01. The sequence goes on from CALCEB010000049.1 coordinate 41,153, forward strand.
TGAAGCAATCCAACCGCGATTTTCCAGCCGGTGAAGCGCCGGATAAAGCGAACCGTGCTCAACCTGCAAGACGTCCTCAGAGCGATGCTCGATGACGTGCGCTATGGTGTGGCCGTGGGCGGGACCCAGAACCAAAGTTTGCAGGATCAACATATCGAGCGTCCCTTGCAGCAAATCACCTTGCAGCGGTGGTATTCCTCGTTTTGGCATAAGCGACCGAATATCATGATACTCCCATAGATGATCTACTAAAATAAAAATTTTAAATTCCCTCATATTCTATGGACGCATATATGAGACCGATGATTAGCTAAGCCTGATGAGAAGATAGTTTATGGGAATGAATCCATCCTTCAAACCTATTCGCATCAAGCTGGTAGATAAAAGCTTCGATCAGGCGGTGTATGGATTCCCGCCTTCGCGGGAATGACAGCAATCAGACGGCTAAACCCATTCAGGTTCGGCTATGCCGGTTAGGAGGCAGTCCCAGCAGACAGTCATTCCCGTGAAAGCTTGTTCCCACGAAAGCGGGAAGCGTGAATCCAGGCGCAACTCCCGTGCGTGGCGTATACAGCGTATACCTTCGCTACAACACTCTTTTTCCACCGCTGCCCCCAGCCTATGGCTAAAATAGCCTTGCCTCAGCCATTTTTTCCAACGGAGGGAGGACTTCTGTGGGTTATGGGGGCTGTGGAGTCACTCAAAATTGAAGGAGCGAAGCTAAAATGTCTATGAAAACAAAGGATTGGGGTTCTCGGAGCCACCTTGCATCGACATTTTCGGGTCTGAAAGCCGCGTATGCGGTGACGTCAAGTGGCCCACGGGGATAGCCGTGGGATTGTCGTTAAGGATGGGATTGCAAGCCCCTCGCGGGCGCAGCGGAAAGTTACTCATCTTGCGCTTCACGCCCCGCGGATTGCGACGCCCCCGGCTCGAGACCACCCGCTCCTGCAAGATTTCGCTCAGCACCGCTTCATGGAACGCCGTTTTCCCCCCAGGGGGAAATAGCGCCGTAGAGGGGCAGCTTGCGGCGAATCACCCGGACGGCGTGAACGAACGAGAGCCGGTCGGGGTCTTCGCCCGCCTGCAGCGCCGCCTCATGCATCAGGCCACGGATGGCAAAGTGGGCCAGCAGCAGCCCGTAAAATTCCTGCCGCACCAAGTCCGGGGTCTTGCTGCGCAGGACCATCCGGGCCCCGCGCAGGTGGGTCTTGAGTTCATCCAGAGCGGTCTCGATTTCCCACCGCTCGTGATAGAGCGCCGCCCCTTCCTCCGCCGGCCCCCCGGCCGGGTCGAGCACCGTCGTCACCAAGCGGTAGACCGGCTCAGCGTCCGCGATGCCCTCCAGCCGGTAATCGATCACCCGC
>CALCEB010000050.1 GCA_937900045.1 uncultured Acidobacteriota bacterium
TTGGTTGCATTCAGGTTGACCATTTCCATTGCCAGCTCACGGGTGCAGAAGCGGAACATTTCATGGACGGAGGCGAATTCGTAGGGGTAGCCGCCCAGCCAGTCGCGCACATCCGTCCAGTAGCTCATGCCCCGCTCCCGGCCGTAATTTTGCAAAAACGTGGATGGATTTTTACCGGAGGCCAAAGAGGAGATCAAGCCATAGCGCAGGAAAAAGGCCCACTCCATCAGCTTTTTGCCCACTGCCGAAGACCGGTTATAGCGGCGCTTAACCTTCAGCCAGAAATTCGAGCCCCTCCGGCCCTCCACCTGATTGTAAATTGTGACATAGAACAATCCGCCTTTTTCAACCCTGGATGCGGCGTTTCGAATCGCTTGCCACATGTTGCCAGTGTGATGAAGCGACCCCCAGGCGTAGACAATATCTGATTTCGGAAGATGTTCCAGGAGCTTTGCGTCCAGGATCGACCCTTCCTCCACCATCCAGTTTTCAGGATTCCCAACCTTCCGCTTCAACTCCTGACAGCAGCGAACTGAAAACGGGTCAACATCCAGGCTGAAAATACTCCGCGCGCCCAGGCGGTGAGCAGCGAGTGAAAACAACCCGCTTCCGCACCCAACGTCAAGGAAGCTGCGTCCCTGAAGGTCTGAAACCTCCATGAATTCGCAGATGGATTGAAGAGCGCGGCGCTCGCGTTCAGGCGTCAGGTGTTTCTCCAGAAAAGTTTGCCAGTTCCGGCCGAAGGAGAAACTGATTTGCTGCTGGGATTGTTCCTGGGCGCCGCTTGCGTTTACCACCATCTTCGTAATCACTATCTCCGCGAGTCGGTTTCAAATGGCCTGCTGGCCGTTCAGCCACAGCCCAGATTCGCCGCGCAATGGCCTGCGTGACGAGTCCATTGCGCTGTGCATCACAGGTCGCTGGCTGGCGCCCTCCGCCGGAAGCGCCGCCAGGATTGATTCAGATCTTTTCTAAATCTTGGAAGGCACGGAGGCGTTGAGGCCAGCCGTCCAGGGAATGCTGGCGGGCTCCGGGTCACGTTGTTCGAGAAAGTTCCGGTGCCAAAGCTCAAAAATCAAAAGCCCCCAGAGCATCGTGGTATGATCTCGATAACCTTCAAGGTGCTCGTCGATGACGGTCTCTACGGCGCGGGGATCAAAATAGCCGCGCTGCACCGAGCGAGGCTCCAGCAGCAACCGGAGCAAGTCCTCCTTGAACTCCTTCCTCAACCAGTGGACAAGGGGCAATGCGAAACCCTGCTTGGGCCGGTAGAGCACGTTCCTCGGCACCCCAACGCGTTCCGCCAGCTTTTTGAGAATATACTTCTTTTCCCCATTTCTCAATTTCCAGGAGACCGGAAGGCTGGTGGCATACTCGACGAAAACGTGGTCCAGGATGGGCACGCGCGCCTCGAGCGAAGTTGCCATGCTCATGCGATCCACCTTGGTCAGGATGTCCGCCACCAGGTAGGTTTTCGTATCGAGGTACAAAATGCGGCTGAGGGCGTCTGAAGCCGGGGCATTCTTCAGATAGGTTTGGAATAAGGCATGAGGATCCGCGTAGGCCCTGGCCGCCTCGCGGAACTGGGGGCAAAACATGCTGCTATCCCGTCCGTGGATGGGCATCAGGGAAATGTTATCCAGATAACGGTCATTCGACGGGAGCGAGATATGGTATAGAAACTTTCTCCCTCGAAAGCGGCCTGGTAGCAGCGGGTAAACCTGGTCCCGATAGAGGCGTCCGGCCCAGCCGGGAATGAATTTGAAAGCCTGCCGCCTTAGGTGAACGGAGTAGCGGTCATAACCGGCAAAGAGTTCATCGCCACCGTCGCCGGAAAGCGCTACGGTGACGTGCTGCCGCGCCAGACGGCAAACATGATAAGTGGGAATGATTGAAGAATCGGCAAACGGCTCTTCCAGGCCCTGGGTTAGAGCCTCGAGTGTGCCGGAGATATCCGCATCCACGATCAACTCATTGTGGTCCGTCCGGAACCGCTCCGCCACCACGCGGGCGTGCTCACCTTCATTAAAATCCTGCTTGGAAAAACCAATGGAGAATGTCTTAACGGGCCGGGAGCTGGCGCGGGCCATCATTGCGACCACCAGCGAAGAATCGACGCCGCCACTCAACAAAGCGCCGAGCGGCACGTCACTGATCAGGCGGATGCGCACCGCCTCCGCCAGCCGCTCCTCCAACTCTTCCAAACATTCTTCCTCACTGCGGGGCACGTGCGTGCCGTATTGCGGAAGATCCCAATACCGTTCAAGCTGGAGCCGGCCCGCGGCTAATTCGATCACGTGGCCCGGAGGAAGCTTGTGGATGGATTGAAATGCCGTATCCGGATCGGGAATATAGCCAAAGCTGAAATAATCCAGCAGCGCGTTCTGGTCAATCTCCTTAAGCTCCGGGGCTGCCGCCAGGATGGCTTTGATTTCCGAACCGAAGTAGAGCGTTCCATCTACGAAGGCATAGTGAAGGGGCTTGATGCCAAGGCGGTCCCGGGCGAGCAAAAGGCGGCGATGCTTCAGGTCATAAACCGCGAAAGCGAACATCCCCCGGAGTTTTTTCACGCAATCCGCGCCATGGTCCTCAAAAAGGTGGGCGATCACTTCGGTATCCGTGTTGGTGTAAAAGCGGTGGCCGCAGCTCTCAAGGCTCTTGCGAAGCTCAGGGAAATTGTAGATTTCTCCGTTGAACACCACCCAAATAGTCTGGTCTTCGTTGTGAATGGGCTGGTGGCCCCCGGCAAGGTCAATGATGCTCAGGCGCCTCATCCCAAGTCCCACCGGCCCTTGGGCGAATATGCCTTCATCATCCGGTCCGCGATGGATGATGGTCTGGCACATCCGGTGGACCGTCTGGGGGTCCACCTTGGCGCCGGGATAGGTTGCAATGATTCCTGCTATTCCGCACATACAAGGATCCAATCCAAAGGCGGCTTCCGTTTGCAGGGAAATGCAAATCGAGGCCCAACGCCGGGCTCAATGCATTGGCCTCTATTCCGTCTGCGCCGCGCGAGGCTCCCGGATGTTGAAGACCGGCAAGCCCGGAAACATTCCGTCAGGTTGTCCAAACGGTTTTTGGCCTCGTCTGAGGCCACAGTCTTGCCAGCCGCACGGCGCCAGGATGATGGCGAGTATCCTGCGGCTCCGAAATGGGTGTGTCGCCCGAGGACGAGATCCGGTATAGCGCAGTCGCATAAGCAAATAGAAAATAGACGAAGAAGTGATAGGCCACAGGATAAAAGAATGAACACACAGCAAAGATGGCAAGATCGGTCCTTACCGCGGTGGCGAACATGGCAAGCTCACCCCGGTCGGAGGAGCTTTGCCGGGCCTCCCAAACATTGCGGAAAGCACGGTAAAAGATCATCAGAAAAATAATTAAAGCCGGTATTCCGGCCTCTGCGCTCCATTCGGTATAGACATCGTGCGTCTCATGCCATCCGCTGATAACCTGGAAATCCCCTGGCCCCACTCCAAACAGGGGATGCTCCAGGGAAACACTAATGCTTTTTTGCAGGATTTCCTTCCTTGCTTGAGCAGAATCGTAGGAATCCGCGACATTCTGGCTGGGATCGAAGGTTCCTCGCAACCGTTGGAGAGCCAGCTTACCGCCTAATGGCAACATAATGACCGTCGCCACAAAGGCAAAGAAAACCAAGAGCACCCGCCGTTGCCTGATGCCAAACCCCCAAACGCAGCCTCCGGCGCCGATGAGGAGGGCGATCAAGCCGCCTCGTGAGGCCGTCATCAGCACGCAATAAACCATAACCAGCATGAAAAAGACCCAAATTCCCCTTCGCACGGGGTTTTTGGCCCGAATCATGAAGGTGAAGCAGAAAGGGAATGTCAGAGCGATGGCCAAGGCCAGGTCGTTGGGGTTGGAATAGATACCGTTAAGCACGCCCTTTAACCGCCCGCCCATCTCGTGCCCTTTAATAATCGAAATGATGGCGATCAGTCCGACAGAAACAGTCTGAAGGAAAATGAGCTTGCGGAGGCGATCCAAGGTCACCACGCACATGGACATCACCGCCAGGATCAGGACCACTTTTGCAAAATCTTCAGTAACTTGAACGGCTCCCCCTTTCCAAAGCGGGGATAAAAGGGAAGAAATGCCCATCAGCGCCGTCAGTGCCACCAGATAGAACACTTCCTTCGGCAGTCCTTCCTTAACTTGGCCGAAGGAAAGAATGAAGGCCAGCAAAGCAAAGAGCCCGGCAATTTTTGCCAGGGGAATGAAGTGCAGTCCTGGGATCCAGTCCTCGGGCCGGGCGACGTAGATGACGAAAAACACCTCGACCCACAAAAAGGCGCCTGCCATGCGGGAGGTGCCGGTGGAGGATTGGCCAACCTTGAGCGGCGGCCCGGCAGTGCTCCCACTTGGAGGCGCCGGTGTTTTTATCGCACCCATACTTGTCTCTTTCCCGTAACGAAATAAAGAAAAGCCACGGCCGCAGCGGTGTTGAGCAGGATAAAGGCCAACGACGCTTCTCCCAATCGCCTCACGGCTCCGCGCCCTGCCTTCGCCAGACCTAAAAGGGCCATACCGTAAAAGACAGCTTGGACGGCAAAAACCATCTTATAGAAAACTCCGGGAGCGGCGATGGACGCCCCCAAAATCCCAAGCAGCGCAAACGGCACCAGAAGGCGCAAAAGCTTGTGGCTCACAAATTCCAAAAGGAGCGGATTCTGCGAGGTTAGCAGCCACGGAGCGAGCTGAATCAACTGGTAGTTGCCCGTGAGAGTCCGAACCTTGCGCTGAAATTCCCGGCCCGGAGGAACAGCACGGTCCCAAGCCTTTGCCCGAGGTTCAAACAGAATTCGCTTGCCCGCCCGCGCGATATGCATCGGAATGTAGACGTCATCGAGCAGGGTCCGGGGCGGGAGGTGCGGAATCAATCCCCGGCGGGCAGCATAAATAGCGCCAGTAACGCCGACCACCGATCCCGATTCACTCTCCAGTTGCCGGATCTTCTTTTCAAGCCTCCAATAAAGCCCGACCCCTTCGGCGCCACTGTGGCTGCCGGGATCGCCCAACATCAACTCTCCGCTTACACAACCCACGGAAGGGTCTGAGAAATTGGCAACCAGGCTTTTTAACGCATCCGGCTCAATTTCCTGGCGGGCATCGGTGAACAACACAATCTCTCCGGAACTGGCGGCGAGTCCGCGGTTCAACGCTTCCGCCTTGCCCTGGCGCTCCATCAGGAAAGTGGGGCGAAACCGTTCCCCAGCTTGCTGTTGCAGGAAATCATTCGTGTTGTCGGCGGACCCGTCCGAAACCACGATGAACTCGATCCGGTCGATGGGATAATCAAGTTCCTTCAAGTTCGCAATCTTCCAGGGAAGCGCCGCGGCCTCATTGTGGACCGCCATGACCACTGAAACAGATGGCAGCATCGTTCCCCGGTTAACTGGCCGGGGCCGCCATCGGCTCCGCAAATAGAGGGCCAGCGGATAGCCGGCGTAGGTATAGAAGATAAGCAGCGCAGCTCCCCAGAAGATCCACCTCATTGGGCGCCTCGCCCCAACAGAATCACTTTAACGGTCTGCACCATAATCCAGAAGTCCAGGCCGAGCGAGATATTCTTGATGTAAAAGAGGTCATATTGCAGTTTCTGGCGCGCATCTTCGATGGTGTTTCCGTATTTATACCGGATTTGCGCCCAACCCGTGATTCCAGGCCGGATAATGTGCCTCAGATTGTAATAAGGAATCTGCTCGATCAGCTTCTCTACAAACTCGGGGCGCTCCGGCCTGGGACCGACGAAGCCCATGTCACCCCGCAGAACGTTCCAGATCTGGGGAATTTCATCCAGTCGCAAATAGCGCAAGACACGTCCCACTTTCGTAATACGGGGATCATCATCGAGCGCCCAGGTAGCCCCGGTATCGGCCTCCGCGTCCGACCGCATCGTGCGGAACTTATAACAAGTAAAAACCCGGCCGCTGCGTCCCATGCGCTTCTGGCGATAGAGGACCGGACCCTGCGAGGTTAGCTTGATCGCCAGGGCAACGAGCGGAATCAGAGGAAGCGTAATCAGCAGACTGACCAGGGATATCGCCACCGACATTAGCCGGCGCAGCGTCATAAAGAAAGCGTTCTGGCGGAAGCCATCGGAGAAGATCAGCCAACTTGGTTGGAGCTCGTGAATCTCGATCTTCCCCGAAATCTTTTCAAGGAGCGCAGTTGCATCCTCCACCTTGATGCCGGACAGCCGCAAGTCCAGCAGCTCGCGCACCGGCATGGCGCCCCGCCGGTCGCTCATGGCCACGATAACGTGATCAACGCCCCCCTTTTCCTTGAGGGCCATAAGCTGAGACGCCATCTGCTCGCGCGTAAGGGAGCCGTTGCCGATCGCCCCGGCCCAACCCACCACATCCAGCCCAAGATCCACGCGCGCGCGCAGGGCCTCTACCAGCCGTTCCGCCCGCTCTCCGGCTCCCAGCACGTAAACCTGCTCGCGCAGGAAGGGCTGGCGGATGAGCCAGATGTACGTCCAACGCCAGACCAGGACACTAACGGTGAGAATGGTAATTCCGAAGAGAATAATGTCATTGCTCAGCAAGAAGTCAGGGATGAAATAGCCCAGCGCGCCCAGCAGAAGAGAAAGTAAGCCGATCACAATCAGGACGCGAAAGTAAGTCTCACCACTGGAAGGTAGCCGTTGCGGATCATACAAATCGAAGTAGTAGAAACACACAAAGGACAAGGTGGCAATCGCCAAAATCTTGATGACGCCGTCCTCGGTGCGGAGAACCAGGAGCGAGTCCTGGCCCAAACGAATCCAAGCCGCCAGGGCAAAAGAAAGAAGGACAATCAGAGTCTCGCCACATACCAGGACGAGCGTACGGACAGGATAATAGACGTTGAATAAACGAACCACAACCAGTTACCCTTTGTTTCCGTTCTTGGACGACGAATAGGACCCGGAATAGTAGTAAGCACTGTAGGACGACTGCGGGTGCACGCGGTTCAGCACAACGCCCAACAGATGCTTGTCCGCGAACGAGTGGGATGCCCTCTGGGCCATATCGAAAGGAGTGACCCCGGCCCGGACAACCAGGAGCACACCGTCACAGTTTTCTGCCAGCAGACTCGCATCGGAGAGCGGCACAGAGGGAGGGGAATCCAAAATGATCCAGTCGAATAAAGGCGATAGACGGTGCAACAGCGTCTTGAGACGTCCGCTCGAAATCAGCTCGACCGGATTGTTTACAAGGGCTCCGCCCGGAATAAAGAACAGGTTTTCCGGAACCCCCCGTTGAATGATGGAGGACAAATCCGCTTCACCTTTCAGGTAATCGGCCAGGCCGGGATTGGCGGGAGCGCCCAAGCTCACGTGCAGTTGGGGAAGGCGCAGGTCCGCGTCCAGCAGAAGAACTCGCCGGCCTTTTTGTTGCACGATGGATTGAGCCAGATTGGCTGCCACGAAGGTTTTCCCTTCTCCGGGGAGCGCGCTGGTTACCAGGAGTGTTTGCAGCGGCTGTTTTTCCCTGAGTTGAGTCAAGTGCGAGCGGAGGGTGCGGAATTCCTCTGCGCCGGCGCCGCCGGAAAAACCATTGCTGAAGACCATGGTGCGATGATCCGGCTTCCATTCAACCTGCGTCGAGGCCGTGGTCAGAGACTCCGCCGGGCCAGGCTGGGCCACGGCTGCCGTTTGATAGGCTGTTGTTGCGCTCAATCCCGCATCCTGCGAGTTCTCCTCTCCTGAAGCAAGGGGCGCGGCCTCCAGCGCATCGGTCGCGGCCATTTCCACGCCGGCCTGAGTGCCCTTGGCCCTTTCCTGCTCTGCCTTCTTGAGGGCGTCGTGTATTCGGCTCATTTAGAATCTCCTTGAAAAGACTTCGGCTTCATTCCGTCCGCCGCAGCCGGTCCATTAATGTCGCGAGCCCCTGCAAAGCCTCAACCAACCGGAGGTTCTCCGCCTGTTGGGCTAAGCCCGGGGGCACGGTAGGCTCAATTTCATGCAGCTCGAACTCTCTGGCTACATCTTCAACGGCTCCCGGGCCAATAGGCCGCGTTTGATCCGCGTAGGCGCTAATCAGCGCGTGCTCACAAAGCAGGTTGATGACGCGGGGAATGCCCCGGGAGAACCGGTGGATGGACTGAATGGCCTGCTCCGTGAAAATGGGGCCGCCACCGTCACTACCCGCAATTTTCAGCCGCCCCGCCACGTAGCCCTCCGTCTCCTCGATGGTGAGCGGATGGGTCTTGCACCGCAGCGTGATGCGCTGGCGCAACTGCCGAAGCTCTGGCTGCCGGAGTTTCAACTCCAGTTCGGGCTGGCCGGAAAGGACGATCTGTAGCAATTTCTCGGTGTAAGTTTCAAGATTCGTCAGCAGGCGAATCTCTTCCAAAAGCTGCGGCGAAAGGTTCTGGGCCTCATCCACGATCAAGATCGCTGTTTCACCGGCCCGATACCGCTCCAACAGCCACTGGTTCAGCTTCATCAGGACCTGGCTCTTCTGGCGCGTTTCGCAGGGTATGCCAAAGTCCGCCATCATGAAATCGAAGAACTGCGGTACGTTCAATCTCGGATTGAAGATAAAAGCCGTCGGCAAGCCCTCGTTGTGAAGCCACTCCAGGAGCTTATTAATCAGCATGGTTTTGCCGGTACCGACCTCACCCGTCAGCAAAACGAAGCCCTTTCGCTTCTGAATGCCGTAAGTCAATGCCGAAAGGGCTTCTTCCGTGTGCTGGGTTGTAAAAAGATAACGCGGATCGGGATTGACATTAAACGGGTTATCCCGCAGTCCGAAGAATTTTTTATACATGATCCCACTATGGACAAACTTTTAAGCCCGTCCGGCCCCTGCCAGCTCTTTGGTCTCAGGCTTCTTTTCGACCCCACGCTTCCCGTTGCGACTGCCGTTTTCATGGGAGATTTCCGGCACCAATGCCAACGTCGGCAACGCCAGGAAAAACTCAATGTCACGCTCGTCACGAAGTGCCTTGTCGCCCATTTCAACCATTAAAGCGATGCCTAAACCCAGCGCCAGCCCCGCGGCCAGCCCGCCACCGGCAAACAGCCAGTAGTTGGGAAATGAGGGATTTTCAGGCAGACTTGCGGCGTCCAGCACCTGGAACTGCTCACCTTCCTGGCGTTGTTCCAGGCTTGTGGACATGGCGGATTCCTGGGTCTTGGTAAGCAGGGAATCATAAAAATCCAGAGCCGTCTGGTAACCTCTTATGATGTCCTTGTATTGCTGTTCCACGTCAGGACTCATCTGCAACCGGGACTGATAAACTCCAATCTGCTGCCTCAACCGGGCTTCTTCCCGGGTGCCGGCCCGGATCGTGTCTTCGATACCGAAGAGTTGGCTCCGGAGCTTCTGGATCTCCGGGGGCTCGAGCCGGGCCAAGACAGCTTTTTGCTTCGAGAGGGGTCGTTTTGACTGCGCGGCCTGTTGCTGAGCAATCTGCTTCTTCAATTCAGCAATATCGTGCTTGGTCTTGATGACGTCCGGATAACTATCCGTATACCGGCCCTGTAGAACGGCCAGGTAATCTTGAAGCTTGGCCAATTGCGCCTGCAAAGTTTCAGGACTGCTGCCCCCTTCCGTCTGGTAAGCCTTCCACGCCTGCAACTGTGTATCTAGCATCGATTCGATGTAAGTCTTGTCCTCCTGCGCCCGGTCAATGGACTCCCGGACGGCTTGAAGCTGGGAGGTCACGGTTGAGAGGATGGCTGCGTTGCTCCTCTCCTGATCCGGCAACGACCCGAAATTTTGGCGTTGAAAGGCGGCGAGCTTCGCATCTTGATCGTCCAGCTTCTTCTTGGCATCGTCCAGTTGCGTTTGCAGGAAACTGGTGGTTCCTTCGGCTTGGGATTCCCGTTCGCGAATGTTCTCCTCGACAAACATGGAGGTCAGCTCGGCGCAAACCTGCTGAGCGAGTTTTGGCGTCTTGGCCGTGAAACTGATGCGGAATCCGGGAACGGTCTCCTTGTTTGGATTTGTGTCCTGAGGTTTTTTGGAGAACTCCACAGGAACAACCAAGATGTCCTTGCGCATTCCCTCGACAACGTCCTCAATGGATTTGCTTTTGAGGTCGCTCTTATAGAGGCCGTAACGCTCGATGATGGGTTGAAGCCTCGTCCGGCTGAGGATCTGTTCCTCCATCGTCGCGAGCCGCGCCGTCAAGTCATCCCCCACCACTGGCGGCACAAACCGTTCCGGAACCTTTGGTTCCTCAATGAGGATCAAGCTCGTTGAAGTATATTTCGGAGTCAACGCCAGAGCGATGATGAAACCCACCAGGGGTCCAAGGAGCGTCGGCAGCAGGATCATCCATCGCCGCCGCTTCAAAAGAGCTTTGTAATCATCTAAATTCTGTTCGCGTCCTATCAACATAATCTACCTCTCGTTTAACCTGTTTCTTGCCGGCGCAAGGCTTCAGATGCCGATCGGATTGGGAAAGAAACTCAACCCGATTCCGAAAATATTCAAAGCCGGCGCGCGCCCGCAGACCAGAGCGGTACACAGGCCGGTGTTCGAGTTCTGGAACTGCAGCTCGTAACCCAGATGGACGGACATGTGGCGTCCTATTGGCCGGGTTAGCAGCGCGCTGGCAAAAGTGTAGTCAAATTTTGTCCCAAAGGGAGCAAGCGTATTGGGTAGCGCTGAATTCTGCGCGAAACCAACACTGAGATCCCCGTCCCACTTTGAAGTAATCCGGTAATTGGTGAACAACGAAAGGATGTCGGCGGCGGTCCCGGAAATGACACCTGATCCCGGTTCAACAAAGCGCATGGCCGAGATTCCGAACGCCCCCCTGTGAATCGCGTAGGTAAGGGATACCATCCCTGTCGCCACGGCATGATTGACTGACCCCGCCGCTGATTGGATCCTGACAAACTCCGGGCCGGCGAAGGCTTGGAAAGCAAGCTTCCCGGTCACCTTCCGCCCATAAGAGATCCCCACCAGTTGGGTGTGCAGCGAGTTGGGCAATCCCGGGTAAAAGATGAGCGAATAAGTATAAAAGAGACCAACCGTATCCTTCGCGCTGAGCGCCTGATTGAAACCCAACTGCCCGACGGCGTCGTTAACGTTCAGGAAGCCGCTTTGTGAAAAATGCAGGTAGCCGAACGCGCCCATCGCCGTGATCGAGGATGTTGGAGAGAGACTATAGGTGGCTTGGGCAGCCACGGTGTTGCTGAACTGGGCGAAAATACCAGTCAGGATGCTGGTCTGCGGCGCGACCAACGGGTTCATTTGCCCCAGGCTGGACCCTAACCCCAAGGATGCTGCAGGGTTCTGCCCAAAGCCCCCAATGACCCCCAGGCCTACAAACCCGAAGCTCGCTTCAGGAACCGCCGACATCGAGTCACTCAGCTCCAGTTGCCATCTCTGTGCTTGTAAAACGTCGGAAAAATCAGCCATCTGGAAGTAGGTATCCAGAGAGGACCGCTTATTGTAAATCAGTCCTCCGCCCTGGTAGGTTGCGGAAAGTACATTCTTCTTGCCGATCGCCTCCAAGGCGACGCTTGCCATCGGGATGGTGGTGGTTTCATAGTCGACCAAGCCAGGTTCAACAATGGTGCTCGTGTCGCCCACCTCGCCAATAGTAAAAGCGGGCATAATATAGCTGCGGCCTTCCGCAACGGTACCCAACCCGAGCAAGTCCATGCCGGTAAGAGGGTGATTGTCCGGCAACATTTGAGGGGTCGAGTTTTCGGGCACGCCGGAGGCGGTGGAGGTTGGCCCCGAAGAGGTTCCAGTATTGGAACTGGCAGGTGGCCCGCTTTGCTGAGACGTGGATCCTTGGCTCGAAGTGTCCTGCGCCCTCACTCTCGCGGCAGCCAGGAAAAGAACAATCACCATCAAGCAAGGCTTTAGCCATTTTCGCATAGCAATTCCTTATGGAACGATGATTGTGTCCCCAGGCTTTAATTCGACGTTCTCTTGCATGTTCAGCCCCTTAATGACCTGTTTGTAGTTGAATGGAAGCTTGACCTGCTGTCCGTTTTGATCTCGCAAGATATAAATTTTCTTGGAATTTGCAAACTGGGTCAACCCGCCCGACGCAGAGATTGCCTGGAGAGCGCTCATGCCAGGGAGCAGCGGAAACACCCCGCCGTGCTCCACCTCACCGACGATATAGTAGCGCTGGCTGTTAATTCCCGAAACGACCACGGTGACCTGTGGGTCGGAAATGAATTTCTTGAGCTTCTCCGTGATCGATGACGCGAGTTGAGAGGCCGTCATGCCGGAGGCCTGAACATCGTTGACAAGCGGCAAGGAAATCTTGCCGTCCGGCCTTACAGGAAGAGCCTTAGAAGAAATGTCCGGTTCCTTCCACACGCTTATGTCTAAAACGTCACCCGGGTTGATTACATAGTCGGGGCCTGCCACAATGGACTTCTGGGTTTGCCCGTCCGATACGGGCACGGAGGCTGGCTGCTTTTTCTTCTTATGCCGGGCGGCGGCAGGAAGCGCCAGCAGTAGAGTCAGAACCAGGAAGGTTCCGCTCATCAACGCCTTTTTTTTCATGGTCTTTCGGGCCTCCATTGCAAAATGATATCACTGACTGTTATCCTCAAGGCCAATTTGTTTGAGCTTGTATAACAAGGCCTTATAACTGATTTGAAGCTCTTGCGCAGCCCTCTTTCTGTTCCACCTTGTTCGTGTTAAGACTTTCAGAATTAATTCCCGCTCCGCCTGCCTTGACGCTGCCTTTGCAGTCTCTTTCAGGGAATGTCCCCCGTTTCCAGTCCACGTTCCCGTCGATTCCCGCAAGGCAATCCCGGTCAGGTCACCCAAGGCCATCCTTTCATCTCCGGTAGCAACCAATTTTCGAACCGCGTTCTCCAGCTCTCTAACGTTGCCGGGCCATGAGTACGCTTGGAACTGCAAAAGTCCGTCCGGACTCAACTGGGGTTTGGAATGCCCAAAGGCTCCGGAATATTTGGAGATAAAAAACTCGAGTAACACGGGAATATCCTCCCGGCGTTGCCGCAGAGGGGGCAATCGGAGACAAACCCCGCTGATCCGGTAGTATAATTCGTCACGAAAACGCCCCGCTCGCATCTCCTCTTCCAGGTTCTGACAGGTTGTGGAAATAAATCCATAGGCTTTCCTTGCTCCCGAGCCCCGCGCATCCAGGAGCGAGAGCATTTCCAGAAGACGGCTCTGGCAGGCCACGTCGAGGTCCCCGATTTCATCCAGGAGTACCGTACCGGAGCCGTTATTCCCGATTCCGATACTATCTCCCGGTTCGGATCGCATAAGGTGGTCAAGCTCTTCCAGCGTCAGGCCGGAGCAACGAACCTTCAGAAAAGGACCATGCCGCCGAGTGGAGGTCCGATGAATTTGCATGGCCAGAACCTCCTTGCCTGTCCCGGTTTCGCCTGCCAATAAAACCGGAATGTCCGTGGGGGCAATATCAGCAATGACCGCTTCTATAGCACGCATGGATGGACTGGCAAACTGTGCTACTTGCTCATCAATTATACCAGTTCCAGCAGCATTCAAACCATCGGCATTTCTTGATGATATCTTTATAAACATATTGAACCAAATGGAATCCGAGGGTTTTCCTTTTTGCCTGAAAACACATTAGGCAGACCCCAACCCAAGAGAGCACGGCATGGGCCAATCTCTTCGAAGCTTAAGCCGCTCAATCCCAAACCTGAATAAGGTACCCATTTACAGTAGTATACTATGTAACGTCCAGTTCTTAATTGTCCCGGATGGGGTAAGATGTGGGTAATCGCTTCCATAAAGTGGAAATTATGTTCTCTTTCGTGCCCCAACCTTTCAGACAATTTAGATGGCCTTATGGCCCGGCGAGGATTCGAGTTTTTAGCGCTTTGGGGGGACAAAAACCTATCGGAGTGGCCTCCAAGTGGTTCATTCACAAAGCGGGAATGTGGAAGTAGAATAAGGACGTGTGGGTTTGGAGTGGAGACTTCAGTCTTGCCTCTACTGTTGATTGGAAGGCTGTTTGCAATGACCTAAGTAGGGTCAGGTTTTAGAGCTAGCTTTAACCCACGGGATTATTGAATGGCAAGCAACTCGCAGCAGTCTGTCATGGTTGAGGCGGAAGCTGGCGCCTCCAGAAGCCTTCCCTGGGTCTTTAAGGGCGTGGTTCTGTTGGCCTTCCTGGTTTATCTTTATTCCACGGTCGTCCCCCACCTGATCTGGCAATGGTGGAACGACCCGAACTTTTCACACGGTTTCTTCGTCCCGGCTTTCTCTGCCTATCTCATCTGGAAGCAGCGCAAGCGGCTCGCAGGAATACCGGTAAACCCTTCTTGGATTGGGCTTTTAGTTGTCTTCTTCTCGTTGTGCCTTCTGACCTTTGGAATTCTTGGGGCTGAACTCTTCACCCAGCGGTCGTCCCTGGTCTTTCTTATCGCCGGGTTGGTGGTCACGTTCCTGGGCTGGGATTACTTCCGCGCTGTCTTTTTCCCTTGGGCGTTCCTTTTCCTGATGATCCCTATTCCTGTGATTATCCTGAATCAGATCACCTTACCGCTGCAGTTTTTGGCCTCACGCATGGCGAGCTCCATGCTGGCTTTTCTCAACGTTCCGGTGCTGAGGGATGGGAATGTCATCCATCTTCCGGATATGTCTTTGCAGGTGGTAGAAGCCTGCAGCGGAATCCGGTCATTGGTTTCCTTGGGTACTCTGGCGATCATTTATGGCTATTTGCTCGAATCCAGCATCGTCATTCGTCTGATTCTGGTGGCCGCCTCGGTTCCCATCGCGGTGGTGGCGAACGGCTTGAGGATTATGGGAACGGGCCTTACGGGTTTATACTGGAACCCGGATAAGGCGCAAGGCTTTTTTCATGAATTTTCGGGGTGGGTCATCTTCATCGTCTCGCTGGCGGCGCTGTTCCTTTTACACGGTCTTCTTCGGATCATTGCCCGGCGGTTGCGGAGGTCACATTCGTGAATTCCAAGACTAAATCGTGGCTCTGCTTTTTGGCGGTGGCCGCTCTCTTTTTAATGGCTTCCATTTTCATCCATGACCACACCCACGCCGAGGAATTGCCACCCCACGATAACTTGGCTGCTTTTCCCGCTCAGCTTGGCGGATGGACAGGCACCGATGTGACCATTCCAGATGACGCCCGCCAGGTCTTGGGACCGGGCGATTTTCTCGAGCGGGTCTACGCGAACCCTTCGGCGGGGGGCGAGGTCGATTTGTTCCTCGCATATTTCCCAAGCCAACGCAGCGGAGACACCATCCACTCTCCAAAAAATTGTCTGCCGGGAGCAGGATGGACACCGGCCCAGTCCAATGTGATCCACATCCCGTGGGGAAACGGTAAACAGATCGTGGCCAATCGCTACATTCTAACCAAGGGACTTGACCGGGAAGTTGTTCTGTACTGGTACCAGTCCCACGGTCGCGCAGTGGCCAGCGAATATTGGGCGAAGTATTATCTGATCGAGGATGCCATCCGGCTGAACCGTACGGATGGGGCTCTGGTCCGGGTCATTACGCCGTTAGCTTATCAGGAACCCATCCCGGACGGAGTATCAAGGGCGGTAGGTTTTGCCCAAGAAGTTCTGCCGCTTCTTAAGAACTATATTCCGCGTTAAGCTTGGGGTGGTCTGCGAAGTGTCAGATTCTACCGCAGGACAGAGGACGAACGATGGGTCGTATTGCGATCGATAAGATTCGCGGAGGGAACCATATGAGGCGCACACGGGGTATCTTCAAAAAGGCTATCATCATTCTGATTGCGGCGAGCTGTGTAGCTTGTTCCAGGGATCCGAATGTCCGCAAGCAGAATTACTACCGGAGCGGGCTCAAATACTTCCAAAAGGGCGAATATCGCGCGGCCGACATTGAATTTGCCAATGCCATCCGTATCGATCCTAAATACGCCGCGGCTCACTATGAACTTGCCAAATGTAACCTCAAGCTGGGCATTTGGTCGACCGCATATCAGGAACTGACGCGAACTGCGGATCTTGACCCCAGCAATATGCAAGCCCGCCTGGATTTGGGAAATCTACTGCTCGCGGCGCGCCAATTCAAACGCGCTGAGGAGGAAGCCCAGACGGTGCTGAAGAAGGAGCCGAATAACGTCGGCGGACACATCCTGCTGGCCAATTCGGATGCGGGACTTTCCAACATCGAAGGCTCACTGCAACAGATGCAGGGTGCAATCCAGCTCGCGCCCACCCGCCCGCAGTCATACCTGAATATGGCTCTCCTTCAGTTGGACGCCAAACAAACTACTCAAGCCGAAGAAAGTTTCAAAAAGGCAATTGAGCTCGATCCAAAGTCGGTTTCTGCGATTCTGGCGCTCGGCAATTTCTACATGAGCCAGAAACGCTGGACCGATGCCGAACAGCAGTTCCAGAAAGCCATCAGCCTGTCGCCCAAGGCGGCAGTGCCACGGGTGGCGCTCGCCAAACTTTACCTGATCCAGGGGCAGAGGGACAAAGCGGACCAGGTGATGATTGATGCGAAAAAGGCATTGGCGGGCCAGCACGGAGACAACCGGCTGCTCGGGGACTACTATTTCGTTACCGGAAACATGGACAAGGCCTTGAACGAGTATGGTTCAGAATTTAAGGACCACCCCAAAGACCAGGGAATAAAAAAGAACTATGCTCAATTGCTGTTGCTTCACGGAGACGTCGATCCGTCCCAGAAGCTCGTGGATGAAATCCTGAAAGATCACCCCAAGGATGAGGCCGCTTTGATCCTGAAAGGCCAGATTCTGCTCCACAAAAACCAGGTGAATGATGCCATCCAGCCGCTTCAGACGGCTGTCACCGATGAGCCGGATAACCCCGCCGCCCACTATTTCCTTGGGGTGGCCTTTAACGCAAAGGGTGACATGGATCGGGCCCAAAGCGAATGGCAGAATGCCGCCCGCCTTCGCCCCACCATGCTAGAGGCCCAAGAGGCGCTGACCAGCATTGCAATTCGTAAAAACAATCCGGATCTTCTGAAGCAAACTTCTGAGAAGTTGATCCAATTGATGCCGAACTCCCCGAATGGTTATGTCCTGCACGCGGCGGCCCTGTTTACTCAACACAATATGGCGGGGGGTGAGGCAGACTTAAAAAAGGCCATTGAGGTCGCACCTGACAATCCACTCGGTTACACCCGGCTCGCCGGATACCGGGTCTCCCAGAAGAAATATCCCGAGGCTCAGCAGCTTTACGAAAAGGCGCTCAGTCTGAATCCGGGATATTTTGAAGCTCTGGATGGCTTGGTGGGTCTCTATCTGCGGGAGAAGAAGTCGGCTCAGGCCATCGAAACGGTAAACGCTCAAATCGCCAAGAGTCCCAATAACGCCGCATTCTACTTCACCCAGGCCAAGCTCTACGCGGCGACGCATGACTTGCCGAAGGCCCTAGCGGCGGCGGCCAAGTCCGTGGATCTCGCCAAGAACAATTTCACGGCAGTGATGCTGCTGGCGGGCTTGCAATCCGCCTCGGGCGACCGCGCCAACGCCGCAGCAAACTATCAACACGCCATGCAATTGCAACCGAACAACCCCCAGCCCTATGTGCTCCTTGCTCAAACGCTGGATCAACAAGGTCAATGGCAAAAGGCGCAGGACCTCTATCAAAAGGCTCTGCAGGTTTCGCCCGACTACGCGCCGGCCGCCAACAACCTGGCTTACCTCTATCTCCAGCACAACATCAATACCAACGTGGCTCTTTCCCTGGCCCAAACCGCCCGGCGTGGCATGCCGGATTCACCGGCCGCAGCCGACACCTTGGGGTGGGCTTACTACCATCAAGGACTCTTCAAGCTTGCTGCTGGGCTCTTCGAAGAGGCTTCCAAGAAATCACCGAACGATCCCGATATCCATTATCACCTGGGGATGGCGGATCAGAAATTGGGGGATGAGGTGCGGGCTAGACAGGAACTCGAAAAGTCCCTCACACTCGATCCCAACTTCGCGGATGCCACCGCCGCCAAAGCAGCGCTGGCCACCATGCCTCGCGGGTAGTGCGGCGGCTATCGTTTTAGGTCCAGATTACTGCAGAATACCGGCCTTCTGGCATCGCGTTCTCACCCGGTTGCAGAGTTCGGGATGCAGCATGAGCCCGCCTAGTATTACTATGTTAAGTCGTTGGGCGCACCGTCAGGGCATGGCTTCAGCCATGCCGTTGGCGGTGGTCCCGAGATTCGGGCTTTAGCCCCTGAGGCCCTCAGCGACTAAAGCCGCTTCTCCTTCATCCAGGCATAAGTTGTGATACTATTTTCGAATTGAGATTTCCGGAGCGCCCGGATGGAGCGCGGCAGCGCCGTGCCATCCAAGGCAATGTGATTGAACTGAGAGGTTTTGTATGTCTGGCCATTCGAAGTGGGCGACGATCAAACACAAGAAGGGTGCGTTGGATGCCCGTCGCGGCAAAATCTTTACCAAGCTGATTAAGGAGATCACGGTGGCGGCGCGGATCAGCGGCGGTGATCCCGACTCCAATCCCCGCTTGCGCACGGCTATTCAAGCCGCCAAGGCTGAAAATATGCCGGCCGACAACATCAAGCGCGCTGTGCAAAAGGGCACGGGCGAATTGCCCGGCGCCACCTATGAGGAATCAACCTATGAGGCCTACGGTCCGGGCGGCGTAGCCATGATGGTAGAAGTGGCTACGGATAACAAGAACCGTACGATCTCAGAAATCCGCCATATTTTTACGAAGAACGGCGGGAACCTGGGTGAAAGTGGCTGCGTGGCCTGGATGTTTTCCAAGAAGGGCTACATCGTGGTTGAAAAGTCGAAGGTGGATGAGGAAAAGCTTCTGACCCTCATTACCGAAGCCGGCGCCGACGACATGAACGACGATGGCAGTAACTGGGAGATTTTTTGCGCGCCCAACAAGGTTCAGGAAGTGGTCGACGCCCTTAAAGCGGCGGGCGCTGAGCCGGATGTTGCGGAAATCTCCATGATCCCCCAGACCTACGTCAAGCTGTCCGGAAAAGGCGCTCAGCAGATGCTACGGCTCAGCGAGGAGCTGGAAGACCACGAGGACGTCCAGCACGTTTACTCCAATTTTGACATCGAAGAATCCGAACTTCACGCGCTTGCCGAAGCCAAATGAGCGCACTGCGCCGTCGTTGCGACCATTTGAAAATGGACGATTCTTCAAACTTCAGACGCAATTTTGTTCCAATCGGTTCTACCCCCCGCGGGCTGGTGAATTCTCATCGTTTCGCAGTCACATTCGTCTCTCTGGCCAGCCTTTTTCTACTTCTTCCGTTTCTTAACGCCGCCCAGAGGGGCGACGCCGGGGCCATCATCACTTATACAAAGGTGTTGAAAGGCAGCGTCCCCGAATACGAGAAGATCACGGTCGCCGCCGACGGTACGGGACAGTACGACGGCCGCAAACTCACGGATTCACCAAACCCCAGACCTTTCAAGCTTTCGCCGGACGTGGTTACCAAGCTGTTTGATCTCGCCGCCGGCCTGAAAGACTTCCAGAATGTCGATCTGGAGAGTCACAAGCATGTCGCCAACTTAGGCTGGAAGACGTTCGTCTACCGGAAGAGCAACGAGCAATTTCAATGTGAATTCAACTACACGCTGAATCGCAAGGCGCAGGAGTTGACCAATCTGTTCGAAGGCTTGGCCGCCGTGGAGCGCCATATGGCTGCGCTCGAATACTCGATGAAGTATGATCCTCTGGGGCTGCCCCGGGATCTCACCGAGATTCAAGCCGACCTGGAGCAGGGCGCTCTTACTGACCCGGAGTTGCTGGCTCCTGACTTGAAGAAAGTCATTCAGGATTCACACTACCTGCATATTGCCCAAGTCCGGGCGCAGCGTATTCTGGACCAGATACAAGATTAAGCCTAGCCGCTCGCAGCCCTTCCCTACCTCGAGTAGATCATAAATACTTCACCAGCTCATTCACCACGTTCTCGACTCCCGCATAAGGATCGCCCGGTCCTTCGAACTCCACAGAATAGATTCCCTTGAATCCAAGCTGGCGGGAAATGGCCACGCACTCGCCGAAATCGAACTGGGTTTCGTGGCCTTGAGCATCGAACGCCAATCCCTTGGCATGACACACGCTGATGGCAAGTGGAAAGAGCAGGCGCAGGCCGCGCATGCGGGTGGGCTCATCCAGAAAATTACCGAAGTCCGGCAACGACCGGAGATAGGGGCTGCCCACGCTCTTGATGAGTTTTACCAGCTTCTCCGGATCGCTATACCCGATCCCCGCATGATTCTCAATCAAGATAAAGACCCCTCGGGGCCGCCCGTAGGCCACGAGCTGGCGGTAAGATTCGATCGCCGGCGCAGGATTCTGCGGATTGAATTTCCCGGGATCGGCGCGGACCGAGCGAGCTCCCAGGGCGTGGGCAATATCAATCCATTTCTTGACGCCGGTGATGGCCGCATTCCGGATGGACGGGCTAGGGTCAGAAAGTCCTCCTTCTGTCCAAAGCTCATCAATGTCCACGGGAATGTTGACCAGCCGGGAACGGGCGCGGACGATCTGATTTCGAAGCTCGGTAAGATAGGCAGGCTGCGTGGAGGCAAAATGCGGAGCAACGAATTCCAGGTTGTGGACTTGGTAGCGATTGGCAATCATTCCCGGAAAATCGAGCAAAGCAAGCTGCTGGTTGGGAGGGATTGTACTCTTCGTCTCAGTCCTCCCGAAAAGACGGTGAAAACTCCAGGTGGAAATGCCAATGCGAGCCCGATGGTAGGGAGCGTAGTGATGGACCCTGCGGCGGCGGTGGGTTACGGCCACGAGCTCTGTTCCACCGGCAAATCCGGCCGTTGCGGCTTGGCCTAAACGAATCAGAAATTCCCTTCTTTTCATTCCGTGTCTCCCAGAGTGTCATCGAGCCGGTTTGGCCCGTTTCCTTGTTGAATAACAACCGCCGGATTGCAGAGGGATCGCCTTTCTCACGGTCTGTGCAGTCCGCAAAGCCCTCGTTCAGTTGCATCTCTGGGCACCGATGCAAAGAGTATGATCCTGCCCCGCGGCCAACTCTTCTCTCACGTTTCGTCTCTTTTTCGAGGAGTGCGGGGGGAAAGCTCCTTCAGTCTCTCCGCGAGTTCGGGAAGGCGGGAAAGATAAGCGTGAATCGCTTTGAATTGCTCGAATGGCCGGGCGGGTGTTCCCCAAACGACCATTCCTTTCTTAATGACCTTGCCGGGGAGAACTCCGGCCTGGCCTCCCACTTGAACATTGTCTTCGATGTGGGCACGTTCTCCGACGCCAACCTGGCCGGCAATGACCACGTAATCTCCGACCTGGGCGCTCCCGGCAATGCCCGTCTGCGCCACAATGATGCAATGCTTGCCGATGCGGACGTTGTGGGCGATTTGCACCAGATTGTCGATCTTGGTTCCTTCGCCAATCACCGTCTCGCCCAGCGAACCGCGGTCAATGGTAGTGTTCGAGCCCACCTCGACATCATCTTCGATCCGCACCTGTCCGATTTGCGGAAACTTTAGAAGGCGTCCCTGGTCGAACTCATAACCAAAGCCGTCGCCGCCCACCACCACGCCTGAATGCAGGATCACCCGGTTGCCAATACGAGCGCCCGGGTAAATCGTGACATTGGGATAGAGCCTGGAATCGGCGCCAATCTCCACGCCTTCGCCCACAAAACTTCCCGCCCCGATGGAAGTACCCTCGCCGATTTTCGCGCGCCTTTCGATGACGGCATTTGGACCCACGCTCGCGGCGGCGGCGACCTCCGCTTCCGGTGACACCACCGCGCTCCGGTGAATACCCGGTGGAATTGCAGCAGGCGGCTGAATCGCTGCGGCAACGCGAATCAAAGCGAGCTTGGGACGCGCTACGGCAAGGGTGGTGTGGCCGGCGACACGGTGCCCTTTTGGTACGAGGATGCAACCGGCCTTGCTACTCACAGCCTGAGCTAGACCTTGTTTCCCTTCCGCAAAGGAAATCTGATCGCCCGTGGCCCGGTCAAGCCCGGCGATTCCCCGGATCTCCGTCTCTCCGTCTCCATCGAGGACGCCCTCAACCAGTTTGGCAATTTCTTGGACTTTCATTCTGAACCTCGGCTAACGGGAATACAGCGGCGGCTCACCGGGTGGCCGGGTTTTCCAGCGCCGGTGAACCCAGAGCCATTGATCCGGGTAACGCCGCACGTATTCCTCGAGCCGCCGGGTAAAATTAGCCGTGTTCGCCCGGATTTCCTCTTCGGAGGTCTCACAGCGAATCCATTCTACGGAGTCAAAGCGGAGGCGGTATTTTCCAAGCTCACGGTCCCAGATGACCAACCCCAGCACCAAGGGCGCTCCGGTCTTCCGCGCAATTCGCGTGGGTCCCGTGGTGGTCGAGGCCGGCCGGCCAAAAAAGTCAACAAAGACGCCTTCGGAAACAAGCATGTTCTGGTCCATCAGGATGCCGACCGACTCTCCCTCCTTTAAAGCGCGAAGGACTTCACGCGCAAAATCCCGCTTCTCGATGGGCCTCCCGCCGCTTAAGCAGCGGAGCTGATTAATCAGCCCGTCGATAAGAGGATTATCCAATTGGCGGACCACGAACGTCACCGGATGGCCGTAAACGCCATGAGCGAAGGAGCCGAGCTCCCAGCACCCAAAATGCGCAGTCAGAAAGATCAGACCTTTGCCCTGTTCCTGCGCCCGCGCAAAATGCTCAAATCCATCGTAGATAATCAGATCCTCAATGTTGGCGCGGTTCAAACGCGGGAAATGGGCAAAGTCCGCGAGCATCCTGCCCAGATTCTGGAAGCAGGCAAAAAGCACCTTGCGGCGCTGGCGCGGGGACCACTCCGGGTAGGCAAGGTTAAGATTTTGCAGCCCCACGCGCCGCAACTTTGGCCAGACCCAATAACACAAGGCTGCCAGCATGGCACAGAGGAGCCGCGCAAGCCTTCTGGGCAAATGGCCCAATACTCCCAGCACAGTTCTGGCGGTAGCGTATTCGATCCAGTCCCGGAGCGCCGGTCGCGATTCATGCGGGCCTGAACTGGTCTGACTCTTACCGGGGGGTGAGTTCATTTGTGCAGTTGAACCCAATTTGTTTGCTCCACGATGTTGCTCGCATATGTTATCGCAACCGGTCAAGAGGATTGGCTGGAATCCGGCCGCGATTCCCGCCGTCCCAGGTTGGGAATTCCGGTTTGTGCGCGCCTGCGACGATGTTTGCGACGCTCATCCCGGTGCAAGGTGAAATCATTCTCCAATAGATTCCATCATATTCAAGGTCGAGCCCAACCGCCAACCCGACATAGGATTCTGGTAGCGGTACAGTTCGTTGTTGTTGTGGCGGTCCGCAACCGCAAACGGACTGTACCGCTACCAGGATTCTCACTGCCATCCCTGGGCGGCATTGGCGGGAAAGACTGCGGAGCTACGGCTGAGATAGGGTCAGGCGTAGTGTCCAGGAATTGGGCGGACCGTGTAGCGCCGCGCTACCGCCCTTGGGCCAAATCGCGTAACATGGATGATTCGCAGATCGCGGCCCGAATGCGCCGGACGCTCATACTGGGGAAAACCTCATGGATAAAATTCGAGTGCGCTTTGCGCCCTCGCCCACCGGCTTTTTGCATGTGGGTGGAGCGCGAACGGCGCTTTACAATTGGCTTTTCGCGCGCCGCCACCAGGGTGTTTTCATCCTGCGCATTGAGGATACAGACGTGGACCGCTCGAAACCCGAACTGGTGACGGCCATCATTGAAAGTCTGAATTGGCTGGGGCTGAACTGGGACGAAGGTCCATTTTTACAGTCGGATCGCCTGGACCGGTATCGCGGCGTGGCCCGTGACCTTGAGGTCTCGGGACATGCCTATTCCTGCTTCTGTACGCCCGAAGAGCTGCAAGCGCGGCGCGCCCAGGCTGAGGCGGAGCATCGCCCCGGGAAGTATGATGGGCGGTGCCGCTGGCTTTCCGAGGGCGACCGCCAGAGACTTCTGGTGCAAGGCTTGCGGCCGGCGCTCCGGTTCAAGGTGCCGGAGGGCGGCGGCACTGCCTTCGAGGACCAGGTTTTTGGCAGGATTGAGCTTGCGCATGATGAGTTGGAGGATTTTGTCCTGCTGCGTTCGGATGGCAATCCGACCTACCACCTGGGTGTGGTGGTGGACGATCTGGATATGCAGGTGACGCACGTGGTTCGGGGCGCCGACCACCTCTCGAATACGCCGAAGCAGATTTTGCTCTATCAGGCGCTCGGCGCTCCGGCGCCGGTGTTCGCTCACTTGCCGCTTATCCTCGGCCCAGACCGGCAGCGCCTCTCGAAGCGCCACGGAGCGACTGCTGTGGGCGCATATCGCCAGCAGGGAGTTTTGCCGGAAGCCTTGGTAAATTTTCTAGCTCTATTGGGTTGGACGCCGCCGGAGCAAAAGGAAATTCTGAGTGCGGAGGAGATGATCCGGACATTTGCGCTGGAAAACGTTTCAAAGTCAAATGCCGTTTTCGATTTTGAAAAACTCGCGTGGATGAATGCCGAATATCTCCGCAATTTGCCTGCGCCCCGGCTCCTTTCATTAGTTCGTGAAGAACTCGAAGCCGATTCTTTGTGGCGGACCGCGTTTGAGGCGGAGGAACGCGAGCAGTTCGTCCGCTCGGTGCAATTACTTCAGACGAGAGCCCGCAACTTGAAGGATTTTGCTGAGACCGGGCGCGCCTTCTTCAGCGATGAATTCTCCTTTGATCCGGCCGCCGTTCAAAAGTTCTGGAAAGACGCTGGATTGCCAGCCCTGCTTGCGGAGCTTGCCTCCAGGTTATCCCAATTGGACGCATTCACTCCTGCCAATACAGAGAAAAGCTTGCGTGCTTTGGCTGAAGAGAAGCAAGTGAAGGCAGGGTTGCTCATCAATGCTTGCCGGGTGGCGCTAACCGGGCAGGGTGTGGCGCCCAGCTTGTTTGAAGTAGTGGATGTGCTCGGCAAGGAGCGAGTGGTGAGCCGGTTGCTGCGCGCCGTTGAGCATTTGAACGCGGCTTCGATTCATTCTTAGCTCGCGTTCGCTCCGTCCCGCTCCCACCACGGCGCCGGGCTACCAGCCCCGGCAGGGGTCAACACTCGGGTTTCACGGTCAGGACGGCGTGAGCGATCAGATTTTTTCGAGTCTTTCGATGACCACCAGAGCCACGGCAACAATCGTGGCAATGATTTGAAGCGCGCGTTTAACGTTTTTGAAATTTGCCATAGCGCTCATTCTCCTAAGCGCAAAGACATTTGTTCCATCACGATTCCATTATAACTCTCAAGTGAAACAATTGTCAGTTCCACGCTTGCGGCCGCGAGATACATCCGTCCGCAGCATCGTGGCAACGAAAACCGCTTCTTTCCGGCGCTGCCGGGGTTGAAGAGCACGACCCCGCCAAGCCTTGCCAGGCAAGGTTGATGACTGTGGCCGAAAATGATCAGCCGAGTGGCTGCCTCGAATGATTGCAGAAAGGCTTGCTGCCTTGCAGAGGCGCCCGGCTTCAGCGAGGAGCTGCGCGCCCAAGCCTCTATCTCCGATTGTGCAGCGGGCAGGATGTGGAGCATTTCGATCCCCAATCCGCCGATGCTGCACGTGAGCGAAAGTGGCAACTCGAGTTCAGGGGAATCCACGTTCCCCTTTACGGCTCGAACCGGCGCGATCAATCTGAGCTCATCCAGGACTTCAGGCGAGCCAACATCGCCGGCATGGAGTATCTCCTCGACCCCGGCAAAGATTTGGCGCAGCGCCGGATCGAAGTAGCCGTGCGTGTCTGACACTACGCCAATCTTCGTGGTCGTTACCTCTTGTCTTCCCCGATCGCCGCCTATCATCTACTGGCATGGGCCGTTGATGTTTCTCCGTTTCCACCTTTTCCCTCATGGGTCATCGAGTCGAGCAATCTCTTGGACGTATCGCATTGGGGCTGGCTGGCGCGGCATGAGGCGATGCTCATTGCGCAGCCACACGTGCAAGGCTCCATGTTGGAGCGGAGCAGGACGCGATTCTTAACTTCCGGAGGCAACGCTTCAAGGGCGGAGTCTTGAAGCGAAGTGATACTGGAAGGAACGAACGTGGAACTTGTCCTTGGACAACCGGGGGATGGAGCCTGCAGTGGTGCCGGGGTCAAGCGGGGATGGGCCGGCCTCATGCCCCACACCAATGCCGCGAGCAGGATCAGGGTGACGGCGACGAAGCCAATGGCCGAGCGGCTTGGACCGGCGGAGGGCGAAATCGGCATCGGGTTAATCTGTTTGGGCAGCCCGAAGCTCGCGGAAGACAGCCGGATTCTGCGGTTTCAAGGGCATGTTCGCAGGAACCACCTTAATGGTCAAAGCCAAAGGGACGCGAGATGGAGCAAAGCAGGCGCGATCATTACAGGCCTGATAATTGAGGGTTCCCTTCATTACATAAACTCCCGGGGCGATCCCGGCTGGAATTTTCAGAACCAAGCCGATCAGGAATTTGCCCTGATAAACCGAAAGGGGATCGTTCGAAAAGGAAAATTTTTGCGGCTTGCCTGCAGGGTACATGGTCTTTTCCACGGCGGCAGCATGGCCGTTTTCGAACTTGACTTCGGTTGGAATGAGGTAATCGAAAGAAGGTTTGTGAGCGTTAATGTGGTAGCCGGCGGCAACGTTCGCCACAATGGCAGCCTTCTGCGATGAGCCGGAATGCGCGCCATCGGACGCCATCACAATCTGCGCATCCACCACCTGGAGTGGCCCCTGCGCCAAACCGGCCGGCGCAAAACATGTGAGCGCGCACACAATCCACGCGAAGATGACAGAAACCAGCCGTTTGGGGGTTTCGAATTTTGACAGTGCGAACATAGGATTCGGCTATCCGCTTTGCCCGTTCGATGCTCGAAGTAAAATCAGAGGGGGAAGAATACAACCGCTAAATTTTGTTCTTTTGCATTTTGGCAAGCATGTCCCGGGCGATCTGCTTGCTCACGCCGCAACTACGGTCCTTGGTGCGGCAGTCCAGCAGGTTGTAGTTGCATCCGCAGGTGCAATTCTGCTTGGTCAGCATCTGTTTGTATTCGGCAATCTGTTCTGGAGTCAACTTGCTCAGGTCAACACCGGGAACTGGAGAGTTCACTTCTGCGGGCGTCTCCACATCAATGGAATCGGACCTTCCCTCGGTTTGGAAATCCTGCACTTCTTGCCCCGGCTTGGCGGCCAAAAGCACCCTGATTTCCTGCTCGAAGCGGGAGGCATCCACCGCCCCAGACACCTTGTCGTAAATGCGTCCATCGCGCCCAATCAGAAAGGTGGTGGGCAAACCGATGATGCCGCCGTAAAGCTCGCCCAGCCGGTCATTGCCCATAGCCACCGTATAGTTCAAGTGGAACTGCTCGTAGAACTCGTGAACCGGCTGCACGTCATCGTCCATCGAGATGCCGAGGATTCGAAAGCCTTGATCGCGGTAACGATCCTGCAATTTGACGAAACCCGGAATTTCCATTCGGCAGGGCCCGCACCAGGTTGCCCAGAAATCAAGCAGCAGCACTTCACCCCGGTAATCCGATAGCTTGACTGTCTGGCCCGAAAGGTCTGTCACGGTAAACCCAGGGGCCGCAGGGTAGTTTCCTGCAGCCGGCCGCGTGTTCGCCGTAACCGGCGCGATCCAATAACGGTTGGCGTAGTAAAGGCCGACTACAACCGCGAAAATCACGGCAATAATCACCACGGCCTTCTTGTTGCTGGACATCCGGTAGGGGGGTTGCGGAGTCTTCGGTTCATTTTCTGGTAGCCCGGGTAACACCTCATGCGTTGCCATCTCTTTATTCTCCTTGGGAAACCCCGCCAAACAGATGCGACGTAACCCCTGCGGCGCGTCTGAAACGCGCATCCAAATCCAGCTTACGCCCGCTTGGCCTCTTGCATCATTCGTTCGGCCGGCCGCCGGTTCTTTTGACTCCGGTAAGCTTTGGCATAAATAACCCCCGCTGCAATCATCGCAAGAATTGCGATGAATTGCGAGGTCGAAAGCAGATGATTGAACACAAATCCCCGGTCGGGGTCGCCCCGCAAAAATTCCAGGAAGAACCGGGCCACGGCATAAAGGGTAAGATAAAGCAGAAAGATCTGGCCATCGCGAGTCTTCCGTCGAAACTGCCAGAGTAGGATAGCAAAAATGATCAAAGTGGCGGCCGATTCAAAAAGTTGGACGGGATAAACCTTCACTCCCAGCGGAACGCCCCCGATCTGATGGGCATAGGCGTTCGTGAAGACCACTCCGAGTGGAGACGACGTAACCTTGCCGTAGTCATCACCCGCGGAGAAGCAGCCGAGCCGCCCGATGCTTTGTCCCAGAGCGATGGCCGGAGCGTAGACATCGAAGACCTTCAGCACGGGCATCTTATGCTTGCGGGTGTACCACCAGGAGTAAAGAACGGCAGCAATGAAGCCACCGTAAAACACCCCTCCTGCCTGCAAAGTGGCCAGGCTGAAGATCTTGCCGAAAGTATTGAAATCCCTATAGTCGGAAATGACCATCAGCACTTTGGCTCCCACCAGAGCCACCAGGATGATCCAGGTGCTGAAGTCGATCAGCAGGTTCGCGTCCAATCCTTCGCGGCGCCCCAGCTTCACGACGGTCACCAACGCAGCGATCAACGCCAGAGCTAGCAGGAAGCCGTAAGTCGGAAGGTCGAAGGAGCCGATTCTGAGGAGCACCGGATGCATAGGTTTTTATATTCTACGGGCGAGCCGCCGCGGCTGGCGGTCACGAAATCCGCCCCTACAGTGTGAAGCGATTCAGGAAGCCAAGGTAGCCTGAAAGAATCGTGAATTTATTCAGCGCGATTAAGGCGCCGATGACGATCAAGAGTACTCCCGACGCCACTTCCACCGCGTGCAAGTGTTTGCGGAAGCGCCCGTAAAACTTCAGAAATTGGCTCAATCCCAGGCTGGTTGCCAGAAAAGGAATGGCCAGCCCCGCCGAATAGATGGCCAAAAGAAACATCCCTTGGAAGACGGTCTGGCGAGTTGCGGCGAGCGCCAGAATGCCAGCCAGAATCGGCCCGATGCAGGGTGTCCAACCGAAAGCGAAAGCAAACCCCAGGAGAAAGGCGCCCAGCAATCCCCGCTTGGGCGCTTCAGTATGAATCCGGGCATCCCGGTAAAGGAATGGAATTTTAATGAGACCCGTCAGGTGAAGACCGAAGACAATGATGATGACGCCAGCGATGATATTGAAGACCGTTCGCCTGGAAAGCAGAAAGTTGCCAACAAATGTGGCGGAAGCTCCGAGCGAGATGAAAACGATGGAAAAGCCGATCACAAAGGCGAAGGAATTGCGAATGATGCGTTGGACCAGGGCCGCGTCTCCTCCGCCTTTCAACTCCTCCATGGAAACCCCGGACAGCATGGAAATGTAGCCTGGGATCAATGGGAGGACGCACGGCGAGAGGAATGAAACCACTCCAGCAATAAAGGCGATCGGAATGCTCAATTGGTGGCTCATAGATGGCTTAATGCGTGCCGAATACTCACGCTTTCTTTGATGCAGGACCGGAACCGGAGGTTCTGCTGGAACTTACGCATAGCTCGTCATGACGGGAGGCACCCCAATGAGGGGGAACTGGATAATCCCCGGCTCGCAATTCTGCCGTCTCCACATCCAACTCCCGGCTCGTTTTGATATTTTTTAACATCTCTTGATGTCTATTCTGCCTTCGCCTTTCGCCACCAGGATCCATAACCTAATTTTGACGGATCGCTTGTTCTGCTTCGCATTCCCTGACAATTTTTGTCATCGTTGGCATTGACCACATTTGATCACTCGGGACACGGTGTCCGTTCCTCATCCAGGTCAAGCTGGAAGTGCTTTCCCGACCCATCCCCGCGTACACGAGAATGTTAAATTCCGGTTCGTTTGGCAAAAACGAACCGGAGTCGATCCTTTGTTTTCAACAACTTCTCCGCTTCGTTTTGTTATTTTTAACGTCTCTTTCGTCTGTTCACTACCGTCCCCGTAGCGCCAGCCCCGACCACGGATAAGCAAATTCTCGCTTGATGCTCCCACTTCAATCCCTGAATACCCATTTTCGAAAAACCGTGGTGGCGCAGTTTGGTGTAGGGCCGACGCCCTTGGTCATCCGAGGGCGGGCACAGGGTCCACCCTCTAAACCAAATGGTACCGGCCGCAGGAAAACCGGCAGCGGCGCAATTTGGTTACTGCAGCGGCGTCCATCACCGCCGACCTTGAATTCTCAACGATTTCCGCCGTTCACACAGCAGCGCAACAGTGAATCCGTACCACGACCGGAAAAGCCGGTAAATTGCCAGCCTGACTTTCCCAGTCTATCATAGCCATACAGCCATACGCTGGGTAGTGTCTCAGTTTGTTTGCTGTAGCGGCGCTCTATGAGCGCCGAACTTGGGTCCTCAACGCTTTCCGGCGTTCATAGAGCGCCGCTACAGCAGACTGCGACACAGCAATAAGCTGGGCAGGATGAGTCTGCCGGCAAGCTTGCCCGGAAGCCATCCCATTCGTCCCGGCATCGGCTTACGGTTTGCTCGAAGCACTTTCAAAATCCATCCGGGTCCGGCTGTCCAAGAGCCGTCCCGAAGACAAGAGGAATTCATTGTTGCGAGCCATCATTTTTGATTTTGACGGCATCATTGTGGATAGCGAACCACTTATCATGCAGCTTACGAAGGAGATGGCCGCACAGCAGGGCTGGTTGCTGAGCGAAGAAGAATACTACCGGGATTACCTGGCATTGGACGACCGTGCCATTATCGAACAGCTCTACCGCACGCATGGGCTTGGATGCGACACACGCCGACGGGACGAGTTGGTGGAATGGAAGGCCCGGACCTATATGGAGACCATCCGCGAGGGGTTGCCGCCGATGCCGGGAGCCGTGGACTTTGTGCGGAAGGCGGCAGAGCGTTATCCGCTCGCCATCGCCAGCGGCAGCATGCGGCACGAGATTGAATACCTGCTCGGCAAGCTGGGCTTGCGTGAAGCATTTGGGGTTATCGCCAGCGCCGAGGACACGGAGAGGTCGAAGCCCGATCCGCAAATTTACATTTGTGCTCTCGAACGCCTTCGCCAGCTTCCCGGTCTTAGCAGCGGCTTGCTCCATGCGGACGAATGCGTGGCCATAGAAGACGCTCCGGCCGGGGTTCGGGCCGCCCACGCCGCCGGAATGAAATGTATCGCCATCACCCACAGCCGTCCGTCCGGCGATCTGCTCCACGCCGATGCTTTGTTCCATACTTTTCCGGAAATAGATCTGGATTCGCTGGGAAAGTTGGCTTTCGGCAGGGACTCAGTTTGATGTTTTCTGACTTTGATCGTTGGCGTCATCCCCGCGAAAGCGGGGATCCATGCCTGAGACGAGCCTTTTTTCCGTACGAGTTCAGAATACCACTCCGGTTTGCGGACTGGATTCCCGCTTTCGCGGGAATGACGGTAAAGGAACAGACTGATAAAGAATCGCCAAACTGAGTCACTACCGGCTTTTGACAGAGCCCTTTAGCCAATTCTGAAAAGCAGACGGCCAGGATCAATCTGAGGGCAGCGCGCCGCAGAGCCAGGCATTACTCGAAGCGCAAGGCTTCAATAGGATCGAGCAAAGCCGCCTTGCGCGCCGGATAAAAGCCAAAGAAAATACCCACCATTGCGGAAAACGTTAATGCAATCAACACCGAGCTGAGCGGCACCAGCGTGGGCCATTGAAGGGCCCGTCCCACCAGAGCGGCTGCGGCGATTCCCGCGAAGAGGCCGATCACGCCGCCAAACAGGCACATCACCACCGCCTCACTCAGGAATTGCAATTGCACATCCTGCTCCGTGGCGCCCACGGCCATGCGTACTCCGATCTCGCGGGTTCGCTCCGTGACTGACACCAACATGATGTTCATGATGCCAATGCCGCCCACCACCAGAGAAACGGAGGCGATCACCGCCAGCAGCGTGTTAAACGTACTGCGGGAACTCTCGCGAGCTTTGACAGTATCTTCCGGGCTGCGGATGTTGAAGTCATTGTCCTCGTCGGGGCGCAGCTTGTGGCGCTCGCGAAGAAGCTGGGTGATCTCCTCGCCGGCTTGGTGCACTACCTGATCCGAAACCGCCGAGCACATGATGTCCTTCAGCCACGGAATGCCAGCCACCTTCTGTTGCACCGTGGTATAGGGCATCAGGATCACGTCGTCCTGGTCATAGCCAAAGGGTGAAAGCCCTTTGGCTTGCAAGACTCCAATGACGTCGCAGGGCAGGTTGGCCACTCGAATGGTTTTGCCAATGGGATTCTCATTCCCAAAGAGGTTCGCCACCACGGTGGGCCCCACCAGGCAAACATCGGCTACTCTTGCCACGTCCTCATTCGAGAACGGAACGCCTTGCGCTACCGGGTAACTGCGAATTTCCAGGTATTCGGGCGAAACGCCGCGATAATGGGTGTTCCAGTTCTGATCCTTGTAAACCACCTGGACGCTGCCATCGACATGCGGAGAAACCAGCTTGATGAGCGGGATTTGTTGGCGGATGGCCTCGGCATCACCGAGTGTGAGTGACTTTGTTCCCCAATTCCCCGAGCGCGTGCCAAGCCGGGTACGGGTACCCGCCTCAATCCACACCAGATTATCGCCCAGGTTGTGGAGCTGCTCCTGGACTTGCGCCGAACCGCCTTCGCCAATCGCCACGACGCAGATCACCGCTGCCACGCCAATCACAATGCCGAGCATGGTGAGCGTTGAGCGAAGCTTATTTCTGACCAACGCCCGCAATGCCACACGAAGAGTGGCCGAATAATCCATTCTCGATGCTCCGAGCATCCTTTAACCAATTATGACACTACTGGCAGGTCGGATTGAAGGCAAAGGCAGAGCTTTTCGCGGTTTCTGTCCGATTCGAACGGCGATCCCGGTTCAGGGGGCTATTGCACCGTTAGAGTCAACGTCACATTGTGGCTGAGATTGGCAGTCCCAGGATTCACCGTGCCCGTGACCTTCAGTGAATAAGTGCCGGCAGGAGTGGTTGGACCGCCGCTGCCACTGCCCCCACTGCCTCCGCACGCTGCTATGATAAGAGCTATCAGCGCCAGCAAGCCGAGCGTGGCAAGTTGCGGGGCCAGACGGTGAGTTGTCCGGTCCGCCGGTCGAGGCGCCAACCTGCTGGCGAAGGCGGCGAGAGCCAGAATGCCGAACAGGGTCAGCATCATCTTCCCGAGGGGCCAGGGTCGGGTTGGGCGCATCCCCGGGGAGATCAGCGCGCCTACCGAAGTCGCAACCTTCACGGTCACGGTGGCCGAGGTGGTTCCGCTCGGCGTGAAGGAGCTAGGAGAGACCGTGCAGGTGGAAGCCAGCGGCGCCCCGGTGCAGCCAAGTTGGACTAGCTGGTTCAGCCCGCCGAGGGGACTGAAGGCCAATGTGTAAGTTGCCGTGCCGCCGGGAGCAACGCTCGCCGAAGTAGAAGAAGTTCCAGCGGAAAGCGTGAAGTCTTCTCCTTGGCCGGTGAGTGCCACGGTTTGAGCGCCCGCGCCGGCGTTGTCTATGATTGTAATCACGCCGGAGCGCGTGCCCCCTGCGGTAGGCGCAAAGATGACGGAAATGGAGCAGTTGGCATTGATGGCCAGTCCCAGGCCGCAACTGTTGAGCTGTTTAAAGTCACCGGTGATGCCGATGCTCTTGAGGGTCAGCGCCTGATTGCCAGTGTTGGTGAGCTTCACCGTTTGGGCTGCGCTTTGCGTCCCGGTTATCTGGCCTGTAAAGCTCAGAGATACGGGCGAGAGACCGACGGCCGGGGCAGTGCCAATACCAGTGAGCGCCACGGCTTGAGGACTGCCGGGGGCGTTGTCCGTGATGGTCAGCGTGCCGTTAATGGTCCCCGAAGTTGCCGGCGTGAAAGTCACCAATATCTGGCAGTGGGCGCCCGTGACTAAGGGGGCACTCGCCGTGCAAGTAGTTCCTGTGGCTAATGCAAAATTGGCGGTGACCGTGATGGCGGTGACGGTGAGCGGCGCCGTGCCATTGTTGGTCAGCGTCACCGGCTGCGCGGCGCTTGGGGCGTTCAGGGGCTGATCGCCGAAGCCGAGTCCGCCCGCCGACAATTCCACCGCGGGTTGAATGCCCGTGCCGCTTAGGCTGACGGTTTGAATGCTGCCGTTGGTTCCGCTGTTATTGTCGGTAACGGTGAGCGTGCCGGCGAGCGGACCGAGCTGCGTGGGCGCAAAGCTGACGCCAATGGCGCAATTGTTGCCCGCCCCGAGCGAACTGCCGCAATTGTTCGTCTGAATCGTGAAATTGGCGCTAATGGTGACGCTCGCGACTTGAAGCGCGGCCGTGCCCGTGTTGGAGAGCGTCACATTCTGCGCGGCGCTCGTGGCTCCGGCCAGTTGATTTCCAAAGCTCAAGCTGGTGGGAGAGAGTCCCGCCACCGGCGCAAGGCCGGTACCAGTGAGCGAAACCACCTGCGGGCCGGTGATCGAATTATCGGTAATCGTCACGGTCCCAATCCGGCTTCCCGGCGCCGTCGGCGTAAAGGTGACGCTGATCTGGCAAGCGGCCTCATTGGCCAGTGTGGTGCTGCAGGTGTTCACCTGGGAGAAATCTCCCGTCACCGCAATGCTGGGAACCGACAAGGCCACATTGCCAATACTGGTCAACACCAGCGGCATTGGCGGCTGGCCGGGCGTGCCCACATCCACTTGGCCAAAATTGGGAGACCCGGGGAAAACGCTGGCTGTGGCCCCACCCCAGAGGATGTCAACCTGGGGAGATGCCGGGGAACCCCCGCCTTGTGGCAGAAAGAGGTCAGTGATGCCGTCGGAGTTGAAGTCGGCCGCCCCAACCGGCAAATCGGTGTTGGCGAGGCTCAGGGAGATTGGGTTCCCGAACGTCCCGTCGCCGTTTCCGGCAAAAACCACAATTCCGCTGGCATCGCTTCCTGCCAAGTCCGTCTTCCCGTCACCTGTGAAATCCGCCGCTTGTGAGATAGTGGGCCCTTCGTTGAAGGGCGTGTTAACAGCCGGTTTGAACGTCCCGTCGCCATTTCCCAGAAATGCCGCGATTCCGTTCGGCTCACCCACGGCAATGTCGGTAATGCCGTCGCCGTTGAAATCACCCAATACGATGGAGGTTGCAAGACTGGGGACGCTGTAGGAAGCAGGAGGGGTCTTAAAAGTGCCATCCCCCTTGCTGATGTAAACCTGCACTTGCGGCCCCGCGGTGACGGCGAGATCGGCGTTTCCATCCCCGTTGAAGTCGGCTGAAGCTACCAGGGGGGTGTTGTTCGAACTCACGGGATACTGTGCGCCCGAGCTGAAGCTTCCGTCGCCGTTGCCCACGAAAATGTTCAAGAACTTGGTATTGTTACCGGGATTCGTGGTGGTTACTGCAAGATCGAGGGTTTTTGACTTTCCCTGGAAATATCCCGACGCAAAACTATTGAACACAAAGCTATAGATGGTGTCCACCGGAGAATGGAATGTACCATCACCATTGCCCAGGAAGACGCTGAAGTTGCTGTTACTGGTGTTCGCTAAGGCCACGTCCACTTTGCCGTCGCCGTTGAAGTCACCAACCAAAATGGCGACGGCACCCGCGGTTTCCAGTTGAGTGGAGACCGGCGACTGGAATGCACCCTTGCCCGTATTGAGTAGGACAGACAGTTGTCCGCGGCTGGGGTAGGTGCCACTTTGAGCAGCAACAAGGTCTGGATAGCCGTCCCCGTTCATGTCCGCCGCAAGAGCCGGCCCAATGCCAGAGGAAGGGTTAAGCGGTTGCGCCAGGACCGAAGCCAAAGGACCGCCTTCGCCCAAAAAGACCGAAACGGATGCGGAGGACGGGTTGGTGGCAACAACATCCAACTGGCCATCCCCGTTGACATCACCCGACGCAATGACGCTCCCTTGCCCAATTGCGGGACCCAATAGAGGCGGCTGGAATGTGCCGTCTCCGTTTCCGAAGAGCGTATCCACCGTATATGTGCTGTTCGTTGCAACGGCAAGGTCTATCTTGCCATCGCGGTTGAAATCCCCTGCCACAATCGAATTTGGTTCGCTTAAGGAAGTAGGAGTAGGACTGAGGAACGTGCCGTCTCCCTTTCCAAGCAGGACGTCAATCTGCGAGCTGTAATAATCCGCAGTGGCAATGTCGGCCTTTCCGTCGCCATTGAAATCACTAACAATCACTTCAAACGGGGTTGAGGATACCGGCACATCATTGCGGCTGAACGTTCCATCCCCATTGCCGAGCAGGACGGAAACCGAGCCGCCGCCATAATTCGCAGTGGCCAGATCCAACTTCCCGTCACCGTTGAAATCGGCGGTTGCGATGGATTCAGGGCTTTGCCCAACGGT
This sequence comes from uncultured Acidobacteriota bacterium, assembly GCA_937900045.1. Classification (GTDB taxonomy): domain Bacteria; phylum Acidobacteriota; class Terriglobia; order UBA7540; family UBA7540; genus CALCEB01. The sequence continues at coordinate 36,199 of CALCEB010000050.1, forward strand.
GACGGTGGATTGAGCCTGGAATGTGCCGTCCCCATTGCTCAACAGGATGGATACGGTACCGTCATTATTGTTTGCTACCGCCAGATCAATCTTCTTGTCGCCGTTGAAGTCGGCCGCCAGCACGGCGTCCGGATTGTTGCCAACGGGATAGGAGACTTGCGTGAGAAAGGTCCCGTCACCGTTGCCCAGCAGAATTGAAACACTGTTCGCCTGAGAATTGGTGATCGCCAAGTCCAGATGGCCGTCGCCATTGAAGTCAGCGGCAAACATGGCATTGGGAGAGGCGCCGGTGGGGTAAGCGACTTGCGGCTGGAAGGTCCCATCGGGCTTTCCGAGCAGGACAGAGACGGTATTATCGGCTTGATTGACAACGGCCAGGTCCAGTCGTCCGTCGCCGTTGAAGTCCCCCGTGATGACCGCAGCGGGTGAATTTCCGGTCGCAAAAGTAGACTGGTTATAGAGGTAGCTCTGCGCCGGTGCAGGAGCGCTCCAAAAGGCCGCATAGCTCCCCAGGTAAATCACTGGCATGACCAGGAACTGATACTTGCTCCGCCGCTGACAAATCCCCAATTTCATGCTCCCCCTCTTTCAACACCTTCCCCTGAAAGTGGCCCGAATTCGTCACGGAACAGCTTCGCCACTCGATTTGAAGGGCACTTCACTCTGACTCCAATCCGGACCAGACATGCTTGCACCTGTGGCGCTGGAAAATGTAAGCGAGGAGAGCGTGCATGGAGAGCGGGCCCTGCCGGCCTGCTTTGCTCCTAATTCCCGGCCGGAATTACCAAGCGATACATAAGCACTTATGACAGTTCTTCTTGTTGATTCCGTTTAGAGTTATAGAGACAAAGCTGCGGATTGTCAAGCCAGGCACCGGGCCGGGAGTGTCTCAGTTTGTTTGCTGTAGTGGCGCCTCTTGGCGACTTCAATTCGAGTAGCAACAATTCCTGTAAGACATCCTGCCGTGCCTTGGCGCGGGTTTAGCGGCATAATGGCGGGTATTCGAATAAACTGCGCTCCGTGGTAGCGCCGAAGGAGATGCCATGAACAAACCTCGCTTTCGCGGAGGTGTTTTCATTTGGGTTTCGCTAGTCCTGGGTGCATTGTCAGTTTTTGCCCAAACCAATGCCACGGTCACGGCCACTTCCACTGCGGCCAATCAAACGACCCTCTCGGTGACCGTTTACAATTCCGATCTCGCATTGGTGCGGGATGTCCGCCGTGTGGATCTTCCGAAGGGGACGGTGGACCTTCGATTTGAGGACATCGCGGCGAGCATCAAGCCGGAGACGGTTCACATCACCTCGGTGACGTCGCCCAAAGGTCTCGACGTCCTTGAGCAGAATTACGAATACGACTTGTTAAACCCGGCGAAACTCTTGCAGAAATACGTGGGCAAACAGGTGACGCTTATCCGCCGCGAGCTGCGCGACCAATCGACCGTCGAAGTTCCCGTCAAGGCTACACTGCTGGCGGATAACGAGAGTCCGGTGTGGCAGGTGGGGAATGAAATCGTTACCGGCATGGGAGCGGACCGCTACGTTTTCCCCGATCTTCCCCCGAATCTTTACAGCAAGCCCACGCTGATTTGGTTGCTGGAAAATCGCAACACGGGTGAACAGACCATCGAGGCTTCCTACCTGGCGGAAAAAATCCAATGGACTGCGGATTACGTGCTGAACGTTTCCAGCAATGAGAAGAACGGTGCGTTGAACGGGTGGGTGACCATCAACAATAACACCGGAGCAAGCTTTCGCGACGCCAAACTCCAACTGGTTGCCGGGCAGGTACACCAAGTCCCCAGGCAGCAGATCGTCCACCGTTACGCCATTCAGTATCAAATGGCTTCGCCCGCCGCGGCGCAGTTTGGCCAGGAGTCAATCGCTGAATACCATCTCTATACGCTCGGCCGCCGCACCACGCTTGCCAACAACGAATCGAAACAGATTAGCCTACTTTCAGCGGCGAACATCCACATTCACAAGACCCTTGAAGTTAACGGATCGGACCTTATGTACCGTTCTGCCGTCCACTCACTCAATTCTATGAAGAACCCTGTCGAGGTCCATCTGAAGTTTCAGAACTCGAAGGACAATTCGCTGGGCATGCCCTTGCCGGAAGGGACGGTGCGCGTATATCAGGCCGATTCCCACGGGCGGGAACAATTCATCGGCGAGGATCACATCGGGCACACGCCGAGAGACGAGAAACTCAATCTCATGATTGGCTCCGCCTTCGACGTGGTCGAGGAACGGAAGCAGACGGAATACCATTCGCTCGGCCTCAACGCCTCGGAAAGCGCCTACGAAATCACGATCCGAAATCACAAGAGCGAACCCATCATCGTAGAGGTGAATGAGCCACTGGGCGGTGATTGGACGATGGAATCTTCCAATTTCAAATATGAAAAGTCATCGGCTTTCTCGGCCCGGTTTGAGGTTCCTGTTGCGGCGAATGGCCAAGCTATTTTGAACTATCGGGTGCGAGTGAGGTGGTAAATAAGAAGCCGTCAGCTTTCAGCCGGCAGTTCTCAGAGCCGCGTCCGGAGACATAACTCGCTTGCACGAAGTTTTCAGGACTAAACGTTTCTCCCTGGCGGCTCGCCGCTGATTGTTGATAGCGGAAAGCCGATGTCTGAAAGAAGGGCTCTATAGCACAATCTGTGGGTGTTTTTCCCCGAGATGTAAGGAAATTGACGA
>CALCEB010000051.1 GCA_937900045.1 uncultured Acidobacteriota bacterium
ACGATCCGGCCTTAGGCTGTGGCTGTACGCAGCTTGGGCGCAGAAGCCCTTGCAAGGAAGCCGATTCGCTTCACCTACTGCTTCGCCGCCTATTCGAGCTCACGCCGGGTTTCCCGCGGAGGATGCCACCCACACCTTTCATCAGCGCTTACAGCTTGGGAACGGCATCCTTATCCTCCACCGTCAGTGTCCGGGTCCAGTTGTCGATTTGCTTTTCGGCGTCTTCCTTGGCAATGCCGTAGCGTTCCTGAAGCAGTTGGTCTTTCTTGCCACGAATCACGTCCAGATCGTCGTCCGTCAGCTTACCCCAACGTTCCTTCGCGGAGCCTTTGACTTGTTTCCACTTTCCTTCGATACGATCCCAGTTCATAACGTTATAACCTCCTTCTTCGGGAGTGGCGCAGTTTGCTGTAGCGGCGCTCTATGAGCGCCGGAAACCGTTGAGGATACAAGTTCGGCGCTCATAGAGCGCCGCTACAGCAAACAAACTGAGGCACCATCCCTTCTTCAGGTGACATATAGATTCTGGTCCCCCGCTGATATCCTGGACCATTTACGAACTTCCTTTGGCAAATCGTCAGGTCATGGTACTAACTGTGCCGTTTGGGCGGCTCGCCCTATTTCCGTCGCTTCGCGTCCCAAGCGGCTCGTCAAAGCGAGCCGCTTGGGACGCGAAGCAGAAGGATGCCTTAAGTACCACTTACCGGCGTGATTCTCACTGCACGGGCGAGGCTTATCACCACAGAACCCCGTGCTATTGAATCAAGCCTTGTCGAATTCTAGGAGGGCCTGGAGACGGAGGGAATCCGGCAGAATACCTACCGGTGGGAGGATTTCACCTTAGCGCAGACGTTAGGCAATGATTCCGCACAGGCACGGCGGCCGGCATGAACAGATGGCTGGCCGGGCCAATAAGATAACCCTCACTTTTTATTCAGCAAAAACGTGAGACCGATTGACTTGCTGACGAGTCAAAATAAGAGCATTGACTTCAGATTCTCAATGCAATAGATACAGAGTCAGCGGTCCTCAAACATGCTGCCTCAAAAGGAGCAAATCGAGCTATGCAGTCCAGAATGAGTAAATTGTCCCTGGTTTTGGTGTTTCTAACGATCTGTTCTATTTGTTCTCTTGCTCTGGCTTCTACAAGACAAGACGATGACCAGTTGCGCAAGGCAACCAATGTGCTTAATGAAATCATGCAAACGCCCGATAAGAGCATCCCCAAAGATTTGTTGGAAAAAGCTGTTTGTGTGGGAGTGGTGCCTTCCGAGTTGAAGTTCGCGCTCGGCGTAGGAGGGAGTTACGGACGCGGCGTATTGGTCTGCCGCAAAGGTGGAGACGGTTCGTGGGGTGCACCCTCGTTCTTTACGTTGGGCGGGGGAAGCTTCGGTTTCCAGATTGGTGGCAAGGCCATGGATGTGGTCTTTATCGTTATGAACCCCGATGGCGCTAAGAAACTGGTTCAGGACAGTGTCAAGGTGGGGGCTGGCATCTCCGTGGCAGCCGGGCCCGTGGGCCGCGCAGCGGGCGGTGCAACGGACGTTCAACTCCGGGCCGAGATCCTTAGCTATTCACGATCCAGAGGATTGTTCGCAGGCGCATCACTCAAGGGAGCTGTGATGAAGCAGGATGAAGACGATAACAAGAGTCTGTATGGACACAAGGTTACGGCCAAAGAGATTCTGATTGATGGGACTGTCAGCACGCCCGCGGCTGCCCGGCGCCTGGATGCCGTTCTGAAAAAATACTCTCCAAAGGGAGGACAGCCCTTTCGCCGTGGCTGAGGAACCTCCGGCCTATTTTGCAGGTCGGGCGGAAGGGTGCTGCCAGGCAATATTTGTTGTCGTTACTTGAAGGTGTCCGCATGTTTCGCCTTTTGGCTGTGTGATGCAAATCACAAGAATGCAAGTTTGTTCACAGCATCAAAAGAAGCATCGGAAAAGGTCGGAGAGGTGATAAGGGTCCTTTACGGTTCGTAATGCCAAAGATTAGGACGATTCCAAAGCTACGGCAAGCTTGGCTACTATTGCCGGAAATTCGCACACAAATTATTAAGGAGGAAACATGTTGTACTGGGCGCTGATGTTTCTCGTGATTGCTATCATTGCAGGTTTATTGGGTTTTGGAGCAATTGCATTTGCGGCCGCCGGGATCGCAAAAATTCTGTTTTGGATTTTTCTGATTTTCTTTTTGGTGAGTCTGGTTTCACACCTCTCGAGACGAGCGTGAATTCGCCGCGTGCTTTGAGATTGTGAACCATGGTTTGAATGCCGCAAGGCTCGTTTGGATTCTTGCTGACCCGCTGTAAAAGGAGGCAGTATGTTTCTAATTCTCTTCATCATCCTGTTAGTGGCTTGGGTGCTCGGTTGGGGTGTGTTCCACGTGGCGGGTGCTCTAATCCATCTTCTGCTGCTCTTCGCATTGATTTCAATTGTCATCCACCTGTTTCGAGGCGGGCGAGCCACGAGTTAGGAAACCAGGCGGGCTCGACCCGGCCGGAATCCCTCGCAGCGAAGGATTCGGATGCCGCTTAATGCGGCTTTCCCGCGGACAGAAAGGAAGGTATGAATGAATCCGGGAAAGGCATTGACCAAAAAAGGCGACTTCCTCCAGGATATCGAGGAGATTCGAAGGCGCGCTCGCCAGCACATCGAGCAAGGCGCGGTTACCGCGGGATATAAAGGCAACCGCGAAACAGTGCTGAGAGTATTGAATGAGGCTCTTGCCACTGAGCTTGTGTGTGTCCTGCGTTACAAGCGCCACCACTTTATGGCGAAGGGAATCCATTCTCAGGCTGTGGCGGAGGAATTTCTTGAACATGCCAGGGAAGAACAGGGACACGCCGATCAAATTGCAGAGAGAATTATGCAACTGGATGGGGAGCCGAATTTCAGTCCTGAAGGAATGCTCACACGCAGCCATTCGGAGTATGTCGAAGGCAAAACTTTGGTCGATATGATTCAGGAGGGCCGTCCGCGATTTTCCATCTTTCTTGAGAGGCGACCGGGAGAGCGGCAGCAAAGATGGGGCTCGCATCCAGGCAGGCGCTTCTCTTGCGGAGGTTGAACGCCAACTGATTCTGGAGACTCTGCGGTTCATGACCAATAAGACAAGAGCTGCTAAGATTCTCGGCATCACAGTGAGGACACTTCATAACAAATTGAGAGAGTACGGAATTCCTCAATCCTCTGATCAGAAGGATGAAGGCTCGTGAGGCGCCACAGATTACAGTACTTCCTCGGTAGATTTACATGACTTATTGGATTCCATTCCACCATAGAAAATCTTACTCTGAACCAGAGGGGAGTTGCCTCAACCGCCGCCGTAAAGCCAAGCGGAAACACTCTTTCTTGTGATGGAACGCCTTGGCTTTGTGAAGCAATCCTGACTTTCCCTCGGAGGAATGAATGAAGCCGACTTTAATGATGGGTATTATCTTGGTTATACTGGGCATTGCGGCTTTGGTTTATCAGGGCATTACCTACACGACGCATAAAAAGGTTGTAGACATCGGCCCGATACAAGCTACAGCGAAGACCCACAAAACAATACCTCTGCCACCGGTCGCCGGGGGGTTGGTTCTGGCGGGTGGAATTGTGTTGATCGCCGTTGGCAGCAGGAAATCCTAGAGTTCGTCGAAACGGCCTCTTTCCAATTCGAGCTCAACCCAGGCGAAGGGGCCGACGGCCACGGTTACCAGGCACTCCTGTCATTTTCATGGCGCGCTCCCCATTGGGGCAGTTGATTTTTTCCGGTTTCAAAGTGTTTTCCGTGTAATTTTTATAGGCAATCCGCAGTCGTGATGAATCCACGAGTCGATTGAAAAGCCGTGTACTTACGACATTACTTCAAATTTGTCAACAACTTAGCGGTTGTATGTAAGAGTGGCTCTGGAATTGCTCGTACAGTAAGAATCACGGGTTAGTCGGAACGTGTATCGAGTCACAGCGTAATCGGGAGTTGTCCGGTCTTGCCCGGAAGATTCCAGGGTTCAGGAGGGAAGCGGCCATGTGGGAGAAAATGGGGGTTTTGGTTGCGCGCAGTGATTCTGAGGTGGCTATCAATCTGAAGTGGTGCCTTTGCAGCGGGGGAGAGCTGATTTCCAATACCAGTACTGGTAAGCAGGCTCAAGCTTTTCTCTTGCAGTCTTGGTTACCCCATGCCATCTTCACAGTTCCATGCCATACAGACGGAACTTGGTCCGACATTCTTCGCTCCGCGCAACAGGTTTCTCCAAGTTTGTCCGTTGTTGTTGTAGGCAGCCAACCCGGCGTCAAACTCTACCTGAATGTTATTGAAAGCGGAGCAGTCAGTTTTGTAGCGCCTCCCTATACCGCCTCGGGCGGCATCCCCAAAGTGCTCGAATCCGTTGCTCTGCACACGGGTTTTAGCAATCCCTCCGCCGTACGTCAACCCACGACGGCAGTTTGATTTTCCGCCTTTCTCCCTTCCTCCGCCACGGGAATCCCGCTCAAAAGGCGGGGTTCCCGCCCGGCTTCTCCTGGACCCATTCCAGTTTGGCTACTTAAGAGAACAATTGAGCCGCCCTGAAGATCGGCCACGGCCCAGCGTACAAGATTGCTGAGCCACTGCCCGTAAATTCGTGCAAAGCGAAGCGCAAATGCATCTCACCGGATGCCCTCCTCAACCCGAATCACCCGGGGAGGTGGACAAGGAGTCTCCGAAAGGATGTTAGAAAGATGGATCAGTGAGGGTTGTGAATCGGCAACGAGTTTTAAGAACGCGGTGAGAGGAAAGGGATGATATTGAGAATAGCAGTTATGATTCCTAACACCACGGCGTTCCTCATCCCTAGCAGAAGAAAAACCACTGACGTGGCCACGGCGACCATTAGACCTACGATAAGATTGCCCACGACAAAGCCTCGAATCATCCGGTTCAGGTTATAAATGAATTTGGGGACATCGAACCGCTTTTCAAGCATCGATGAAAATCGAATGTCCATGTATTGTTTCCGGATGAGCATGAAGAAAGTGAGAAAGGGAACGACGGCGAGGACAACAAGGGCTCCGGTAATCGATCCGACCCCGCGAGCCAAAAAGGAGGGCCAATTCGGACTTTGCTGAATCCTGACGACTGGAATTTTCCGGGCATCTTGAGCTTCGATGGATTCTGCACTCCATTGAAAATCCTGAACTTTCTTGATAACGGGAACCAAAGCTCGATGGATGCGGATTGAATAGGCAGGGATTTGGCGGGCGAAAAAGTTAGCCTTCAGCGCAATTCCGTAACCCATAAAGCCAACGAGGATAATGCCGCAAAGCATTACGATTCCGGAGGCTACAGCCCGGCTGACCCTCAGCCGCTCCAACTGGATCACCAGAGGATCCACCAAAATGGCAAGGAAGCTGGATGCGATGATGGTGATGCAAAGCGAGCTCGCCACGAAGAAAAAGGCGAGGAGAAGCGCAAGAAAAATTAAGCTCAAGAATAGAGAGCTACGAGCAAGATAGCGTTCTATTTTACTGTCTGTGCGGTCGTCAATCATCTTGGGGGCATCCACCGGGTTCAGGCGGGATGAAGCCCAATTCTCCGGGTCCGAAGGGTTACTCGCCCCTCTTGTGGCCTTTTTCCTTGTGTTGCTTCAGAACCGTGCGCGCAGCCACTTCCTTTGCGCGCTTGCCGTAGCGTCCGGATTTTTCAGCTTTATTCTTGATATGTTCGTACTCCCGTTGCTCTTTTTCGCTGACTCCACGCAGGTGCTTTCCTTTTGGCATAACGCTCCTTTTCCAAAGACTTGTTGGCTCCAGTTGGCTGTCAGGCCATGGCCCATACCCGATCCTGCCAGTCTCCTCACAGACCCCTGATCACCCGGGCGCAATCTGAAGTGTTCCCTAAGGCTCAAAGCTGCAGACTGTCCTGAAATTCCACCTTCGTCAGGGTTGAAAACCCGGCCTGACAGTCTCGATAGCAGGATCATGAATAGTCCAGATTAGTGGGACAGATCAAGAATGCCAGCCCCGGTCTTATTGCTTGGATGTTGAGGGTTTGAATCCGGCTTCACGTTTTCTTCAGGATGCGGCGCAGAAATGGATAGGGCTGATTTGATTCTGACGACATTTGTTTGCGCCCCGTCCTCTCAGCAAAAGAATCCAATCTGATGAAGGGCATCCACTGTCACCCGGAGGATAGTAATGGCAAACGAAAAAGTCAAAAAGTGTGCACATCCATCCTGCAGTTGTACGGTTTCAGGAGAAGATAGATTTTGCAGCCCCTATTGTGAGTCAGCCAGGGACCGGCCTGAAATCAATTGCGGTTGCGAACATCCCGGTTGCCGTGGAAAAGCCACAACCTGATTGGCATAGCAGGATTGGAGCCGCTCACCGCTCATAGAGCGCCGTTACAACAAACTGTGCCGGCACCCAACCGCAAAGAATCTGGCGGACAGATAAGCTAAACGCTTATGATGGAGAGTTGCGGGTTTGGAAGAAATAATGCAGAACCAAGACCGGCTGAATTGCGAAGGCACTACTCCACCTTTATGCACGCCAAGAGATTCAAAACATGAAAACCAACCCATCAGAAGACGCAATTCTGCGGGGGAAGCCCGCGACCGCGGTCATTTCGGACGCATTGGTATTTTTTGGCATAACGGGCGATCTCGCTTATAAGAAAATCTTTCCGGCATTGCAGGCGATGATTCGCCTCGGCACTCTGAAGGCGCCGGTAATTGGCGTCGCCAAATCAGGTTGGAACATCGATCAAGTGCGTGCCCGGGCCCGCGAGAGTCTCAAGGAGCACAGCGGCGGGGTTGATGAAGAATCCTTTGCCAAGTTGGTTTCCTTACTGCAATATATTGACGGTGACTACCAGGATCCTGACACCTTCTCCAAGCTGCGCAAGATGCTGGGGAATGCGAGCCACCCCATTCACTATCTGGCGATTCCGCCGAATCTGTTTGGGAGTGTTATCGAGGCCCTTGGTAAATCGGCGTGTTCCAATGGCGGGCGGGTGATTATTGAAAAGCCCTTCGGCCGGGATCTTGCATCCGCGCAGAAACTGAACCAAATCCTCCATGCTGTGTTTCCGGAGTCCTCGATCTTCCGAATCGACCACTATTTGGGGAAGGATGCTGTCGAAAACCTGCTCCTCTTCCGTTTCGCCAACACCTTCCTGGAACCGATTTGGAATCGTCACTATGTCCACAGCGTACAGATTACGATGGCAGAGGCCTTTGGGGTGGCGGGAAGAGGAAGTCTTTATGATACCGTCGGCGCAATCCGCGATGTGGTGCAAAATCACATGATGCAGGTAGTGGCTTTTCTGGCGATGGAACCACCCACCAGCATGTACTTCGAATCGCTGCACGACGAACAGGTGAAAGTCTTCCGCATGATTCCGCCCCTGGATCCGGTCCACACTGTCCGCGGTCAGTTTCGAGGCTATCGCAATGAAAAAGGCGTTGCGCCTGACTCGCAAGTTGAGACATTCGCCGCCCTCCGGCTTGAGGTGGATTCCTGGCGATGGGCGGGCGTGCCGTTCTTGATTCGAGCGGGGAAATACCTGCCGGTTACTGCCACCGAAGTGCTGGTTAAGCTTAAGGAACCGCCCTTTGATAATTCGGAGAGCGGAAGTAACTACTTCAGATTTCGATTAGGTCCTGATCTCAACTTAAGTCTTGGCGCCAGGATTAAGCGGCCAGGTCCAAAGATGGTTCCAATCGCCACTGAACTCTCCGCAGTTGAGAAGCCGGAAGGCGACGAGTCAGGAGCTTACGAGAGGCTGCTGACCGATGCGATGGCTGGAGACGGCCAACTTTTCGTGCGCGAGGATGCAGTGGAAGCGGCTTGGTCTATTGTCGGGCCAATCCTCGACAACGCGACGCCTGTTCAAGCCTACGAGCCGGGTTCCTGGGGGCCGCCCGACGCCGCCCGGCTTGCTGCCGATGTTGGCGGATGGCACGATCCGAAATAGCCACTGCGGGGTGCGCCCGTCGATTTCGTTGTTTTCCCCAGGCCGCTACAACTAACTCTTCTATTCGGTGCCTCGTACCGGACCTTTTTCATCTTCCTGCTGATTATACCGGACTAAGTTACACTGTAATTTGATAGGGCAGGGCTAAAGCTGCAAAGAAAGGAGCGATGGATACAGACGGCTTCAGCCGGTGAGGACCTTGCGGAACTCCAAACTTTGGAACCGTAACTTGTGGCATGGTTGAAGCCCTGTGCTGGGTTACAAGGGCAATACTTAACCCGGAATACTAAGAGAATTGGTCTAGAAATATCGCAAAGCAGATCAACCGCACGGTTACGCTTGCTACGGGGATGGAGCTAAGAAGACCTCCGGTGATTGCGACGGGCTGAAAGGGCATGAACGAAAATCGAATTGCGTTTCAAAGTCTAGGCTCGGCTGTAAACCCACGGTCCCGCGCGGTCATCGAACATGTTCTTCCGCAAATTGACTGGGGGCGTTTCCCCATCAAGCGAATTGTGGGTGACTGGATATCTGTGACCGCTGATATCTTCGCGGATGGGCATGACCTGCTTTCAGCAAGGTTGTGTTACCGGCACGCCGCAGAACCTCAAGGAACCCAAAACGAAGTTGAGATGCTGGAGACCGGCAATGACCGTTGGAGCGGGGAGTTCCAGGTGACCTCTCTGGGGCGCTACGAGTACACCCTCGTTGCCTGGGTTGACCGTTTCAGGTCGTGGCAGCGCGACCTTCAAAAGAAAATGGAAGCGGCAAGTGACGTGGCCGTCGATCTGCTTACGGGGGTAGAACTCATCAAAACCGCAGGGCGGCGGGCTTCCGGCGGCGATGCCCAGCGCTTGAGCTTTCTGGGCAAATGCCTGCAGCAGATTTCCGGTGAGATCAAAAGCTCCAAACCTACAATGGACCTTCAACCCAAACTCGTGGGAATACTCGGTGATGAGCTTGATGACCTGATGTCCAGGCACGCCGAACGGTTGTTCGCCACAACTTATGACCCCTGGCTGGGGATCGTCGTGGACCGTGAGGAGGCCCGGTTCAGCGCATGGTATGAAATGTTTCCCCGGTCAGCCAGCCCGGATGCCGGAAGGCGTGGCAGCTTCAAAGATTGCGAAGCCCGGCTTCCCGAAATCGCAGAGATGGGTTTTGACGTTTTGTATCTTCCTCCAATCCACCCGATTGGCACAACCCATCGCAAAGGGAAGAACAACTCCACCATTGCAGGTCCAGACGATGTGGGGAGTCCCTGGGCCATTGGTGGCGCTGAGGGTGGGCACAAGGCCATCCATCCGCAGCTTGGGTCCATCGCTGATTTTGACTGGCTGGTGTCAAAATGCGGCGATTTCGGGATTGAAGTTGCTTTGGATCTGGCCTACCAATGCTCGCCGGATCACCCGTATGTCAAGGAACATAAGGAATGGTTCCAGCAGCGTCCTGATGGGTCCGTGCAGTACGCGGAAAACCCGCCCAAGAAGTACGAAGATATCTTTCCATTTGATTTCGAGACCTGTCAATGGCAAGAACTGTGGCAGGAGCTCAAGAGTGTTGTACTCTTCTGGATGGACCATGGCGTTCGAATCTTCCGTGTGGATAACCCACACACGAAACCGTTCGTATTCTGGGAGTGGCTCATAAACGAGATTAAATCGCTGCATCCCGAAGTACTTTTTTTGGCAGAAGCCTTTACGCGGCCGAAAGTCATGTACCGGCTTGCCAAGCTGGGTTTCAGCCAGTCATACACGTATTTTGCTTGGCGCAACACCAAGCAGGAGCTTACCGAATATTTCACCGAACTTACCAAGACGGAGGTCAGCGAATTTTTCCGTTCCCACTTATGGCCCAACACCCCTGACATTCTTACGGAGTACCTTCAGAGCGGAGGCCGCACTGCCTTCATAACCCGGTTGGTATTGGCGGCCACGCTGGGGGCGAACTTCGGGATTTACGGTCCTGCATTTGAGCTTTGCGAAAATCGCCCTCTCGCGCCGGGAAAGGAAGAATACCTGGACGCCGAAAAATACCAAGTCCGGTATTGGAATACTTCCGCGCCGGAAAGCTTGAAAGACTTGATTGCACGAGTTAATCAAGCGCGCAAGCAGAATCCGGCCCTCCAAATGGACCGGACCCTCTTGTTCCATCCAGTTGATAATGAGCAACTGATTGCGTACAGCAAGACAACCGCTGATCTCTCAAATATTGTTCTTGTGATTGTGAATCTGGATCCAAAATGGAAACAATCTGGGTGGGTGGATCTTCCAATGGATGCGCTGCGCCTCGACCCCTTCCATCCTTACGAGGTGCACGACCTGCTGACGGGCGCCCGGTATATTTGGCACGGATCACGAAACTACGTGGAATTGGATCCGCATGGGCTGCCCGCTCATATCTTCCGGGTGCGCCGGTTTCTTCGCACCGAACGCGGCGTTGATTACTACCAGTAAGGGGCGAGCGAGCCGCCGTTGCATCTTGCAGCAGCCGGTGCAGTTGGGAGCGGGTAGAATTGTTTAGAGGCGTCAACCGCGATGACTAACCCTCAAACCGACGGCGACCCGCTCTGGTACAAGGATGCGGTCCTTTATGAGGTCCACGTCCGGGCATTTTTCGATAGTGACGACGATGGCATTGGTGACTTTCGCGGACTTGCGCAGAAGCTCGACTACCTCCAGGACTTGGGGGCCAATACCCTGTGGCTCCTGCCCTTCTATCCGTCTCCACTGAAAGACGACGGATATGACATTTCCAGCTATACCGATGTCCATCCGTCATATGGCACTCTGGACGACTTCAAACTGTTCCTCGACCAGGCTCACCGGCGGGGAATGCGGGTGCTGACCGAGCTTGTGGTCAACCATACTTCGGACCAGCACCCCTGGTTCCAGGAAGCGCGCCGTTCCCAGAACAATCCGCGGCGCGATTGGTACGTCTGGAGCTCCACCCAGGAGCGGTACCGCCAGGCGCGTATTATCTTCACCGATACGGAACTCTCCAACTGGGCTTGGGACCCGATCTCCAAATCTTATTATTGGCACCGGTTTTTTAGCCACCAGCCCGATTTGAATTATGACAATCCAGCCGTCCTGGAGGAAGTCTGGAACATCATGAAGTTCTGGCTTGACATTGGTGTTGACGCCTTCCGGCTAGATGCGGTGCCTTACTTGGTGGAGCGTGAAAACACCTCCTGTGAGAACCTTCCGGAAACTCACGCGGTTCTGAAGCATTTGCGAAGACGAATGGATGAGAACTATCCGGGTAGATTTCTTCTGGCTGAAGCCAATCAATGGCCGGAAGATGCGGTTGCCTATTTCGGATCAGGCGACGAATGCCAGATGGCATTCCATTTCCCTCTGATGCCGAGAATGTTCATGGCCGTGAAGCTGGAAGACCGCAAGCCCATCATGGACATCCTGCAGCGAACTCCCGCCCTCCCGGAGAATTGCCAGTGGGGCATGTTTCTGCGCAACCATGACGAATTGACGCTTGAGATGGTGACGGACGAGGAACGCGACTATCTGTATGACGAATACGCCAAAGACAAACTCACGCGGCTTAATTTGGGCATTCGCCGGCGCCTCGCCCCCTTGCTCGAAAATGACCGCCGGCGCGTCGAGCTCATGAACGGAATCCTCATGTCACTGCCGGGAAGCCCCATCATTTACTACGGGGACGAAATTGGGATGGGGGATAACGTTTACGTGGGAGACCGCAATGGTGTCCGCACGCCCATGCAGTGGTGTGGAGGCTGGAATGCCGGCTTTTCCAATGCCGACCCCGAACAGCTCTACCTGCCATTGATCTCGAATCCCGTTTACGGCTACCAAACCGTAAACGTGGAATCGCAAAGAAGATTTCCTCATTCCATCCTCTCCTGGATGAAACGCCTTATTGTATTGCGAAGGTCCAGCCGGGTCTTTGGGCGGGGTACGCTTGAGTTTTTGACGCCCCCCAATCATCGCGTTCTAGCCTATGTGCGCGAGCTCGGCAACGAAAGGGTGCTCGTTGTGAACAACCTGTCAAGCTCCGCGCAAGCTGTGGAGCTCGATCTCCGGCGCTTCAAAGGGACGATTCCCATCGAAATGTTCGGTGGAAATCCGTTCCCCCGCGTCATGGACCGCCCTTACCTTTTGACACTGGGTCCTTATCAGTTTTATTGGTTCCGTCTGCGTAGAATCTGAGTGCTTTACCGTTCTGGGGCAAAGATTAAGAGGTTCCGCGCTGGCTGCAGCGGAGGCTGGTTTTGAGCGAAGACACGTTTCTGTCGGACGAATTCTTGCAACAAATCACAGCCGCCGGCGAAGCCGATATCCTCGCCGGTGTCCCCACGCTCAATAACGCCAGGACCATCGAGCGTACGGTTCGGGCAATCCAGGTTGGATTGGTTAAGTATTTTCCCAGGCAGCGCGCCGCTATCGTCATCTCAGATGGAGGCTCCCGGGATGGCACACTCAACCTGGTAAAGAGTATTGCACCCCCCGATTTCCGGACGATGCTCGCAGCGCCTCCTCTAAGAACGATGCACACCCTGGCAACCCCCCATCGGGCCATCTGGGGGAGAGGTGGCGCCTTCCGCACGATTTTTGCCGCCGCCGATCTCCTCCGGGTAAAAGCTTGCACCGTCATTTCACCCGACTTGGAAAGCATGACGCCGGAATGGATCGAGGGCTTGATCCGCCCCATTTACCGCGAGAATGTTGACTTTGTGGCTCCAATTTATTTGCGGCATAAATTTGACGGATTATTGCTCAAGCAAATCTTGTCTCCGCTGATCGCGGCGGCCTACGGCTATGAAATACAAGAGCCCTATGGCGGAGAATTGGCATTTTCGGGACGGCTTGCTGCGCAGTATATGAATGAGGATGTGTTTTCAAAGGAATTTATGCGGCAAGGCGCCGAGGTCTGGATGACCACTACGGCTATGGCCGGAGGCTTTCGCCTGGGCCAGTCGTTTCTGGGGCCCAAAATTCACGCTCCCAAGTCCGGGGGTTTGGACCTCGCCGGGACCATTCAACAGGTTGTGGGGGCGCTCTTCAACTGCCTCGAAACTCATCAGCAGTTCTGGATGTCGCGGAATCAAGTGGAAGCTGTTCCGGTGTTTGGATTTGAAAATGATATGGAACTGCCGGCCGTCCGCGTCGACCGCAAGCGCATGTTCCAGATGTTTCAGACCGGAGTTCAAGAGCTGGCTTCCGTCCACGATCTGATTCTTTCCCCGGACACCCTGCAAAGAATCCGGGAAATTGCAAAACTCAGCGACCGGGAGTTTTGTCTGCCCGACGACCTGTGGGTGAAGACGGTTTATGAATTCGCCGCCTCCTTTCACCACTCCGTCATCAATCGGGACCACATTCTCCAAGCCCTAACGCCGTTGTATCGCGGCCGGATCAGTTCTTTTCTGCATGAGAATCATGAGGCTGGCATCACAGATTTGGGCGAAAAACTCAAAGCCCTCCGGCTTCAATACCAACAATCAAAGTCATATTTGATTGAACGCTGGAGTGCGAGCGCGTGAGGTGGTGTATGGGAGATTTTATTATAAAGAATCTGACTGACACTCTGGGTAACTTCTCCGCAATGGTGATGGAGTTCTTGCCCCGATTGCTTGCCATGACCATCATCATTGTGGTGGGAGGGGTGGTGGCGTGGATTGTGAAAGCAATTCTGCGCCGCATCCTTTTGTTCCTCAGATTTAACTCTCTATTTGAAAGCGCCGGCATTACCCAGATGATGCCCAAGACGGCTTTGCCATCCCCCAGCGACCTTCTGGCGCGATTGGTATTCTGGGTGGTCTGGGTGAGCTTCATGCTCTTTGGGGTGAGCGCGCTGGGAGTCCTGGCCCTGCAGGAAGAAATCTCTAGGTTTTTCCTTCTTATCCCGCAAATCTTCGTGGCGTTGGTGATCCTTTTTGTCGGGTTGTTGATTGCGAATTTTGCCGCTCGCGCCACATTGCTGGCTGCGGTGAATGCAAACTCATCGTCGCCCCGGCTCCTGAGCGGGGTTGTCCGGTTCATTATCGTGATTCTGGTTGTGACCATGGCTCTGGAAAGAATCGGGTTAGGTCATGGGGTTGTGCTCGTCGCGTTTGCAATTTTCTTCGGGGCTCTGATGCTGGGTCTCGCGCTGGCCTTCGGCCTGGGGGGACGTGATGTTGCCAGGCGCATTCTGGAAAAACGATTTGCGGAGGATAACAAGGAAGAAGAAGATGGAATGTCCCATCTGTAATATCAGGAATGGTAGGGGACTGGGGGTTCCTTATTGACGAAGGCCCGGCAGCGAGTAGCCCGGAGACGCAAGCCCTGGGGTTTAGTAACGCACCGCTCCCCGCTTTCGCGGGTACAAGTTTCGCGGGAATGACCGCGCTGGCGGCCACGGCTGCCGGAATATAACAACAACGCCCTTTTTCCATAGCTCGCTCCGCGCCAGCTTCGCGGGCTAGACCGCCGGCAGGTTAGGACGCCATGTGTAATTTGCAGCCGCCATTCCGGCTGCAAAAGGCATCTTAAAAAAGAGATGCAAAAAGCTCGCGGGAAGGACCAACTTTGTGAATACCTCGCCAGCGGCCTGCCGCCGCTTCTGCCGGAGTTTCTTCGCAAACAACGCTGGTTTGGGGGAAAAGCGAAGACTATCCGTTCTGTCGAAATCCAGGATTTCATCTCCGTTGCAGATGAACCAGCGGCTGGAGTATTCATCATTCTGGCCTTTGTTGTTTATGCAGAGGCTGCCCCGGAGACTTACGTTTTGCCCCTAACATTGCTCTCAGCGGAAGAAGCAGTAAGGCTGCAGGCCAGGGAGCCTTCAGTCCCTATTCTGCAGCTTCCTTCCAGAGATGGTCATAAAGATATCTTCCTGCTGGATGCCTTATGGGATCGGAACTTTTGCATGTTGCTCCTTGAAGGCATCCGCCGCCGCTCGATCTTTCGGGGAAAAGCGGGAGAAATTCACGCGGCTCCAACCGTGGCATTTGAACGCCTTATCCATCAGGCCCAATCGGGGGGCGGCCTGGAGCCTTCATTGGTAAGGCGGGAACAGAGCAATACTTCGGTCGTCTACGGAGACCGGTTTATTTTGAAGTTCTTCCGCCGCCTGGAAGAAGGCATTAACCTGGACGTTGACCTCGGTGTTTTTCTCACCCATCGCTGTTCATTCGCTCATGTCCCACAGGTCGCAGGGGATATCGTCTATCGCCACGGTGAGGCAGCGCCGGTTAGCATTGCCTTCCTTCAGGAATTTGTCCGGAACCAAGGAGACGCTTGGCATTATACGCTCGCAGTTCTTGAAGATTATTTAGAGAGCGCATCGCGGTATCCGGGCTTCGATCTCCAAATCTCGAAAGACTCCCTGTTTTCATTGGCAATCGAAGCAATTCCAGAAATTGCGCGCAAGCGGATTGGCTCTTATTTGGATTCGGCGCAACTTTTGGGCCGGCGCACTGCGGATCTGCATCTCGCGCTCGCGTCGGATTCTAGTGATCCGAAGTTTGCTCCAGAACCCTTTTCTCGGGCTTACCGAGACTCCATTTTTGGCGCGATGTGTGCTCAAGCAACCCGTAGTTTCGGCCTCTTGAGGAATCGATTGAACACCCTTCCAGAAGCAGGTCAGGAACAGGTCCAAAAAGTGCTAAGTCTTGAAGATAAAGTCCTGGCGCAATTTCGTCCGGTCGTGGACAAGGAATTCGAAGCCCTCCGCATTCGGATTCACGGTGACTTTCACCTGGGGCAAGTTCTCTGCGCGAATGGGGATTTTGTAATCATCGATTTTGAAGGTGAGCCGGCAAGGCCGCTGAGCGAGCGCCAAATCAAACGATCGCCGCTTCAAGATGTCGCTGGAATGCTCAGGTCATTCCATTACGCGGCTGAAAGTGCTCTCTTGGGGCAGGCGGCGCCAAATGGAACTGAGCTTCGGGACAGGCGCGAGTTGAAAGCTTGGGCTGGTTACTGGCAAACCTATGTTTCCGCCGCCTTCCTGAAAGAGTACCTGTTAGTGGCGGGCCGATCGCCTCTCTTGCCCCAAGGCCCAGAGGACCTGGAACTTCTCCTCCGGGCTTTTCAACTTGACAAAGCTGTCTATGAGCTGGATTACGAACTCAACAATCGGCCGGACTGGGTTCGCGTTCCTCTCGACGGGATCGTGCAAATCGTGGAAGCAGGGTAGAATTTACGACTTGGAGCAGGCCTCAAAGCAATCCATATGAGCGAAAAGCCGAAGGGCCATTCGGCAGGGCGCTCAAAGCAGTATCTTGATGCGAAGGTTGCGGAACTCAATCCGCGAGCCTTCAGCCTCCAGGCCCAAATAGCCCTTGGGATTGTTACACTGGTCAAATTCGCTAGTTTTCGTTCCGTTCACCATCAAGATGATTTTTTTACCCTGGCAGCGAATGTCATACGCGTTCCACTGCCCGGCCGCCTTGACGCGATTTCCGGTGAGCTTGGACTCCAGGTTAAAACGCGCCAGATTCCCGTTCTCAGGATTGTCCCCAAACAAGTAGCCGCCGCTGGCGCTTCCCACCTGGGCCTGATACCAGACGCGGCCGTCAGGATTGTTGCGCACAAAGACGCCGCTGTTGTAGTTCTTCGCGCCCTCGACGCGGGTCAGCCGCCACTCGACGTGGAACAAAAAGTCGCCAAGTTCGCGGTCACATCGCAGCCATTCGTGGCCACCGTTGCCGGCGCAGACAATCGTATGATTGACAGTATCCACGCTCCATTGCGACCTTGGGCTCAAGGCGCGGCCCGGTGGGATGGCGATGCGCGTCCAGCCCTTAAATGAAGGCAGAGGAAAAATATTGACCCAGTCGGAGGTGTTTGCAGCGAGGCTTGCCGGGCCACGCAGCGGAATCAAGGTTCCCAGCAAAGCGAGCCCGGCAATGGCCGTAATGCATTTCATTTTCATAAGCCACCTCAATCCGATTTTCATGTTCCGGGCTGGAATGTCAATAACTGAATCGCCTCCGGGCGGATTGAAACACACCATGCCGCGGGGCGCTGGGCCCCGCTCCGAGAGCTGAAGATCTTATCATTCCTGTTGATGCGAGCATCCATTTTCTTCGTGGCCCCGAATCTAAAGGCTGGAGGAATAACAGCAGTCCGGCCGAATCGGACAGTTTCTGGGAAGGGATGATGGTCTAAAGCATGATGGGGCGAACCTTGACCCCGTGGGGTCGATGAATTCCAGCGGTTGAGACATAACCCTTAACTCGGCCGCAAGTTACATGGGGAAATGGCAAGCCAGGAAAGTATACCAGCGACCCGTTCAGGCCCCGGCGGAGGGCCTAGCCGCAGGCAGACTATTGTTAACAGAATGAAACAGGCTTACTATCTCTGCCGGTTCAACATTGCGCGATAGGTAGTGGGTCAGTTTGCTGTAGCGGCGCTCGGAGCTTGCCCTGACAGGGAGCGCCGGAAGCTGTTGAGAAATAAAGTTCGGCGGTCACAGACCGCCGCTACAGCAGCGAAAACGTACCACTACCGCGCGATACGAGCCCTTGACTATCGGCACCGCTCACGTTATGGTGTAAGGCCCGGCCACGATCCGCCAATCACCGGGCGGTTATTTTAACCAGAAAATAAATTTATGGAGGCTTCATGAACGCCAAGACGGTCCTTGAGTTCGCCGCCGCGAACAACGTCAAGATGGTGGACCTTCGCTTCACCGATCTGCCCGGGATCTGGCATCACGTCACCTATCCGATCGATCAAGTGGACGAGGGCTCGTTTGAGGACGGGTTCGGCATGGATGGATCGAGTATCCGCGGATGGGCGGCCATTCACGAGAGCGACATGCTGCTGGTTCCTGATCCAAGCTGGTACATGCTGGATGCTTTTACGGATACGCCCACGCTGGTGATGATCGGCGACATTGTTGATCCCACCACCAAGGAGCATTACCTGAAGGACCCCCGGAACATCGCCAAGAAGGCTGAAAATTACCTGGCCTACAGCGGCGTCGGGGACACTGCGTATTTCGGCGCGGAAGCGGAATTCTTCATCTTCGATAACATCCGTTTCGATCAGGCCCAGCAACACGGCTATTATTTCATCGACGCCGAAGAAGGCCGGTGGAATTCAGGCCGTGAGAAGGATAACCTGGGTTACAGGCCGCGTTACAAGGAAGGTTACTTCCCGGTTCCGCCCACGGACCACTACCAGAACTTGCGAAGCGAAATGGTGCTGGCCATGGAGAAAGCCGGCCTCACCATTGAGTGCCACCATCACGAAGTGGCCACTGGGGGCCAATCCGAAATCGATCAGCGCTTCAACTCCCTGTTAAAATCCGCCGACGGCATGATGATCTACAAGTACGTCGTGCGCAATGTGGGGTATCAGTATGGCAAGACCGTCACCTTCATGCCGAAGCCGCTGTTTCAGGATAACGGGTCTGGCATGCACACCCACCAGAGCATCTGGAAAGACGGGAAACCGCTCTTCGCCGGAGACAAGTACGCCGGCCTCAGCCAAACGGCGCTGTGGTATATCGGCGGTCTGTTGAAGCATGCGCCCTCCATCGTGGCGCTTGCCGCTCCCACCACCAATTCATATAAGAGGCTGGTGCCGGGATTTGAAGCGCCTGTGAACCTGGCCTACTCGCGGCGCAACCGTAGCGCAGCAGTTCGCATTCCCATGTATTCGGCCAGCCCGAAAGCAAAGCGTCTGGAATTCCGCCCCCCCGATCCTTCCTGCAACCCTTACCTGGCGTTTGCTGCCATGTTGATGGCGGGACTGGACGGAGTCGAGAACAAGATCGATCCGGGCGAGCCGCTCGACAAGGATATTTACGATCTCGGCCCCGAGGAATTGAAGAAAGTCCCGTCCCTCCCCGGAACGCTCGAAGAGTCGCTTCGGGCGCTCGAGAAGGATCATGACTACTTGCTGAAGGGCGACGTCTTCAGCGAAGAGCTGATCGAAACTTGGATCGATTACAAGATGAAGAATGAGGTCCAGGCCGTCGGCATGCGTCCGCATCCCTACGAGTTCGCCCTTTACTACGATATTTAACCTTCCATTCGGGGCGGCGGGTGGAGTCTTCCGCCGCCCTTCATCAATCCTCGATTTTCAACTCGCTGCTTTACATTGTAGTCTTTGCGACAGATGGCTCTGCGCTTGTAAAACCTTCCGCGGAAGCCGGGTTAACCCGGATCTGGCGGGTGCTTCCATGCGGCGTGGGCCTGGTTGCCTTGGGACCTTTGTCACAGACCGGTCTTCACCCATCTCGATCCTCTCCATCCGGATGCCGAGCGTACGTTCCAATTGGCGCAAATCTGCCCGCTGTTCTCTTTCGAAGAGCGTCGAAGCCACGCCGCGTTCGCCGGCACGGCCGGTACGCCCTACGCGGTGGATGAAGTTCTCCGCGACCTCGGGCAGATCGTAGTTAATGACGTGGGCAATGTCCTGGACGTGAATGCCACGGGAAGCCAAATCGGTTGCCACCAGCACGCGGTAGCGGCCCTGCTGAAATCCGGCCAGGGCTGCAGTCCGTTGGGATTGCGAACGGTCACCATGAATCATGGCCACGGCGAACCCTTCGCGGTTCAGGGTCCTGGCAAGCCGCTCGGTTCCGCGCTTCGTGCGCGCGAAGACCAGGCAGCGGCCAGTCTCCTGGGAAAGCAACCGGTGGAGCACTTCGTGTTTGCGGCCGGCAACAACCTCAAACGCCTGGACTCGCACGTTCTCCGAGGGCTTCAGAATTGACCCAAACGCCAGACGCACCGGATTCTTCAGATAATCATTGACCAGGTGTGCCACCGAGGCTTCGAGCGTAGCGGAAAAGCACATCGTCTGGCGCTCTTTGGGCAGAATGGACGCAATCCTGCGAATGGCGGGAAGAAATCCCATGTCTAACATGCGATCCGCTTCGTCCAGGACTAGAACGCGCAGCGCGTGGAAGTTAAAGAGTTTGCGGTCAAGAAAGTCTTCCAATCGGCCCGGTGTGGCGACCACCAGGCGAGCGCCCCTGCGGATGGCGTTCAGTTGCTGTCCTTCAGACAACCCGCCCACCACCAGAGCTGCGGGTGGAAGTTGCTTGCCTCTTAAAGCGTTATATTGATCCACCACCTGCATGGCGAGCTCACGGGTTGGAACCAGTACGAGCGCCGCGATCCCAGCCGGCTTTTGCCGGAGGAGTTGCTCGATGACCGGGATTAGGAATGCCAGCGTCTTGCCCGTGCCGGTCTGGGCGGTGGCGAGGATGTCCTTGCCTTCAAGCGCCTGCGGAATGGCCGCAGCCTGAACCGGAGTGGGCGTCGAAAAATGCGCCAGCGCCAGGCGCTCCTTGGTGTAAGTGGATATGGGAAATTCAGAAAAATTGTGCATCGATATTGCCTTCTCTCTGGCGGAAGCGAACGCGGCGCGCACACGGGCTTCCGGGCGAGCACAGCAACTTGCAAAGCCAGTTTTGGTTTGAATTACGCTGAAGCCATCCGGAGGGAACTGAAGGTGGGAGGTCTCAGATCATGAACTGAACCCAGAGCAACCGCACCACACAACCGAGGTATTAAGCGCAGATTCACTATAACACATTCGTGAGAAGGGCCTTGCAAAACATTCAAAGCCAGTCCAAGGAGAGCTGTTTCCATAGGCCATCACGCTTCAATGCTGCCGCTTTACCACTGCCATGTAAGCGCGCAGCGTGACAAAGCTATAGCCTCTGGTCTTAAGCTCTGGAATCAGCCGGGTGAGCAACTGTACGGACTGCGGCAGTTCGTGGAACACCAGGATGTGATCGTAAATCCCTTGGCGCTCGCGCTGGGCGAGGGTGCGCAAAACGTAGTCATAATCCGACGGCTTGGGACACTTCGAGAGATCATGGCCAACACAGAAGTAGTCTTCGGAATCCACGTCCCGCAAATCCGGCGCTACGGAATGGGATTTGGTCATGACGCGGTAGCCGTCTGCCTCGATCTTTTGTTGGAGGGCTGGCCAGATGTCCCAGTCCGGAGGCCGCAGGAATACCGGCTTCACGCCGGTAATACCCTGGATCACTTGGGAGGCGCGGCCGATATCATGGAGAATCCATGCGTCGCCGTACCGTTTTTCCATCAACTGGAAATCGCCGTGGCCGTAGGTGTGATTTTCAATCTCGTGGCCTCGCCGGTGTTCCTCCTCCGCCGCTTCCCGGCAAACGCCGCCGTCCACTTTGCGACATAACGGGTCGGCGTTCTTGGAGAGCCGCCAGCCCATCACGAAGAACGTCGCTTTCACATTCTCACGGTCCAGCAAGTCCAATAAACTTGCGGACGGGATGCCTTTTCCCGACCGCGTGCCCATCAAGACGTAAGGCTTCGGGCCATCGTCAAAGGTCAGAGCGATGAGCTTCGTACCTTGAGATGGTCCCCGCTGCGCCGCAGCCTGGTTGCCGCGAGGGTTACCGGCTGGGGACGACGCAGGCGCGGAACCTGCCGTAAGCAGGGACCAGATCATCAGCATGCAGAGGGTGACAGTTCGCAATCGACTTCCTTGCGAGGATTTCTGGATCTGTGTGAAAGCCTCCGCCGTAGCCTTTCGCGTTGCCTCTCGAAAGTAACACGAAGTCGGCCATCCAAACCACTCGGAGCCGGTTCATTCATTTGCCGGCTCCGCCAAGTCACATGAGCTTCAGGAAGATTCCTGTTGTATAACAGAAGGACCGTCTGTGGACAGTTTGTCCGCCCGTCGCCAAATCTGTGGGTGGACCGGGAGATCGAATGGCAGAAGAAGCCAAGAACTATCACATGAGCACGGCCGAATTTCGGCGTTACGGGAAAGCCATGATCGATTGGATTGCCGGCTACCACGAGCGCATTGAGTCGTTCCCTGTGCTCGCGCAAGTGGAACCGGGCCAGATTCGCGCCTCGCTTCCAACCGAGCCGCCCGCCGTGGGCGAATCCTTTGACGCCATCCTCGCCGATGTGGAGAAATTGATCCTCCCCGGCGTGACGCACTGGCAATCACCTAATTTCTTCGCCTTCTTCCCGTCGAACAGTTCGGGGCCCGCCATTCTGGGAGAATTGCTCTCAGCCGGGCTCGGCGTGCAAGGCATGTTGTGGGCCACCAGCCCGGCCGCGACCGAGCTTGAAACCCATGTATTGGACTGGCTGGTTGCGATGCTGGGACTGCCGGCCAAGTTCCTATCCAGCGGCGCCGGCGGCGGTGTGATCCAAGACACGGCCTCCAGTTCTTCTCTCTGCGCGCTACTTGCCGCCCGCGAGCGCGCCACGAATTTCGCCAGCAACCAGCGCGGATGTGACGGCCATCTGGTAGCGTACACCTCCGCCCAGGCTCATTCGTCCATCTTGAAGGCGATGAAGATCACGGGCCTCGGCGAAGAGAACCTGCGCCTGATCGAGGTGGATGAACAATTCGCCATGCGCCCGGAGGCGCTGGCCCAGGCAATTGAGCGTGACAAGCAGGCAGGAAAGACGCCCTGCTTTGTCTGCGCCACGGTGGGAACTACATCTTCAGAGGCCCTCGATCCACTGCACCGGATCGGGCCCATTTGCCGTGAACACGGCTTGTGGCTTCACGCCGATGCGGCCATGTGCGGCACGGCCGCCCTGTGCCCCGAGTTCCGGTACATTCAGGAAGGTCTGGAGCTGGCGGATAGCTACTGTTTTAATCCCCATAAGTGGATGTTTACCAATTTCGATTGCGACTGCTTCTACGTGGCGGACCGCAAAACCTTGATCCAGACCTTGTCGATCTTGCCCGAATACCTGCGCAACAAGGCCACCGAGTCCGGCGCGGTGATTGACTACCGCGATTGGCACATTCCGCTCGGCCGGCGCTTCCGGGCGCTGAAGCTGTGGTTTGTCATCCGCCACTATGGGCTGGAGGGGTTGCAGCACCATGTGCGGCGCCACGTGCAGCTCGCGCAGAGGTTTGCATCCTGGGTGCGGGAAGACGAACGCTTCGAGCTGGCTGCGCCCGCGCCGTTGAATCTGGTTTGCTTCCGCCACCGCGCCGGAGATGAGTTCAATCAGACGTTGCTCGACCGGCTCAACCGCAGCGGCACGATTTACCTGACCCATACCAAGCTGGACGGCCGCCTGGCGCTTCGGCTTTGTGTCGGCCAAACGTATACCGAGTTGCGCCACGTGGAGCAGGCATGGAATCGGATCCGGCAGGAGGTTAAGGCGCTCACGATCCTGGCCAAAGGCACGGGGACGACCGTTTGAAAAATACGAGGCCTTTCTCAGCCATTGTTATACACACGGTCGTAAGTCAGCGACGCCCGGTTCTGTAGCGCCAGTCTGTGACCGGCGGATTTCGCCGCTCCCCGTTAGAGCAGGCTCCGAGCGGCGCTACAGCAAATGCCCGTCGCTGACCTACGTCCTCATGTAGCGTGCGTAGGAATGAACTGCTTCCCGAAGATGTCCCGCGCGAGCCTGGCGCCGTGAGTCCAGCACCTCAGCAGAAAGCAGGACAAGGGTCACCCAGACCAAGTCGGCCGTCAGCAAATGGAGCACTTGCATCCAGAGGGGAGCCAGCAGTACCACGTTCAGTACGCCCAGGGAAAATTGAAGAATAATCAGACCAAGAAGATAGCTTGCCAGGTGTTTTGCCGTTGCCGAAGACGGCGAAATCAGCGTGTGCGCAGCCAGAACCATCAGGAAACACCCGGCAATCACGGCGATGGCGGGATGGATGATCCGCAGCCGCAGAATGGGGTTCGAGGCATTCGAAAAGTCCATCTGAAACCCTTGGGCGAGGGAAGTGGCTCGAAAGAGGGTGTCGCTCAGCGCCGCGATGGCGCCGGTGACGGCAATCGCCAGTGTGCCGGCTAGCCCGAAGCCATAGGCCATGTAGAGGCCCGCGCCGGAAGCCTGGGGCGGCATAGCCTTCCTGTCCAAAGCTTGGAATGGCCGCGCCGCTCGATCTCCCTCGGCTGATTTGGCGGTCAGAGCCAAGGAGGCAAGCAACAGGAAGGTGTTTACCAAGTGGAGGGACAGGACCAACACGCGGGACATCGAAGCATTATCCCCGACATCCCCAAGAAGCACCAGGGCTGCGCCAATCAACCCTTCGGTGAGCGTGAAGAAGAGCGCCGCCGCTGCATAACGCCTTGCCGCATGACCCTTGTCAAAGCGGCGGAAAGCGAACAGGACCAACCCCACCACCAGCATCACGGCGATCCCGCTGCTCGATCGATGCGCGAACTCAATGACAGTGGCGATCTTGCCGGCGTGGGGAATCACCACGCCTTGGCAAAGGGGCCAATGCTCGCCGCAGCCCGCCCCAGATCCCGTGGCGCGGACGACAGCGCCCCAGAGGATCACCAGGATGTTGTACACCAAGTCCAACCATGCGTAGATGGCAAAGCGGCCTATTTGAGGACTTCGGTTGGAAGCGCTTTCTTCCATAAGCAAAAATGGTAGCACACCCGCGGTCAGTCACGGTCGCCAACGCGGTCATTCACGCCGAGCTTGTTCCGGCGTAAGCGGGGAGCGGAAATCTGGACCCCCGCCTGCGCGGGGGTGACAACAAAAGCTAGAGTCACAGCCGACGAAGGGTCATTCCCGCGCAAGCGGGAATCCATAAGTACCCCCGGTTCGCAGACCCTTAGGGTCTGCGCCAGCCACCCAAAAGTGGGAACAAAGCCAGTTTTTGCACTGATTTTCCGCGCAAAGCTTGTAACACGTTGATTATAAGTAAATTGCGTGGATTTGTTCGAAAAATCGACGTAACTCTAGCATTCTGTATGGGGTGTCAGGTTTTCAATGCATCGCTAATGGCTTTGTTTTTGGCTTTGTTCCTTGTGATTTCTATATTTTTCAATGGGTTGAAGGCTTTTCCACAGGCAAAAAAGAATTTTTTTTCTCTTCTTTTTTCTCGTACCCGCATTTTTACTGGCTTTTCACACTCTCGCAATGGGTTTGTTCCTCAAGCGGCATTTTGGGCATCTTTTTCGATGTAGATTCGCCGGTCATGAGAAACCCTTTTGATGGATGTGAACTATACATATATTACTCTAAAAGTATATGGATGTCAAGGACTGGTAGTGGGTCAGTTTGCTGTAGCGGCGGTCTATGAGCGCCGGAAACTGTTGAGAAATAAAGTTCGGCGGTCACAGACCGCCGCTACAGCAAACTGACCCACTACCCAAGGACCTTTTTGGCTTGCCGGCCGCGGCCGCCCACAAGCGCGCCCGTTCACAGCCGACAGCCCCTCACCTCAGCCCTCTCCCCGCGAACAGGGAGAGGCGAAGCGCAAAGCGGTAAGTGAGGGGCTCTCGTCAAACGCTGTGCAGTCACTCTCGACCCGACCTTAAGTGAACAGCACTGAATCCAGGCTACGTCAAACGCCCCGGTACATACATGCGCAGGAAACGCGAAGCCAGAATGAATCCGTCCTTGCGCGCCTGCGCCATTTCCGGGACCTGCGGAGTGTGCGGCTGATCCCAGAATTCGTCCTCGTGCTCCACCGCCATGCCGCCGCTGAACCCCGCTTGCAGAAGCACGGTGATGAATTTGGGCCAATCCACCAAGCCCTGCCCGGGAATTCTGTACCGCCACCAGCCTTTACCCGCGATGCCCACCTGCTGCAGCACGGGCTGGGTGATCTCCGTGTCCTTGCAATGGACCGCCAGAATGCGGTCCTGGTAATCCCAGGCGGCCTGGATGGGATCAATGAACTGCCGCACCAGGTGAGAGGGATCAAACTCCAGCCCCAGGCGATGGCTGGGAACAAGATCGAATACCTTTTTCCAAATGCCCGGAACGGTGGCAAAGTTTACCGAGGTCGGGAAGTTCTCCCATCCCGTGCCCAGGTCGAGCTTTTCCAAAACCGGCACATACTTCTCATTCACGGCTTCCGCCAGCGCCTTTGCCTGGTCATCATCGGTGGCGCCGGGAATCCCGCCGCTGAACGTGCCTACAAACTTGCATCCCAGGCGGTGGCCAAACTCCAGGCAGCGGATGAAACCTTCCTGCGCCTCACGTCGCTTGGCCGGGTCGGGATCAATGTGATTGAAGCCCCACATGCACTCAATGCTGATGATGCGCACGTTGGCTTTCCGCGCGCTCTCCAGAATCTTGTCGATGGCGGAGTCGCTGAGCTGGGGATTGAAGTTCTTGGTGAGCGGCGCCACCACTCCCTGATAATGCGCGGACGCGGCAAAGGCCAAATTCTGGGGAGAGTAGGGAGTGATGATGGCAAGCTGCGGAAACTGTTTCTGTCCCGCTTGGCTTGGCGTTTGGGCTTGGGCCGGCGGTGCGGCAGGAGCCGCCTCCGTTCCCGCTTCATTCAGGATGGGCGCGCCTAGCGCTGACGCTCCACCCACTTTCAGAAAGTCCCGGCGATCCAATTTAAAATCCGGCACAGATTATTCCTCCTTTAGGGAAAGACGCGGTCAGCTCTTAGAGCCGCCGCGATGTGCATCCGGCGCCTGCCTGCATTCCGCCGGCGCACTGTTAGTCCAATGGCAAGCAGTTAGATTAGCCCCAATTGAGGCAAATGCAGCCAAGATTTTTAGACCTTAAACAGTTTGCCAAGATACACCGTGTTGAAGCGAGGCACCCTGAACTCCGAAAACATTTAGGGACGGAAGCCGTCGGGCTTCGAGCATTTCCAAGTTAAGCCGGTTGGGAGCACTGTCCGGGCATGGATTCAGCCATGCCATTGCCGATGGTCCTGAGATTCGGGCTCTAGCCCCAGAGGCCCTCAGCGGCTAACACCGCTTCTCCTTGCCTGGGGATTGGGCATGGCTGAAGCCATGCCCTGACGGCGCCTGATTCGACAAAACTACATCCTTGTGGAATTTTGATTAGAATTGATGTGGAAATAAGATAGAAATAAAATGGAAATAGATATTGAAATTAGTTCAGAAATTGACTTAGAATAAGGCAATGAAGCCAAGCTCCGTGATCGGCTACCGGTTCCCACAGGAATGGATCAAATACGATCTCATCTCGGTTGCGACGGCGCTCATTGAGGCAAAAACAGCCGTGGCCGTGCTCGTCAGTACCCCGTATCAACGAAATTGGGTTGAAGCTTTGCAGCAGATGCAGCTCAAAAGGGAAATTGCGGGCACTTCACGTATTGAGGGCGCCGACTTTACGGAGCGGGAACTTGACATGGCGTTAAGACCCGATGCCACGCCGCAGGAGCTGGCAACACGTTCCCAGAGGCAAGCTCACGCTGCGATGCGGGCTTACGGCTGGATTGCCGCCCTGCCGAACGGCCAACCCCTAGACGGTGATTTGGTCCGGGAGATACACCGCCGGATCGTTACGGGCTGCGACACAGACCATTGCGAACCCGGCGCGCTTCGGCAAAAGGATTACAACGTCACCTTCGGGTTGCCCCCGCACCGGGGATGTGAAGGGGGCGAGCTATGCCAAAAGGCTTTCGATCAACTTATTCATGCTCTTCAACACGAGTACAACGGGCACGACCTCCTGGTCCAGGCGTTGGCGTTTCACTACCATTTTGCCGCAATGCATCCGTTCATGGATGGCAACGGACGTACCGCCCGCGCTTTGGAAGCACTGATGCTTCAAAGAGCCGGCCTTACGGACCGGGCTTTTATTGCCATGTCCAACTACTATTACGATGAGAAGAATTCCTATCTGGCGACGTTGGCTGAGGTTAGGTCGGGGGAACACGACCTGACCCCTTTTCTGTTGTTTGGTTTGAAGGGCATTACCTTGCAGTGCCGGAGACTCTATGACGAAATCAAAAAGCATATGGAGCGGGCTCTGTTTCGCAACATGATGTATGACCTTTTCAACCGCCTTCAATCTACCCGAAAACGAGTCATCAAAGATCGCCAGATCGAGCTGTTGAAGGTCCTCCTGGAAGTGGACAAGATGGACTGGCATCAATTCACTGAAAGAGTGAGCGCCAACTACAAGAGTCTGAAAAGCCAATCCAAAATATACTTAAGTGACGTCGCGAGCCTGTATGGGTTAGGAGCGATTCAGATCGCTAGAGTCGCGGAGAACAAATGGGAGATATCGATCAGACCCCAGTGGCCGCAGGAGATAACGGAATCGGAGTTTTTCGAGAAGATCAAGAAGATGCCGAAGGGCAAGACGTACAACTTCCTCCCTTAGAAAGGCTGCTGGGCGCCAGGTCGCATATTCCGAGGTGGCGCATCACGAAAGGCAATGAATACTCCACCTGCGCGGTCAATGGAAGTGCAAGTCCATTCACCAAACCATTCCACACCGGGCGGGCTTTGCAGCTTTCTGACGGCCTTG
>CALCEB010000052.1 GCA_937900045.1 uncultured Acidobacteriota bacterium
TGCCTGCTGCGCCGAACGCGAAACACCCAAGTTAAATGAGGACAATTAAGGGTTGTCGGTTCGCGCAGCGCAGGACGGCGCACACCTTCTATCATAGCACAATCAGATTTTATGTTTGCCTTTGTTTTCATACACATTCAAGCTTCGTTCCATCGATTCCGGGTCCAGACTCAAGCCAAATGGCAGTTCCACCGGCTCCAAACTCTGCCAAGAGATCGCGTTCACCTGGAATTGCATTCTGGAATCGACCTCCATCAATCTTAGCGAAATCGGCCGCTGAAAGGCTATATCCCGAATGGCATAATAAAACTGGACATGGTGATCCCCCGATTGCAGAACCGAAGACCGGATTATTGGCCTTTTGGCCACGGCACGATCACCTTACCTGAGAATAAAGGGTCTCAAAAGCCTCGATCACCTTGGAAAAGCTAAATCGCTCGCGCAATGCTTCAAGGGCGCGGGTGGCCATGCGCGCCGCCAGTTCCGGGTCGTCAAGCAGGCGGATAATGGCAGCGGCCAGCGCCGACGGGTCGTGCGGCGGCACTAACAGGCCGGAAACGCCATCCTCAATGATTTCCGGGATGCCACCCACGCGGGTGGCAACAACGGGCGTACCCACCGCCACGGACTCCATCACCACGTTGGGCAAACCCTCGGACCAGGAGGGCAGCACCGAAAGGTCTGAGCACTTTAGTATCTCTGGAACGTCGGCCCGCCGCCCCAGGAATAAAACCCTGCCCTCCAATCCTGCCGCCTGAACGCTTTGCTCCAAGGCCGGGCGCTCGCCACCATCCCCGACCAGCACGAATTTCGCTCGCCGAGCCCGTGCACAGACAGACTTCGCAGCTTCGATAAGGTCAGCATGGCCCTTTTCAACAAAATTCATGTTTGCCACCATGGCCACCACTTGATCGTCCGCGCCGAAGCAGGGCAAGACATCACTTCGGCTGGCATGAATCGAAGAAAATTGATTCAAATCAATGCCATTGCGAATCACCCGGATTCTCCCGGGAGGATAAGCATCATCATTGATCATAAAGTCGCGGATGGCCCCGGAATTGACCACGGTCAAATGGGATAGGAGCAAGATCCGCCGCAAGATTTTTCTTCGGCGTGGAGTATACCAAGGTAGATTGGCCAAATCGCGCCGGCTTGAAATGCGGAGTGGCACTCGTGCAAGCCACGCCGCAGGTATGCCCATGAGATTCGAATAGAGGTCGAAAGTATGAATCACATCAAAACGCTCCCGTTTCAGGAACGCCGCCAACCGCATCGCCGCTAATATGCCGGAAGGTTTTGCAAAGCCCCCCTTCGGGTCGAATTCCACAATCTGGATTCCGGCTTGCTGCACCTGGGCACGAAGCGGCCCTCGCGCCTTGAGACAACCAACCGTCAGTCGAAACTTTGAGGGGTCCAAGCGGCGTGCGGACTGGACCAGTTGCGTCTCCGACCCGCCCACATTGAAGGAATCCACAAAATAAAAAACTTTGACCAGTTCCCCTCTCTCCCTATGTTCCATCATGGCCCGGCTTGAGCTTCGTTCAGGCTCCGGCCAGGAACTTCTTGCCGCGTGCTCCGCCGCCGCATCGCGTGCATTTTTGCTACTCATAACGGACTTCGTAAACTCTCCAATGCGGTCCCATCCAACCAAGGGTCATGGTTACGCCTAGCCAAGGGACCTTTACAGTCTGTTTATCATCAATGGCTAACAGCCGTCCAATGGGCCCGTAGGGCGAACACACCAGAAAACGAGGACGCTCACGCTTCCAAAATTCTTGCAGCTTTTCGCGGAGCACGGCTTGGTCCTGCATCTCTTGTTTGCCTCGAACCTGGAAGGCGCGAGCAAAGCCGAGGTTTGAGAATCGAATAATGGAATCGGATTCGAAGTTGAACTCATCAAAGGCCACCGTGTCCGGGGGCGTCACATGATTTTTGAGCCATGCTGTCAGGCTGCGCAGCTCGACGTGGAGCGGCTGCAAGGGCGACAGACCTCCCAAGTGGTCGGCAATGGCAGGCGGGCAATATTCGCCTGCCATTGCGATGCTCGCCTGCCAGATAATGAAGAAGCCCAGGATGGCGGGAATGACCTGCCTCTTGGCGGCAAGGTTCCACCTTTTCCCTAACCCTTCCAGTCCCACAAACACAAATGGAATAAGAAGCCAACTATAAAGGATCGTGTAGCGGGCTTGGGTCGTCTCAAAACGAATGCAGTTATAGAAATTAAAGCTGAAGAATGTGAGTGTTATGATGGCAACTGCCCTGCAAGGCGATGCCCTCTTCCAAGGAATGAGAAGAATGCCCAAGACAGCCAAGGCGAGTAGAATGGGGCTTAGAGTCAGTGCGAGAGAACCAAACACGTCAAAAACGCGGAAGAGCAGGCCATGTCGAAAAATCGAAATTTGCTGCTCATTTGACAGAATGGTGCGGTGTGGAAGCTCCATAGGATCGCCCCACCGCCAAAAGCTATAGACCATCCAGAAGATGGCGCCCGCTGAAGAGGCCAGCCCGAAAGCCAAGACTCGTCCCCAGGCTCTCCGGTTGGTCCAGACGGATGACCAACCTTGGGAGAAATCCAGAAGAAAAAGGCCCAGCACCGGAATAGCAACCCATGCCTCAAAACGGATCAGAGATGCAGCTACCCATGAGAGCGCCGAAGGCGCCAAGTACCGGAAATGCGGATCGAAAAGGTATCTTAACCAGAAGTAAATGCCCGTAGCCATGAAGAAAATGGTGGGGCATTCAGAGCCCGTACTGATGCTGAAAGCGATGTGGAATCCGAATAAGGCGAATGTAAAAGCAGACGCCTTTGCGATGCGTAGGGAATCAGCTAGCCGCGCAATGCCCCAGATTGGCAATACGGTGAGAGCGCCAAGCAGCAACGTGAATAGGCGAGCGGCCAGCTCAGAATTCCACACTCTGAGGACAACGGCCAAAATCCAAAAATGCAATGGGAGCCAGGCGTCGTGAGCCGTCAGGTTCGGGAGCTTCCACGGGTTCCTGAGCACTGACTCGGACCCCATAAACCGTGACCAGGCATCCGTCGTGTTATTCGGCGCCAGCGCCAGAAAAACCAATCGGACTCCAACCGCCAGAGCAAATGGCCAAAACCAGCCCGGCAACGTCCTTGGCTTGAACAAATCAGGTTGCTTCGCTACGATTGGGTCAACCATGCCGCTAGGTTCCATCTTGTTTACGATTATTCATGAGATTCGTACCCACGCCGTGATGACGGGATTTAAGAACGGCCTCCGTCCTTGATCACCGGGTTCGCGAATAGTCTGGTTTAGGAATTTGCATCACATTTGCTGATCCTGCGGCACCTTCACCCCGATCCGTGCTAGGGGAATTTCCAGGGCACGGCGCGGCCCCGCAAACTCGCCAGATCATTTCACTCTTTCGTAATTACGACGGGAAATCCGCCGGGTCCGAAACTCATTTCAACGACCGGTAAATTTCCAACCACTGCCCCCGCGCGCTTTCCCAGGTGTACTTCCGGCACTCCTGATTTGCGTTCGAAGCAAGTCTCGACGCAAGAATCGGCTCCTTCAGCAGCCGGATCACGTTTCTTCCCAACGTCTGCCAGTCCCCCGGCTCTGAAAGCAGACCGGTCCGCTCATGTTCGACCACATAACGGATTCCCTCCGGCGCGGTGCTCACCACGCAAGCGCCGCTCGCAAAAGCTTCCAGCACAGACATGGGCATGTTATCCAGCCACGAAGCATTGATGAAGATGTCCGCCCGGTCATACTCCCGCCCCATCTGATCTCGCGGCACAGGCCCGGCAAACTCGACGCCCTTGAGCTTCAATTGAGCCACCAGCACCCGAACTGCCTGTTCCGTCGGCCCGCTACCCACCAGGATAAGGCGAGCTTCCGGGAATTCTTTCTGGACCGCGCCGAACGCTCGAACTACCAGATCAATGCTGTAATAGCGGTGAAATCCGCGTGTGCAGATCAGGACCGGGCGTATAGGATTCCGGAGCCTGAACCGGAACTGGTTTTCGTCCACCAGGTTGGGAACAACCTGGGTCTTGATTCCAAACTGCTCAAAAACCTTAGCCAGAAATGGAGAAGGAACCACCACGCATTGAACGCGCCGCAGGATGGCGCGCGCCGTCCACCAACGCTTCAGGTGGTCTTCAGCTTCGCCGCTATGATAGTTTATCAGCGCCCCCTTGCCCCGCGACCGCGCAATGAGCCAGGCGGGGAACGGAGACAGAAGGAATGACCAGTAAGAGGCGGAGAAAATGTGAGCAGCATCCACTTCCTTCAAGCCACCCCACAGCTTCGCCCAATAGACTGGGGCCCGGAGGACGGTTCGGACATAAGGTATTTGTTCCGCCCAGCTTAGCCATGATGGAAAAGGCGGATCGTGAGCGATAAAGCGCGCTTCGAGCTCCGGGTCATTATTCCAATGGCGAAGCAGGAGGTCCGCCTGGGCGGACTGGCCGCCAATATAGCGAAGCGAGGGAGCAACAATGGCAATGCGCGTCCTCACGCGCTTGGCGGCACTAGACCCGGGCATCGGACGAGTGCTGGCCGAAGGCGGCGTTGCCTCATCCTCCGGATTTTTTAATGCGGTAGGTTCTTTCGCTGACATTGCAAATCAGATAGGGGGCGACCTTGATGGCCGTCCCCGGCAGATTGAAAACCCGCCCCGATGAGGAGAACCGGAGCTGGCGTGACAACCACCGTGACGGCCGGTAGTGGATCAGTTGGCTGTAGCGGCGATCTATGTCTCCATTAACCCGCCGGGCGCCAGAGCGCCGGAAACAGTGGACAAATAAAGTTCGGCGGTCACAGACCGCCGCTACAGTA
>CALCEB010000053.1 GCA_937900045.1 uncultured Acidobacteriota bacterium
AGCAGCCGCGTAACGGAAAAATACGTGAGTGAATTTATGAACCACTGTACTAAGGACCAGCTAGGAGGCCAGCCATGGTCGGATTCCCGCTAGTCGTGGCCATTTTTGATCGTCTCGGTCAGTTCCCCAGGGTGAAGTATTGAGCTGCCGGTCGAAGTCGGGCAGTTCTCAATCCAGCGTGGCTCTGGGCTCCGGCATGCGGTCCCGCTGCTGGTCACTAGGTTCCGGCACAACGTTAGCCGGAACTGCATTCCGCTCGACTTTCGTCTCGCTGTCCAGGCCGCAAATTTCGCCCTCGAACGAGCTACGCAGCTCGTTCGAGGCACGCCGGAATTCGCCCAGACCCTTGCCGAGCGCGCGAGCGATTCCGGGGATACGTTTCGGCCCGAACAGCAGAAACGCAATGAACAGAATGAAGACGAACTCGAACCCGCCGCCAAACATCGCGTCACCCTCACACTGGAAGCGTTGTGGATACGAATAAGAAGACGGAGTGGCGCACACTCCGTCCCGAGGCCCGTCAGACGGGTTTTCTGCTCAAGGCTTGACTGGTGAAAGTCAACGCAGCCCGCCCTACCCCATCCGACAGCGACCGCACTTACCTTTTCCGAATCATGTGGGTCATTTCACAGCTTTAGATGGTTCGCCGGGCACTGGGCTCTCGGGATCTTCTCTGACCCCTTTGAGCGCATCTTTGAATCCGCGGATGCCTTTCCCCAGTCCCTGCCCCAATTCCGGCAGTTTCTTGGGACCGAAAATAAGCAGAGCAACCACTAGGACCATAATCAAGTGAGTTGGTTGGAATAAGCCTTCGAACATTTGGAGTCACCTCGTTTGAAATTGAGAATCTCTGAGCCAGAACGAACAGGATCATGGGAAGAGCGTTGCGAGTTGGGCTGAAATAAATTATGCTCTTCCGCAATCCTGTCCATCCTGCTCACCAGGGCACGGAGAGGAGGATACTCCGCGCACACTTGATGCCACTGAGTTGATCACTGGCAGCTTTCGACGCCGGTCACAATGAAATCCGGAGACAGCCGCCGGTGGGGTGCGCTTCCTAACCAAAGAGAGAAGCGCCAGAGCGAATGCCACGGGCTGGCTGGCGAAGACATCGTCATTGACCAAACCCGGCATGGCAACCGCTTCCCTCCTTGGTGTTTGTGGGCCAGATCACCGAACCGGGTGAAAGGCCCTCCGTCTTGGTTACACCTGGCGCCGTGCTGCATCGGCTTCGCCTGCCAGTTTGGATAGGAGTTCAACGAACCCATCTGATTTACCGTTGACTACGTGGCCGATGAAAAGCCCGTCGTCCATCAACGCTTTTACAGCTCCCATAGCAACGCCATCTGCCTTCGTGGGGCGAATGATAGCAACGGGCGGGAACTGTCGGTTGTTGTTGGTCAGGAAGTGGGTTGGCTCGGGCATGATCAGGTTGGCCTGCAATGTATCCCCCTTGAGGGATTCCGGATCCGTCTCTCCCTGAGCTAGAGCGAGGTTCGTAAACGTCACCGTTGCCCCCGTTGACCCTGGGAATCCGGTGTCCGTGTCGGATATCGGAAGCGCGTTGCCGGCCTTATCCTGCCAAGTCTGAAAATGCATGGTCTCGCTGGGGCCGATACTCAGCAAGACTCGCAAAACTTCCAGATTGGTTACCTTCTGAGCCAGCGATGGATAGAGGCTGGTGCCGCCTTGCTCGATAAACGCGAAGTGGAATCCCGCCGTAAAGGCGATCGCTTGGAGGTGGGTGCTGATACTTGCCGCGTTGTTGTTGCTAAGGAAACTGAGGGCCGTGTCGTCATCGGTTCTGGGAATCGCCGTATGCTGACCCACATTCAGACTCGGGACTGCATCAACAAACGGCGCACCCGGGTCGAAATCGGGGTTCGTAATGCTGCGGTAACGAGACCAAAAACTGGTGTCCACCGTGAGGCGTGTGAGGTTGGTGAGCCGTCCGAGTTGCTGCCGAGCTCCCTTCGCCCGACTGCTGGGCAAAGTAGCAAAGGGGCTGAGGTCGACCGCGTCCGCGCCCTTCGATTCCAGGTACGCCTTCAGGAAGGCGGCGTGGCTGATCTCATCATCGGTATTGTCGTGGATGTACTGCGACATGTCGCCATCGAGAATTTTCAGGGCGCCCATGTAGAGCGTATTCCCTCCATCGATTCCCGAGACTTCGTTATCCTGGACTCCTCCGAGTTCGGAGTATTGCGTCCACAGATCGGCCTCGACCTGCTCTAAGGCGTTCAGGAATCTCAGAATTGCAATGTCGCCCTTGGTGATGCTTGAGCCATCCTCCTCTGATTCCTGCCCAAAGAGGGATAACCCATTGGCCAACAGTCCAGCGCCGGCAGCCGCCGCTCCTGCCGCCAGCGCTCCATTTTTCATAAACGAGCGTCGATTTGAACGTTTTTCCAAAACAGGTTCCAATTCCTTCATTGCTTCTCTCCTTTTTTATTTTGGGATCGCGCCCCCGGCCCGCTTTCAACGAACAAAGCTTCCGTCGATCCTTGGCTAGAATGCCTGAGGAGTTATTGGCAAGTGTCACGAAGGTGTAACCATTGCGTTGTTTAATTGTCAATTTTCTGTTGGGCAGGACGAGAGTGTGGTCAACGGCCTTGGCCGAACTCTGCTGACATTGACAGAGGGACTACGGCGAAACCAGTAAACCAAGTCAATCACCGTTGGCTTGACCGTGGCTTTTTGACAGGTAAGAACCAACAGACAGAAACTCCTGGCCGTGGCTGCTCCACCGGTGCAGTCTTCTCTCGAAGCCACCCAGTGCAGAGGCCACATTGTGGGGGGAATTGCTCTACTGCAACCGCGCGAATTCTTGGGTCATGTAGAGCTCGCCGTCCGGCGCTTTGACGATCCCAATGCCGATGTGTGTGAATTGAGGATTCAAGATGGTGCCACGGTGATCTGGTTGGAAGCGCGGCTCATCCATGAGGGCAGCTTCGCCGCGCTCGACCCTGCTTCGTATTACAATATTTTCCGCCATAGCCTGCCAATGGATCCCGGCTGCGGTAAGGTAAACATCCGGAGTCATGCCATTGGGGTCCACGTGGCTAAAGTAGTTTCTGGCGATCATATCCTCGGACCGGGCCCGGGCGGCCTCGGCCAACCTCGCATCCCAAACCAGTGGCAGCGCGCGTCCATCCGTCTCTGCTTCGTTCGCAGGATTCAAGCGATCCTGATTCACCATGCTGAACATCTCTTGTTCCAACTCTCGGGTACCCGCGGAGCTTGCGTACACAGGGGAAATGGAGGCGCTCGTGGCGTTGCCCGCGGCGTTGAGAATTCTCTCTGACGGCGCGGCCACGACGAGAACCGACACTGCGGCCAACGCGGTTGCTCTGGTTATGGCCGCCAGGATTCGTGTTCTCATGGCCTTTCTTTGAATGCAGGCGGTTAGCCAAATTACTAGCGGAGCTTCGGAGCGGTTATGAGGAAGGCGGACAAGGTGGGATTTTGCTGAAGGGGTAGCTCTAAGCAGTTGAAATGCTACGGCCTATTCTGGTTGCCCGAGATTTTCCGCACGCTCACAATTGTGCATTGCAAGAGTTTTCGCGGCCAGAAAAACCGGCGCACAGGTTATACAATGAAAATAATGCAAGTCATCCCGGAACTTTTTACTCAGAAGATTCGCGGCCTGCGGGCCCCTGCAATCCACTACTCGCCGTTAATTTCGGAGTAATGCAACTGTTGCTTGAGAAAATCGCGGGGATAGGAAATCTCCACATCATCCCCCTTGCCATCAGCCCCTTTGCGCAGCTCAAGTTCAGGATTGATGCCCACCCAGTAAGTGGGCAGGTTGAGCGTCTTGTAGCGGGCCACCACCTGGTCGCGCCATTGGGTGTTGAAGTGGATGCCGTACTTGGTGATCAGCGCTTTGGCGCCCGCGTAATCGCCCTCCGCCTTGATGCGCATCAGCTCCGCCAGCAGCATGCCCACGCCTTTGCGCATGCCCTGGTAATCGGTCACCACCATGTAGACTTTGCCGCCCCGCGTCATGGGTTGGATCGCTCCAGTCTTATCGCGGATGTAGTTGACGATAAGCTGCGTGCCTCGCCGGTGATCTTCCTCGATGGTGTCTCCGGTAGGGACTTCGTGAAGTTGGGTGAGCGCGGCGCGGGCCTCGCCGTCGTAGGCGGCTTTGGCGACGTCGTAACTGGGCATCGCGCCCATCTGGACCAGCTTGGGGTCCCAAAAATTCCAGAGGGCCATTAAGTCCGCGCGCGTCTCTTCAAGCGTGGAGTAGTATTCCTTGATGTAATAAGCCGGCTCGTGAGTGAGCTTCGGGTCCAGTTTGCCGGAGCCGTGGCCAATCACCTCATGCATGGCCGTGAACAAATCTTCGGCGAGATCGCCGTACTTGCGCGCCCTCTCAATTTCCGCCTGGGAGTCCGAAAACTCTTCGGCAACCTTCATCCCGGTGGCGCTGTTCAAAGCGCGCATGGTACCCGTGAAAATGAAGCTCTTGCTTCCGTACTTTTCGTGAATCTCTGCCTCATTCGGGAGATTATCCCCAATCGTGGTCACACTAAAGTCGCCGGTCTCAATCAAGGCTTCGACGGCATTCACCAGCGGCGGCCGGGGATTCGCCTGCTTGTATTTCGCGTCCCAGGGTGCGCGCTGCTCGAAATAGGCGGCGTTCTCCGCAAAACCTTTCATCAGCCGGTTCATCGGTTGATCCACAACGGTCACAAACCCTTGAATAGCCCCCTTAGCGCCACGCGCGTCTTTGTAAACTTCGACGAAGCCATTCGAGAAATCGGGATTGGTGGGGTCATGGACCCAATCGATGCCACATTGAATCCAGTCAGCGCGCGCGCCGGTCTGGTAATAGCGGATCAGATCATGGATGACTTTCTTCTGCGAGTCCGGCGCATCGGGTAAAGCCTTTTTTAGAAATTGAATGGCTTGGTCGAGCTCTTTCGCATAAAGGCCGGGCGGAACCGTTCCATCCGGCGTGCCGGCGCGATAGACTTCCTCCACCAACTTGCCGTTTTTCTTCACCAAACGGGAATTGAGCGGAAATTTTTCGGTAAATCCCTTGAGGTCGGCGAGAGTTACACCCTGATACAGATTATTGCCGCTCTCGACCAGCGGGTCACCGCCGTTGGGCGGATTCTTCATGGTGGTCATCGGCTGGAAATTGGGGTCAAAGATGGGCTTCTGAAGCTCGCGGAGTTCTCTGTCAAGCTGCGCCGCCGTTCCCAGATGCGCCCCGTTCTTCAAAGCGCGGCGCGCCGCCGCCCTGAACTTCTGGGGAGTGAATTCAGGCAGAATTTTGGTGGAGGTGAACGCCTCATGGTTGCCCCGGTTGCCCAGAAAAAGCTTTGTGTAGTCCTTGATTTTTTTGAGAACAACCGGATCGATCCCGTTGGAATGGGTCAGGATCTGCATGAGCAGGCGCTTTTCACGCAGCCCGTAAACAGAATTCTGATCGTAAACGATGGGGTTTACAGCAATGGCCGCTCGGGAGAGCCAGTAAGCGTCGAGCTTTTGATCGAGCGAAAGACCCTTGAAGCTGTCCGCATCGAGCTGGATGAATCCCGTCATCCCGACCCGGTCAACCAGGCTCGGAGGCTGCTCCGGCGCTTGCTGCGCAAGCAGCACGCTCAAAGGCAGCAAGAAAAAGACACTGCATAAAACGCGGATCTTGAAACGCAAGGGATTTTCTCCTTCTTTAATCTAGCAAGTTGTGGAAAAAAGCCGGTTCGGTCACGCTGAGCCCTTCGCCGTCATTCTGAGCAAAGCGAAGAATCACAGTATTTCACTCGGGGTAAACTCCGCGAAGCCGCCGCTCGCTTGACTAGGGGATTCGCCCCCTAGACTGCGAAACGGAACAACCCGCATCGGTTGAAGTCAATTGAAATTGGGCAAAGTCGCCCGTCTCGTCAAACGAACCGAGTCCGATCTGACCACAGGTAAAGGTGCGATCCACCGCGGAAAATAACGGATGCTTGTGCTTGTCCATGAAAACCTTGATCGAGCCGGAACGAACGTCGCGGACGATGTGGACGAGATGCCAGGAATGGTCCGGAAGCGCCACAGGCGCAAGCTGACCCGCGATCCTCCTTCGGGGCGCGCCGTTGACAATGAAGATGCCATTATGAACGGCGATGGAGGTCCCGCGATCCCGGGAAAGATGGACGTAATAAAAGTGAAGTGTGTCCACATCATTGAATACAACAATCATAGACCGCCCGGTCCGCCGCACCCGCACGCGAAGGTCAAAGCTGCCCACCCTTACGTTTTTCAACAGGGCAAACTGCAGAGGCCGGCGCGGCACACCCGGATCGCGGGGCCGCTTCATGTGTAGGTAATGTAAGCCATTCTCTGTCAGGATTTCCCAGTCTTCCGGGTGGGGCATGTCCCAACGGCTCAGCGAGTCAGGCTCAAAGTTTTCATATAAAGAGAGGCCGCCCGCTTGAGCTTTGCCGCCGTGGTAAGCGGAGTGAACAAACCTCGAAATACCTGCCGCCGAGGCCAAGACCGCAATAATCAAGATTGCTTGGCGCATGTTCCTGAACGGTTTGAAAGTGAAATCGGCCAACGGCGAAGAATCTTATCACATTGCCAGACTCGTGGAGCGCCGGCGTATGCGCCCGGGACCGGCTTTGCTTAGAAATGGGTAGAGAGCATGGGTTAAGTTCAATACTCTTCAGTTAGGAGGACCTCGTGATGTTTATGGTAGGGCTGTCGCCTTTCTCCCCACCCTCTCTCCGCAAGCGGGGAGGGGGTGCCGCGAAGCGGCGGGTGAGGGGGGTTTCTGGGTCGCCGCGACCGGCAAGCCAAAAAGTCCTTGACAATCAGGTACTTATGAAGTACTATATCCCCAGCATACTTTCCCTGAAGGGTTTCTCATGATCGGCCAATTCACATCGAAAAAGAAGACCAAACTGCCGATCCAGGAACAAAGCCACCGCGAGAGTGTAAAAAATCCAGTAAAAATGCGGGTGCGAGCCAAATGAGCGGAAAAAAACAATCCTTTTTTGC
>CALCEB010000054.1 GCA_937900045.1 uncultured Acidobacteriota bacterium
AAACTGAGGCCCTACCAACGGATTTGCAGAATGCTGGAATTGACCCCGGCTAGGTTATGCTACACTGTTGCGTTTGTTTACAGAAATCCGAAAGCTTCAGGAAAAGGGTTCATGACACAAGTTCAACGAAGTCCGAAAGTCTATGACGCAATTATCGTAGGTTCAGGAGCCGGGGGCGGCATGGCGGCCTACGTGCTTACCCAGACCGGCGCCAAGTGTCTGGTCCTGGAAGCTGGAAGTTGGTATGACACGGCTAAGCAGTCGAAAATGATGGAGTGGAATTACAACGCTCCGCATCGCGGCGCCGCCACCCCGGCCCATCCTTTCGGTTATTTCGATGCTACCACGGTGGGCGGTTGGGAAGTCCCCGGCGAGCCTTATGTCAACGCCCCAGGCAGCAATTGGCGCTGGTGGCGGGCGAGAATGCTAGGAGGCCGCACCAACCACTGGGGCCGCATTTCGTTGCGCATGGGTCCTTATGACTTTAAGCCCTATTCGCGCGATGGGCATGGCATTGACTGGCCCATCAGCTATGACGATCTTGCGCCTTACTACGACAAGACCGAGGAATTGGTCGGCGTCTTCGGCTCCGTGGAAAATATTGAGAACACCCCGGACGGCAAGTTTCTTCCGCCGCCCCGGCCACGATGTTACGAGCTGATGATGCAGCAAGCTTGCCGTAAACTCAGCATCCCTTGCATCCACTCCCGCCTATCCATCCTTACCCGCCCGCATCATGGGCGTCCTGCCTGCCACTATTGTTCCCAGTGCGGCAGAAGTTGCGCGACTTCCTCCAACTTTTCCTCTCCCACGGTGCTGATACCCCCGGCCCAGGCGACGGGAAACCTGGAAATCCGTTGTGATGCGATGGCGCGGGAAATTCTGGTGGGCAAGGACGGACGGGCACGAGGCGTTTCCTACGTTGACAAAAAGACCCGCAAAGAAGTCCAGGTGATGGGCAAGATCGTAGTGGTGGCAGGTGGCGCTTGCGAATCCTCAAGGCTCCTCATGAATTCCCGCAGCCCGTTGTTTCCTGAAGGGATCGGAAATTCCAGCGGGCTTCTGGGCCGCTACCTGATGGACACCGTGGGGACCGACGGCGGCGGCATCATCCCCGCCCTCATGGATCTTCCGGCTCACAATGACGACGGCGTGGGCGGGATGCAGGTTTACATGCCCTGGTGGAATTACCAGAGGCAGTTACGCAACGAGCTTCCATTCCCGCGCGGATACCACATCGAAGTCGGCGGCGGCCGCGGCATGCCCGGCCCGGGTGACTTCGACGGCGCCGGAGATTATCTGGGCGGCTATGGAGTGAACCTCAAGCGCGGCATCCGCAAATTATACGGTTCCTATGTGGGCTTTTCCTGCCGGGGTGAAATGATCCCTAATCATGAGAGCTACTGCGAGATTGACAAGGACGTCATGGACCAGTGGGGCATCCCGGTGCTCAAATTTCATTTCAAGTGGAGCCAGAATGAGATCTTGATGGCCCGGCACGCCCAGGAGACATTCCGGGAAATCATTGTGACCATGGGCGGTAAGGTGCTTGATTCCTCCGGCCCGGAAAACAATTGGGGGCTCGCACCGGGTGGAGAAATCATTCACGAGGTGGGAACCGCCATCACCGGAAGCGACCGCCGGAATTCCGTTGTGAATCCCTATTGCCAGGTGTGGGATTGTAAGAACGTGTTCTTGGGCGACGGCGCGCCTTTCGTCAGCAATGCGGACAAGAACCCGACACTCAGCATCATGGCGCTCTCCTGGCGGACCGCTGAGCACGCTG
The DNA here is from genome assembly GCA_937900045.1 of uncultured Acidobacteriota bacterium. GTDB lineage: Bacteria > Acidobacteriota > Terriglobia > UBA7540 > UBA7540 > CALCEB01. The sequence continues at coordinate 1,787 of CALCEB010000054.1, forward strand.
CGGAGCTTGTCCGCAAGCGTGAAATCTGAGTGAGAATAGACCAAGAGGAAGGGACGACCATGAGCGAAAAACCCGAGAAGACCGAATCGAAGTTCCCCTTGAAGAGGCGGGACATGCTGAAGGTGATGACCGGATTGCCCGCCGCCTTTGTTCCACTGGCTTCCTTGGAAACCGCTGCGGCCTACGCGCGCCCGGCGCCCCAGGCCGACGCTTCCACATCCGCCTACAAACCCAAGGTCCTCAACCCGCATGAATGGCGGACGATTCACGTGCTCAGCGACTGGATTATTCCGGCGGACGATCGATCCGGCAGCGCCACCCAGGCGGGCGTCCCGGAATTTATTGATGACTGGTTGAGCTTCAGGGGTGGCAATCTGCTCGCGGAGATTCGAGGCGGTCTGACGTGGATGGATATGGAGTGCAACCGCCTTTTTGAACATGATTTTATTGGGTGCTCCACGCCTCAACAGAAGCAAATCTTGGACCGCATCGCCTATCCTGCGAAGGCTGCTCCCGGCGACGTGTCCGCCGCCGCCGCCTTCAGCCATTTGAGGGACCTCGTGGTCTCCGGCTTCTTCTCGAGTAAAATGGGCGTCCAGGACTTGCCCTACCTTGGCAACAAAATGCTGGCCGAATGGGATGGATGCCCGGAAAATGTGTTGGAGCGCCTCGGTGTGAGCTACGACGCCCAAGGCAACGAGAAGGACTAGGATTTTGGAGTAGCGAAGAGCTGTGGCTTATCCGCAGCCGAAGCAAACGACGATGGATCTGAAAATCGTTAGGATCGAAAACCCAAAAGGTCTCAACTTCATCCTGGGTCACTCCCACTTCATCAAGACGGTCGAGGACCTCTACGAAGCGATTGTGCAGACGGCGCCTGCCATGAAATTCGGCATCGCTTTCTGCGAAGCTTCCGGCCCGGCCCTGGTCCGTTACGCCGGTAATGACGCAGACCTTATCGCTGATGCCCAGACCAATGCTCTTGCGCTTTCTGCGGGCCATTCCTTCATCATCTTCATGGATGGCGGATTCCCCATCAACATTCTGAACACCCTCAAGAGCGTTCCCGAAGTCTGCGGCATCTTTTGCGCCACGGCTAATCCCGTGGAGGTGATCCTGGCGGAGACGGAGCAGGGTTGCGGCATCCTGGGTGTTATCGACGGCGAGAAGCCCAAGGGCGTGGAGTCGGACGAGGACATCAAGATCCGGATGAAATTTTTGCGTCAGATCGGATACAAGCTGGGCTAAGGGTAGTATCTCGGAAATAGCAGGACGATGCGAAGCGTTGGTGGTGTCTCAGTTTGCTGTAGCGGCGCTCTATGAGCGCCGAATTTTATTTATCAACACCTTCCGGCGCTCATAGAGCGCCGCTACAGCAAACTGAGACACTATCGAAACGCTTACCTCCTTGACAGGGCGGGCTGACCTGCTACACTGAAACTCTGGAAAGTCGAACAGTTCAACTGTATAACCATATGGCGCTCGTTTCTGTAAAGAATAAGTATCAAGTCGTTATCCCCCAGAATATCCGCAAGAGGATTGGAATCAATGTGGGCGACCTGCTCGAAGCCAGCGTAGAGCGAGGGAAAATCACGTTCACGCCGAAGTCTGTGATGGACCGCGGAATTGGGGAGAGTTTGGCAGACTTTAGGGAAGGCCGTGCCTACGGGCCCTTCGGGACCCACGCGGAACTCGTGGCCTCGCTTCACGTGGAAACGGCGAAGCTGCGTTCAAGGAAGAAATCCCGCAAGTCCCCGCGATCATGACCATCCGGTATTCGCAGCGGTTTTTGCGCGCGTATACTGCCGCGCCTGCGGAGGTGCGGAAAGCTTTCGACAAGCAAATCCGGCTTCTTCTCGAAAACCTCAATCATCCGTCGTTGCGGGCCAAAAAGTATGACGAGACGCTGGATCTCTGGCAGGCCCGTGTGAACCGTAGTTGGCGCTTCTACTTCACCATTGAAGGCGGAGAGTATCGTCTTCACGACATAAAACCGCACCCCAAATGAGGTAGGTTTCACGGGTGTCCCAATGTCCTTCTGGTGGCCCGGCAGAAGATCGGATACAAAATGGGCTAGCGTGCGGCGATCAATTCGAGGCGGTTGCCAAACGGATCAAACACGTGGCATCGGGTGACGCCGGGGATGCTTTCGTCGCGAATGGGCTGAAATCCGGCATCCTGCAAGTGTTGGACCATCACCGGGTAATTCCGACAGATCAGGGCGGGGTGAGCTTTGTGCGCAGCATGGAAGTCGGAATCAACTCCCAAGTGAATTACCGCCTCGCCGCTCTCGAGCCACAAACCCCCACGCCCTGCCAGCGTCTCCGGCTTGGGAATCTCAGCAAAGCCGAGAACTTTCAGATAGAACTCGCGAGCGCGCTCTTCCATATTTTCGGGAATTGCCAGTTGCACGTGATCGATTTTCAGGAAGGGAGAAGTCCAACTCATTTTGCCGGTTTGTAACCAATAAGAGAAGCGCCGCCGCGCAGTTGCGAGGCGCAACGCCGAAAGCGCCGCCTTCAATTCCGGCAGCGGCGGAATAGCTGATCGAGCAGATTGATCGCCAGGTCCATCTCCTCCCGCGTGATGGTGAAAGCCGGCGCCAGGGTGAATACGTTCTTGTAATAACCTCCAACGTCCAACACCAACCCGTATTGACGACCGCCCGCCTTCAGATCGCCTTTCAATCCCGCGGCGAAAATGCGATCCGTTAATTCGCGGTCCGGAGTCAATCCGTCTTCTTTGCACACCTCGATGCGCAAGGCCAGTCCCAAACCGTCCACCTGGCCGATGATGCCGGGATGACGGGTCTGGAGCTCGCGCAATCCGCCCAGAAGGTAAGCGCCCTTTTCGTTCACCTGCGTTTCGTAATCTTCATCTTCCATCAGCTTCAGCGTCTCCAGCGCCACGGCGGTGCCCAGCGAATTCGACGAAAAGGTGGAATGGGTCGATCCCGGCGGGAAAAGCTCAGGAGTAATCAAATCCTCGCGCGCCCAGATTCCGGCCAGCGGATTGAGGCCGTTGGTGAGCGCCTTGCCAAAAACGATGATGTCCGGGGTGATGCCCAGGTTCTCGATGGCCCAGAATTTTCCGGTGCGGTAAAAACCCATCTGGATTTCGTCATCGACAATCAGGATCTTATGCTTGTCACAAGTCTCCTTGAGCCGCTCAAAATACTCCTTGGGCGGGATCACATAACCCCCGGTTCCTTGAATGGCCTCGATATAAAACGCGCCGTACTCGGAAGATTGCGCCTTCGGATCCCACACCCCGTAATATTCAGTTTCAAAAAGCTTGGCGAACTGATCCTGGCAATAGATGCCGCACGTTTCGCGCTTCATCCCATAGATGCAGCGGAAACAGTATGGGTAGAAAACGAATTGACCACGGTCGCCGAAATGTCCGTAACGCCGGCGGTAGCGGTAGCTGGAAGTGATGGCGGATGCGCCCAGGGTGCGGCCGTGGTAGCCGCCCATGAAGGCAAACATCAGGTTCTTGCCCGTGTAATTGCGGACGAGCTTGAGCGAATCCTCGATGGCCTGCGCGCCCCCCACGTTGAAATGAACCCGGCCCTTCACGCCGAAGCGCTTTTCGCAATATTGGGCGATGCGCGCCGCCACTTCCACTTTTTCGGCGTGCAGATATTGGCAGGCAAGTTGCGGGAGTTGATCAAGCTGCCGCTTTAGGGCATCGTTGAGGCGTTTGTTCTTGTAGCCGAAGCTCGCCGCCGAATACCACATTTGAAGATCGAGGTAGGGTGTGCCTTCTTCGTCATAAAGGTAGCTCCCCTCGCAGTTCGTGAAGATCTTGGGGGGTTCAAGATAATGGACCGTATCGCCGAATGAGCAATATTTCTTTTCCAGTTCCAGAAGCTCTGAAGTTCGAAGACTGACATCAGAAACGGCCAAAATGATTGCCTCCCGGGAGAAATTGCAAATTGGGGTAGAAACGCAGTTTGCTAACCGCGAACACCCACAGTCCTTTTTGAAAGGATCGATTCCGCCGCCGCAGGATCCTCGAACGATTCAATCAGTTCGGGAAGAACTTCGAGGATGTCGCCGAAAGTCTCAAACGCACGGCAATTCAAGCCACGATCGCGGCAATACGCGAGCAACTGCCGTTTTGCAAAAATGAGGCTTGCGCGCTCCACGGCATAACGGTCCGAAAGCCCGTCACCAATGTAAATCACCGGGTCACGACCCCGCGCATGACGCTCGATCAGCGCCGGTTTGCAGGTTGCGCATCCATGCGTGCAATCGGGCGATCCGTAGGGAAAAGAAATCCGCAGCCGCCCGCCTACAAGGCGAAGGGCGCTCGAATAGAAATTGCTGCCATTGCGCAGTGCGCGGCGCACGCCCGCCCGTCGAAGCACTCTGCGAATGACGTGGTCGAGCCCGTCGCTCAGAATGTAGAGAGGAATACCGGACTCCCGGGCAAACCCATCAAAGCGCGCAAAATCAGTGTCAACGGGAAGCGCATCGATTAGCACGTTCAGCTCTGCAGGGGTGGTCTCAACCAAGGCCATCTGACGCTCCAGACATTCTTTGGAGCCAATCAGACCTCGGGTCCACTCTTGCTCCACTTCCCTCCAGCTTGGATGTGCAAGCTGAGTCAGAATCTGGTCGGTCGCGTCGACTTGAGTGATCGTGCCGTCAAAATCGCAAAAGATGATGGGGCGAAACCGGGGCGCGGAACGGCGGGCTGTTGAAATGTGGTTTTTCATCAGAAGTTCAGCTTTCTAAGACCTTCCAGACAATGCCGGAGCGCTCAATCAGTTTGCCTGGCCTAATTCGCGGACGGTCCGTTCGTTCTGGACGTTACCCGTGTTCAGTGTACCCTTGGGCTCAAATAAAAGGACGTCACATTCCACCTCGGCCACAGGTAGTGACGCAGTTCGCTGTAGCGGCGCTCGGAGCCTGCCCTGGAAGGGAGCGCCGAACTTGTATCCTCAACGGTTTCCGGCGCTCCCTTCCAGGGCAGGCTCCGAGCGCCGCTACAGCAAAGAAATTGAGTCACTACCAACGCCTCTTCAAGATTGACTTTATTCACCATTCGGCCTGACCGTATCGCCACTCCACTGAGTTCGAATGTGATCTCTCGAAGAAAGCCCGCTTACGGCGCCCTCTCATCCACGAGCCGCTTCGGTTTTCTTCCCTGCTCCAAGCTTCCGGACTGCAGGAAACGGAAAGCCAATTGATACATGCCGCACGTGTAGTTGGACCAAACATCTGGGTAGCGTTCCGCTAACTTTTCGCGGACGCTTGCCTCAACGCGCCCGGGAGGTGTGCCGTTGGCGAGCTCCAACCGGAATTCTAGAATGTCATGAACACCTTCTTGCCGCACGGCCACCTGCCAGCGGGTTGATAATCCAGGAACATCGTGAAGCACCTTTTCAAAAATTTCGGGGTGCATATTGCCTGCGCCCATCACCACCATTTCATCCCGCCGCCCTTTAATTCTTGAAATTCTAGCCAAGGGAGCGCCGCAAGGGCATGTATCCGTGACGATGCGCGCAATGTCTCTGGCGCGGTAGCGGATGAGGGGTTGAGTGCGCCTGGAAAGCGTCGTGATGACTAACTCGCCATATCCCTCGGCATCAGGATCCAAAACTTCCACTAGGAAATTGAATTCGTCAAAGTGGTAACCTTGGCGCTCCTTGCACTCCATACCCAGCCCGCCGCCTGCCTCGGTTGAGCCATAGCCCAGTATCACCGGCGCTTTCCAGACCTGTTGGACGTAGTTGCGGTAAGCATCCGTCATGCGGTCTCCCGCAGCAAAGATTACCTTCAGCGGGAAAGTTCCTTCTTTCTCTGCGATCTCGCTGAGACTGACCAGCCAGGTGGGGTCCGCAATCAGAACGTTGTACCCATAAATTTCCATTCGGGAGTAGAGATCTCGCGGCGCAGGCTTGCCCACCGCCGAGCAAAAAACGCCCAGTTGCTTGCAGGCGGTGTAGGTCACCCAACTACTAATCCAATAGCCCGCATCGAACGTGCAGACGGCGCGATCACCCGGCCGCACTCCGTTTTCATAAAGCGCGGCGGCCTCGTATCGCGCCGAGAACTCCAATTCGTCGTAGCCAAAATAGACGCGTTTGGGAGACCCGGAAGTTCCGGTGGTTTCAAAGACCAGTTGCGGTTCGCGGCAAAGGAATTCGGAAGGCGGAAGCGAGAGTAAATCGTCCGCTGTCGTATAAATGTCCATCAAGTCCTTGGGGCTGCGGACTTCGGCCGGATTGATCCCGCGCTCGCGGAGCTTCTCGCCAAAAAATTTCTGGCGCGCCGCGGCATACTGAACAACCTCTCGGAATCCTTCGTTTTGAATGCGCTGAACGAGAGATGGAGAACACCGCTTTCCCCAGCGAACCAGAGCGGGCGCTGATTCACCAATCAAGAAACGTTCTGTCAATCGCCGGGCGTGGTTAAACATGTGAACTGGTCTTCAAATCGAGAAAGAATCCGGTCAAACCCCCGTCGGGCCCCGGGTTGCAATCCGTCAATTTCCTCAAACGGGGCAATAAAATCAAGGTCTACGCACCTGGATTGGCAGCCACTGGGTGAAACGCCTAAACCCATTAATTCCCGCGTTTGGGGACGGCCCAGTGCGCCACGGTTAAAGTTGCGGCCTCATTGCCCGCTATCCCTCAACGGCGCAACGTCACATTAAGTAGGCGGACTCACCGGAATGGATCGGCGGGCTGGCCAGCAACTCAATGTAGCTCGATTCTTCCATCAGGGCACGGGCCACCTGCGCCACGGCATGAGCTGCATCCGGCCTGGACAAGTCTCGGGACCGGCGGGCGATTTCCTGGAGCTGTTCCGGCTGCGCCACCAGAGAAGAAACGACACCGGGAATATCTTCGTTTCGGTCCACTTGGACCGCCACTCCATTCCGCACCAGATATTGCATGTTTCGCTCTTCCGGGCCTGGAATGGGGTGGGTGAGCACCATCGGCAGTCCCGCGGCAAGGGCCTCAGAGGCCGTTAAGCCCCCAGGTTTGGTAATCAGCAGGTCGGCCGCCGCCATCAATTCAGGAATACGGTCCGTCCAGCCGAAGGGGAATAGCTCAAGCGCCAGTTTCCCGCGCAACGCATCCAAGTGGTTGCGCATCCGCTGGTCACGTCCAGCAATCGCCACCACCTGCAAGGGCAGATTGCAACCTTCAAGATGCTCGACAATCGAATCCAGCGGCCAAGGCCCCATGCCACCGCCCATGACCAGCACCACAGGCCGCAGGGGACTCAAGCCCAGTGAGCGTAGCACTTCCTGCCGGTCAAAGGGCAAGGCAAATACCGGGTCTACGGGAACGCCACAATTCAGAATGCGATTGGGCGAAACTCCCCACCCAATCAATTGAACCTTGGCGCAGTCGCTTGCGACACAATAGAAGTCGATTTCCGGTTGTACCCAGGGCGGCTCGGAGTTGAAATCCGTGGTAACTGCAAGCACCGGACCCGAATACCACCCTTCGCGCTTGGCGAGCGAGGCGATTTCCGCAGCACCAATCTCGGTCACAATCAGCAACTCAGGATCGAAAGCGGCAAGCTCCCGCAAGACTCTAGAGCAACCGCGGCGAAAGACCCAATGGGGAGCTGTCGAACGGTGTCGGCGCCTCTCCCGGCGCTCATAGAGCCTGCGCCAGAGTCCCCGGCGATAACGCAGCATCAACCAGTAAGGATGAACGTAAAGCCAGTGAAACCAAGGTTTGGCGCCCTCCAATGCATCCACTAAGCGAACATCCAACTCATCCCTGCCATCCGTCAGCGCGCCTCGAATCACCGCGGAAGCACGGACATGCCCCGCACCCACGCTTAACGTCAAAATCTGAACCCTCTTTGGATGCATGAAACCCGTTTCCGATCTGCAGACTTCGCTGGCTCGTTCTTGCAAAAGTCTCAGTCCATTCTCTTGACCAGCAGGACAGCGTTCAGCCCGCCAAACGCGAAAGAGTTGGAAAGAGCCGCCCGCACGCGCTTTTTGCGCGCCGTGTTCGGCGTATAGTCCAAATCACATTCCGGGTCCGGCTCGGTGTAGTTCGCAGTGGGTGGAATGATCCCCCGGTCAAGCGCCATCATCGTGGCTACAAGTTCCACAGCTCCCGTTGCTCCCATGATGTGGCCATGCATAGACTTGGTTGAGCTGATAGAGACCTTACGGGCGTGCTCGCCGAATGCCTGCTTTACGATCTGCGTCTCCGTCGAATCATTGAGGCGAGTCCCGGTACCGTGCGCGTTGATGTAATCGATGTCCTCCGGATTGAGCCCCGCCTCGTCCAACGCCATGCGGATCGCTCGAACCGGTCCGTCTACCGAAGGCTGGGTGATATGCCCGGCATCCGAACTCATTCCAAAGCCAGCCAGCTCGCCGTAGATTCTCGCCCCGCGCTTTCGTGCGTGCTCCAACTCCTCCAATAACACCGTTGCAGATCCCTCCCCAATCACCATGCCTTCCCGATCCAACGAAAACGGGCGGCAGGCGCGGCTCGGATCTCCATTACCCATGGCCAGCACGCGCACAGATTCCCAAGACCGCATCATTCCGTAGGTGATCGGCGCATCGGATCCTCCTGCCAGCATCACGTCTGCAAGCCCGAACCGGATCAGGTGGAACGCCTCTCCAATCGCGTGGCCCGCTGAGGAGCAAGCCGTTGCAGTTGCAAAGGAAGGACCTTGGGCGCCATATTCCATACAGATCTGCGAGACCGGCGCATTGTGCATGATGCGGGGAATGGTGAAAGGATGAAGGCGGGTGGCCTGCTTCGCATAGAGGTTCAAGTAACCGTTATCAAGCCCTTGAGCCCCGCCCATGCCGGAGCCGATCACAACACCAAATCGCGGACGGTCTTCCTCCTTGATTTGAAGACCGCTCGACTCCATTGCCTGTCCTGCCGCCAGGAGCGCAAATTGGGCAAAGCGGTCCAGCAGATCCAGCCGCTTGGACGGAAAATAGTCCGTCGGCACGTAGTCCGGTACTTCAGCGGCAATCTGCACGCTGAGCGAGGAAGAATCAAACTGCTCAATCCTCCGGACAGCAGATTTTCCCTGGAGCAAGTTCCCAAAAAACGATTCCACGTCCTTCCCGGAGGACGCAAAAACACCCAACCCGGTAATCACCACTCTTCGCAAGGTCTCACCCCTTGGCTGCGGCAGCCTAGTTCCCCGTTACCGGAGATCCGCTCTTCGCCATAGCTACCAAGTCAGAGATGTCCTTCCCTTCGATCACACGGGTGAGGCTATCCACCACTTGCCGGACGGATTTCATGTTCTGCGCCACAGCATCGGGAATGTCGATTTTGAATTCTTCCTCCAGCGCGAAAAGGATGTTAACCCCATCCAGCGAATCGATACCAAGTTCCTCGAAAGTTGACTCTGGCCTTACCACTCCCGGCTGTAAGTGTTGCTCGCGAGCGATGATCTCAATAACCTTTGCCTCAATGTTCATCGTTTCTCCTTGTGCCCTCCCTGCCTGGTGTTTGCGTCTGGTGTCCACCTTCAGGATGAGATGCCGATTGAGCTCTTACTGGCTAGTCCCGCCACTGCCTGCAAAAGCTCCGAAAGCCGGAAGGGCTTCTCCAGCAATGCCCCCACTCCCAGATCCAAAGCCCTTTTCCGCTCAATTCCCGAAATGAACGAGGACATGAGGATCAACTCGTGCTTGGTCTTTTGCTCCCGGAGATGCTGGAGGAGCTCAAGCCCGTTCTTGTTGGGCATCTGCAAATCTGCAATGACGATCTGATAATCCTCATCGCCAGCCAGCACTTCCTGGGCCGCAGTTGCGTCCTCGACTATGCCGACTTCGTAACCGTTTGAAGCCAAAACCTCAGAAAGCAACTCCCTACTTTCCTGGTCGTCGTCCACCACTAGGACCTTCACCATTGTGACACAACCTTCCTCATTCAACTAGCTTGGCACTGCAAGTGGAATGCCAAGGTCAATGAATTCGTGTAAGCTACTGATTATATTGGTATTCAACAGGTCAACGGTGGTTTAGGTCCAAATGAGGATTGCTGGATATCTAACTTGTGTATCGTTATGACACACTTTGTGATTTCATTGCCAGCGAACATTCTGCGAAACTAAAGATTGATATAACATAAGTGGAAACAGATACTTCCCATTCAAATCGAATCGCTCAGGAATTTCGCGAAGTGTGTCACAAAGGAACACTCCGTCTCGAGGTCCATTGGAACCATTGGTCCATCGGCCGGAGTACCATTTCGAGGAACGCTTCTGGTAAACTCAAAAGAGTCTGCGAAGCGACACCCTTCAAGTCTCTTGGCTACTCATGCCACTGGCCGACATTCCCATTTCCAGCAAAAGGCTCGATAAGAGCAAACACGGAGACCCGTCTATGACTCCCTTGAGCCTTCAAAAAAATGTGCCGTCGGACTCCAGAAACGGGAGGTGGGAGTTTGAGAATCCGACGGCACTCCAGCCAGGGAAACGAGCAAATACGGGCGAAACTTCTTGCTCGGTTATTGACTATATATTAACTGTCTTATCCAGTTTGTCAAGTGTTTTTTTCAGAAATAGAAAAATAAATTTTTAAAGCCCTTAGCGGGCCTTACGCATGCTTCCTTACATAGTTCACTGCTATTCCGCCCCACGGGACTAAGCTATACACAACGAAGTAAGTCGGCGGCGCTTCAAGATTGTAGCGCCGGTCTGCGACCGGCGTATTTCGCCGCTCCCTGTCAGGGCAAGCTCCGAGCGGCGCTACAGCGGCCGTCGTAACGATCACCAGCTTGTTCGGAAGCGGGATCATCTCTTAGTTCTAACGGTTGACAGGATTTAGCCCATGATTTAAATTTGACTATCTGGTTAGTTAATTATGGTAAGCCTTCAAAGAAACGATGCCAAGATTGACCCCAAGGGTCGCCGCCCACCGGATGCTCATACAGCTATTCTAAAGGCGGCGGAACGGATTTTTGCGGAGTCCGGCCTGGCGGGAGCCCGAACTGAAGAGATTGCTAAAGAGGCCGGGGTTAACAAGGCGCTGCTCTATTACTATTTCAAAAGTAAGGAAGAGCTTTACAGGGCGGTTCTGGAAATGTATCTGGTTGAGTTCCGGTCTCGGGCCTTTGCAATCTTTTCCAGTGGAGAGCCCGTACAAAATCAAATCCTCGGCTACGTCACCATGCACTTTGACTTCATCAGTTCCCGCCCTTACTACCCCCGCTTGGTCCAGCGGCTGATGACAGCGGCGCCCGACTCTGTCGAACGAATCTTGAGCGAGTATTCCACACCGCTTTACCAAAACCTTGTGAGGATCATCGGAAAGGGCGTTGAAAACGGAGAACTGCGTCCCGTGGACCCGCACCACACGGTTTACTCCCTTTTGGGGCTGATCGTCTTTTATTTTGCGGCGGCGCCGATTGTCAAGTCCGTCAGCCAAATCGATCCGTTCGATCCCAGCAACATCAAAAAGAGAAAAGAGGAGGTCATGTCTTTAATTCGTTGCTGGCTTTTCAAAGACGTGATGATTTGACCCCATGACGCGCAAAATTCTAGTGATCATTCTGATCTTGGTTGCGGCCGGAAGCGCCGTGGCCTATTTCATGCTCACAACCCGCGGCCAGGGTCTGATGCTGACCGGAATCGTGAACACAGACGAGGTGATCGTTAGCTCCCAGATCGCGGGCCGCCTGGACCAACTCGCCGTGAAAGAGGGCGACACCGTGAAACAGAACCAGTTGCTGGCGCTGCTGGATCCGCGAGAGATGAAGGCGGACCAAGCCTATTACTCGCATTCAGCCCAAAACTATGCGGATCAGGTTCGCGCCGCGGAAGCGGCACTTCGTTATCAGGAGCTTCAAACTCGCGACGCCGTGCGCCAAGCCCAGGCGGCGCTCGCTTCAGCCGAAGCTCAGGAGAAACAAGCGAAGGCGAATTACGATCAGGCGCATCGGGATTACCGCCGGATCGACGCCCTTTTTGAAAGCGGGATCGATTCCGAACAGACGGCAGACCAGGCCCGGACCACCAACCAAACCACCCAAGCACAGTGGGTGGCCGCTCAAAAGCAGACCGAAGCGCAGAAGGCGGCTCTGGCGCTTGCCGAGTCGAATGCTGAACAGGTGAAGGTGCGAGAGAGCGATCTCGCCTCTCAGGAAAAGCAGTGGGCCGCGGCCAAAGCCCAGAAGGTCAAGTCCCAGGTCCAGCTTGGCTACACTCGAATTGTGTCTCCCATCAATGGCGTAGTAGATGTACGTGCCGCGCTTCAAGGTGAAGTGGTAAATCCGGGCCAGCCGATCGTGACGCTCATTAATCCCGATAACCTCTGGGTGAGCGCCAACATCGAGGAGACCTACATCGACCGCATCCGCACCGGAGACCATTTTACGGTGAAGTTTCCTGACGGAATGGAGAGGACCGGGACAGTCTATTTTCGCGGCGTGGATGCGGATTTTGCCACGCAACGCGACGTGAGCCGCACCAAACGCGACATCAAGACGTTTGAGATCCGCCTGCGCGTTGACAACCGGGACCGCCGCCTGCGGCCCGGCCTGACGGCATTTGTCCTCATTCCCGCTCAGGACTTGCGCTGAACTCGTGGATTCGCTCAAGCCACCGTGTCGATGCCGATGAGCCCCGTGTTTCAAGCATTCGCCAGACAGCCGTTAACCTGGATTATTCATGAACTTCCCTTTGGAGGACCAGAAGGGCACGGTTTTAACCGTGCCCTTCCGGTCTTCGAATAAAACTTGGTGAATAATCCAGGTTAAACCTTGCAGCATTCGGGAATTCAGTATGAATGATATTGAGGTCGAACAAATCAGGAAGCAATTTGGATCCTTTACGGCCGTCGACGGGATCAGCTTCGAGGTAGAACATGGGGAGATTTTCGGATTGCTCGGGCCGAACGGCGCGGGCAAGTCCACTTTGATCCGAATGCTTACCACGCTGCTTCCTCCCACCTCCGGTGTTGCCCGTGTCAACGGCTTCGATGTAATCCGCTTACCGAATGAAGTGCGGAAGTCGATTGGCGTCATCCCACAGGCCATGACCTCCGATCTCGATTTAAGCGCCGAAGAGAACATCATGATCTTCGCCAAACTCTACGGCGTTCCCCGCAATAAGCGGAAGAGCACGATCCGCGAACTGCTCGAGGCGGTCGAACTCAGCGCCTGGGCGGACAAGCCGGTCCGGATGCTTTCCGGCGGCATGCGGCGCCGGTTGGAGATCGCTCGCGGCCTTGTCCATCAACCCAAAATCTTCTTCCTGGATGAGCCTACCACCGGCCTTGATCCTGTTTCACGGCAGGCGGTGTGGGAGATGCTGGCGCACTTGAAGAAGGATCGCGACCTGACGATCCTGATCACAACGCATTATATGGATGAAGCGGACAAACTGTGTAACCGGGTCGCCATCATTGACCACGGCAAAATGGTGGCTCTCGATTCTCCGATGAAACTGAAAGCCTCGATACCGGGAACCAACGCCCTCGAAGTCAGCTTTGCCAACATTCCGGAAGGCTGGGAGGAAACGCTCAGGAATCTTCAGGACGTGGAAAGCGTCACCGGTCAGGATCATGTGTTCCGCATTGCATCCAACAATGGTCCGCGCACGGTGGTGAGCCTGGTGGAAGCGGCGCGCGCCGCCCATGTCACGGTGGCCTCGCTCTCGGTTCAAAGCACCACCCTGGACGATGTTTTCATGCATTACACCGGACGCCAACTTCGCGACTCCTTGCAGGAAGGCGCCATTCACGACTTCAGCTATACCTACGAAAAACGATGAAAGGGGCCAACCCGATCGCGGATGCCCATAGGTCAAACACATGCACCGAATTCTAGCCATCGTTGAGCGCGACCTTCGCAAGTTTCAACGGAGTCCTTTCCTGATTTTTGCCTCGTTGATTCTCCCCATCACGCAGTTGGTGGTTTTGGGCTATGCGTTTGGGGGAAATCTCAAGAACCTGAAGCTGGGGATCGTGGATCAGGACCATGGAATTTCGGCCATAAAGATCCGTGAAATGTGCCAAGCTATTGCCGCCAATGCCCGAACTTTTACTCTAATTCATTACCAAGATGGCCACACCGCTCTCACCGATCTGCGGAATGGAAAGATCAACGGCATCTTGAATATTCCTCCAAACTTTTCTAGGAAAGACCTGACCCAAGACTCACCACAGATTGCCTTGATTGAGGATAACACCGACAATTTCGTAGCTTCGACGCTCGATGGAACGTTGACCAGTCTCATCAACTCTTATAACAACAAACAGGTTGATCCCCGTATTTCCACGCAGGTCACCCTTGAAACGGTGGAGGTCTATCCCTACATTCCCTACATCCAGTACTTGCTTCCGGGCTCCATTGCGTTGGCCATCTTCATCTCCGCCATGATCGGCGGCGGCATCATTTTCATCGATGATAAGGCTCGCGGGTTACACGAGGGCTATCTTGTAACACCTATCACCAAATCCGAACTGGTAATGGGCTTCAACCTTGCAGGAGCGTTTAAGGGCTTCTTTGCCGGTTTGATCCTCACCGTCTTCGGTTCCTTGATCGCCGGAATCCAAAGTCCGCTGGACCCCATCCGGATGCTTAAAATGATGTTGTTGCTTGCCGTGACGGCGGTTGCCTTCATCAGCATGATGTTTTTGATGATGGTCCGCATTACCGATCCCCTGGTGCCCCGCGCCATTTTCGGTGTATTGAATACCTTGCTCTTCTTCCCCAGCGGAGCCATTTATCCCATCAATGCATTTCCGAAATGGATGCAGGCGCTCTCCTGGGTTGACCCCTTCACTTATGCTGTTCACGGTTTTAAGACAGTTCTGCTCAAGCAAACAGGGCTCACCGCCGTTTCCGGCGACATTGCCTTCCTGTTTATCTTTTCACTGATAATGATGATTTCGGCAGCGGCGCTTTTTCGACGAACCCTCTGAATCCGAGGGGGCAGTTTACCGTAGCAGCGAAACCGCCCGGCTATCGAATCTAATACAAACGCGGGAAGAAAGGTTACAACCTCGCTGTAGCGGCGGTCTATGACCGCCGTCCAGACCGGCGGTCATAGACCGCCGCTACAGCTAATGTCACCCGACTTCGTGCGTTTGTATTAGAACGGTCTTTCCGTGATAGTCTGTATTCAGAAAGACCGGAGTGCGGCTTGCTGCCTCGTTTCGGTAGCGGCGGCATGATTTGAGGAACCATTTCAATGAGCCTTCTGAACGCAAAACCGCCCAAGCCCGTGACTGGCATCCGGAAGTATATTCCGCTTCCCCTGTTGATCATCATTTTGATCATCATTGGCCTTCTGACTGCCTTCGCGCTCTGGGATTATCCGGAGGAGCGCGCCGTCACCACTTTCCTGACCACGGTCGAAAGAGGCGATTATCAGAAAGCCTATAAACTTTGGCAGCCCAGCTCGTCCTACTCGTTCAACGACTTCATGCATGACTGGGGTCTGAAAGGGGACTACGGCAAGATTCGAACTTTTCGGATCCTGGATTCCAAGTCCAAAGGTTCGGAAACGGTGTTAATCACGGTGAGGATTAATCATGTGAATCCACCCCTCGGCCTTTTGGTAGATCGTAAAACCAAAGGCCTGGCCTATTCATTTTATTAGCGTGGTGATGTCTCAGTTTGCTTGCTGTAGCGGCGCTCTATGAGCGCCGAATTTTATTTATCAACACCTTCCGGCGCTCATAGAGCGCCGCTACAGCAAACTGAGACATCGCCGCATTGGCGGGGACAAGCTTTTCGGGAACAGGCCTCGCGGCAACAAGCTTGGCGGGAATGACGGCGATAGTAACCAGCGTGCTATCGTTTCCAATCTTGTGTTTTGCGCCATTCGATTTTTGGAGCCGTTCCACCAAAAAAACTGATTCTTCAACAAACCCTCTAGCATCCAATTGAAGAATGCGCCGACATAAAACCTGCTGCCTCATTTTGGCTATCTGCCTCATTGGGGCGCCTTCAATTCACCAGTTCCTCTTGTTTGCGGCAGGCGTCCCCGAGACCCTGTACATCAATGGTGAGGTATTAAGCGATCAAAATCAGCCGATTCCAGGAGCTTCGTGCACTATCACCGGGGCCATGCTCCCTTCCGCCGGCCTGACGGCCACCACGAATGCCCAGGGCGAATTTCAATTTGCATTTCAGAGTCCCGGCGCTTACAGCCTCACGTGCGCCGCCGTGGGTTTCAAGCCGGTTTCCAAGGATGACCTGCAGGTCCAGTCCGGCTCACCCGTTTCGATTCAAATTGTGTTGTCGCCCGAACAGGTTCTGCATCAATCCGTCGAGGTGAGAGCCAAAGCTCCTGCGGTTACGCAGCAAGGAGCAGCGCCGCCTTCAAAATTGACATCGCGCGAGCTGGCGGCTCTGCCGCTGGCTGAACAAAAGTTCAAAGCAGCATTGCCCCTGATCCCCGGCGTTATCCGGACGCCGGATGGAAAAATCAATATCAAGGGCACCGGAGAAGGCCAAGGATTGCTTCTGGTGGACGGCGCGGAGACAGTGGACCCGGTCACCGGAGCGTTTTCCATTGAGATTCCGATCGACGCAGTCCAATCCTTGGAGGTCTATAAGGCGGCCGACCTCGCCCAGTACGGGCGCTTTTCTGGGGGATTAACGACGGTGGAAACCAAGCCGCCCGCGGATCAGTTCCACTTTGAGCTGAACGATTTCATCCCGACCCCCCGGGTTGAATCCGGGCAGATGGTCGGCATTCAAGACGACGAACCCCGCTTGTACCTGACCGGTCCCATTATCTCCAACAAACTTGACTTCACTGAATCCGTAGAATACAACCTGATCAAACAACCTGTGCGCGGCCTCACCTTCCCGGAAAACCAGATCTTCACGTATGGCTTTAATTCCTTCACCAGCTTCCAATACTATTTCTCCGCCAATCATTTTCTTACGGTCAACACGGACGTTTTTCCCAAGCGGCAGGAATTTGCAAACATCAATTCACTGGTGCCGCAGTCCGCCTCTTCAAATTACGGCCAAAAAGGATATTCCACAGAATTCATCGACCACTACATGACTTCGTCAGGAGGAATTCTCACCAGCCTTTTCCAGTTCACCCGGTTTGACAGCAACGCCTACGGCCAAGGCCCGTTGGACATGCTGGACACACCCAACGGCTGGCAGGGCAATTTCTTCAACTCATTTACCCGGTCCACCCATCAGGAAGAAATCAGCGAACAGTATCAGTTCCCCGGCAAATCCTGGCTCGGCAAACATCAATTCATGGCTGGGGCAGATTACACACGCCGCGTTTATCACGGAACCAGCACTTCAAATCCGATTTTGCTGACGTACCCGGGTGGCGCAACCGCGGAAACCATCAACTTCCTCGGGCCGGGGCGCTTAGCCGCCAATGATATTGAAACCGCGGCCTTCTTCCAGGACCACTGGACATTCAACCAGCACATGGCGCTCGATGCGGGCCTGCGCGTTTCCACACAGACGCTGGGGGAGCCGGCGGCCTTCTCGCCGCGCTTTGGAGTGGTGTATACCCCCGGCAGTAATGGGAAAACCGTCTTCCGGGGCGGAATCGGAATTTTCTATGACCGGCTTCCTTTGCTCGCCGGGGACTTTACGGAGAATCCCACCCGGGTGGTCACGCTCTTCAATCCCAACGGAACCATGATCGGCGCCCCCGCCGTCTATCAGAACGCCTACCTCCTGCGCCAGGAAAATGGCCAACTGGTTGTACCCTCCCAGAACCGCTTGGATAGCACTCCGTACAACCTGACCTTAAATGGAGAAATCGACCGGGAATTGAAGCCCAATCTGTTGCTGCGCCTCAGCGCTTTGAGCAGCCACACCGTTGACGAGTTTATTGTGAATCCGGTCATTCTGGGCGGCCCCAAGCCCACATTGCTACTCAGCAACACAGGAACCTCGCGATATCGCGAATTTGAAACCGAACTTCACTATCAGCCCTCGTCTAAGTTGGAAGTAAACTTCGCATACGTGAATAGCTTGGCCCGAGGCGATCTCAACACCTTAGGCGCAATCTATGTTCCTTTCGAGCAACCCGTCATTCGTCCCGACGCCTATGGGATTCTGCCGTCGGACGTCCCCAACCGCTTCCTGACCTGGGGCGTCTTCCGCTTCCCACTCGGATTCGGCGCCGGTCCCACGCTGGATGTTCACTCCGGGTTTCCCTGGTCCGCCACCAACGTCTTTGAGAATTACGTTGGGGTTCCGAACAGCCTGCGCTTCCCTGCCTTCGCGTCATTGGATTTGCAACTGACCAAGGATTTTCGCATCCCCTTCATCAAGAGTCTCAGCAACCATAAATACCGCGCCGCCTTTCTGATTTACAACTTGACGAACCACTTGAATCCGCGCGACGTCTTTTACAACACGGCTTCGCCGTATTTCAACCACTTCGTCGGTTTCCAGCATATTTTCTTCGACGCCTATATTGACATTCTTGACTAACCTCGGCGGCGAACCACCCGCCGCCGGCGGCATTCCCACGAAAGCGGGAATGCCGGCATCACGGGCCTGCATCGGCGTGGTGGACCCCCGCTGGTGAAGGCGTATCAATAAAAGGGTTAAACGCCTCGGCCCGATTTTCTGCTACAATCGAACCGTTGCTGAAACAAGCCCTCATCCTCATGCCCACTGCAAGCCCATCAAAATTCGTCAGGATTCGCCGGGCTTTGGCTCCCGAAAGAAAGCTGAAGCTGGTTATTTTCTTCGTCACATCCGTCTGCAACGCCAAATGCCGGACTTGCTTTTATTGGGAAGAGTTGAACCAGCGCGGCGATCTTTCCTGGGATGAAATTCAAAAGCTCTCCGCCACCATGCCGCGCTTTACGGACCTATGGCTCTCCGGCGGCGAACCGATGTTGCGCCGCGAGTTGCCGCAGATTCTTCGCCTTTTTTACCAGCAGAATGGCGTGCGCTGGGTGAACCTGCCCACTAATGGCTTGCTGCCGGAGAGGACCGCAGAGTGGTTGGAACGGATTCTGGTGGAGAATCCAGACCTTCATCTGGACCTGAATGTGGCGATGGATGGCCTGCATGAGATGCAGGACTCTATCCGGGCCGTTCCGGGAAACTTCCAGAAGACGCTCCGCACCCTGGAAGCGATTCAGCCGGGGCGGCGCCGGTTTTCGAATCTTCGTGTCAATATCAACACCGTCATTTGCGCCGAAAATTTTGACCACATTTTGGACATCGCCAATTTTGTAAAACAGAACTGCGCGGTGGACGGGCATTACTTCAATATCATCCGGGGGAACGCCAAGGAACCGGGTTTGAAGAAGATCCCGGCCGCGCAACTGACGTCACTCTATAAAGAACTTCAGCAGGTCTATCTCTATTATGCGCCCTCGATTTTGAAGAGGCTCCACGGTGTGGAACGCGCTTTCGGCGAGGCTTACTACGCCGGGACGCTCGCTCTCCACAACAAGATTCAGCTTGAGAACCTCGAATCGAGCCACGCCTGGCCCATGCCTTGCACCGCTGGAGACACTTCAATCGTCATCGATTACAATGGCGATGTTCGAGCCTGCGAGCTTCGCCACAAGCTGGCGAGCCTCCGCGATTTCGATTGCGATTTCGGGAAATTCTGGCAGACCATGACCCGGCACGACGAGATAACGGCCATCAAGCACGATCAATGCTGGTGTACGCACGTCTGCTTCATCCATGATAGTCTCCGCCACTCGACGAAGGCTCAACTTTACGACGTTCCCCTTGCTTATCTTCAATCCCGGATTGCCGCCCGCTCATCCCACCAGGCCAAATGATAGGGGCATGTTGGATTATTCATGAACTTCCCTTGGCCAGGTTGCACCGGCCGCCGTCAGCGCAGGTCTGAGTGAACAACGAAACCCCAATCATCCCCATAGCTGAGACGGGCGAAGCGGGGCGGCAGCCCATGCATCTGCGTTATCTCGGGCTGCTCCGGGCCAATGCCGAATTCCGCCGTTTGTGGATTGCACAGTTGGTGAGCGAAATTGGCGACTGGTTTTATACGCTCGCCGTCTACGACCTTCTGCTCCAAACCACTCACAGCGGTAAAGCCGTCAGCTACGCCATCATGATTCAAACCCTGCCCTGGTTCTTCACGACTCCGCTCGCCGGGCAGTTGGCGGACCGCTTTCCCCGCCGGAACCTCATGATCATTGCCGACGTGGTCCGGGGCTTCGTGGTCCTCGGATTGATTGTGGCCCAATCGCCTTCGCTTCTCTGGCTGATTTACGTTTTGCTGGGCCTGGAAACCCTTTTCACATCCCTCTTTGAACCCTCGCGCAATGCCTTGCTTCCCAATGTGGTCACTGAGGCGGAGTTGTTACCGGCCAATGCCCTCTCTTCCGCCACCTGGGCGCTGGCACTTTCCTCCGGAGCAGCCCTGGGAGGAATGGTCACGGCGCTCTTGGGAAGGAACTCAGCTTTCGTCATTAATTCCCTATCTTTTTTCGCCTCGGCTTTCTTCATATACCGCATGGAAGTCCGCGAAACACATCACCACGCATTTGCGGGGGTTCGAGGAAATGGCGCCCTGGGGCGGGCCTTCGCAAGCTTGCGGGAAGGACTCGATTACTTTCTTGAAAGCCCCAAGGTGGTGGCGCTGGTCCTATGCAAGACGGGCCTGGGGCTTATCAGCGGCGCATTGCTCCTGCTCACCATTTTTGGAGAGCGGGTTTTTCCGATCCATTGGTCCAGTGTTCCCTTTCACGCCAGCATCCGGCACGGAAGCGGTCCGCTGGCAGTCGGGATTCTTTATTCGGCGCGGGGAATTGGCGCAGGCGTGGGTCCTTTAATCGGTGACCGTGTGGTGCGGGGCCGAACTCGAGTGATGTGGAAGGCCATTGGCATCTGCTTCTTTGGAATGGGCCTGGCCTATCTTGGTTTGGGACTTGCTCCTGCCCTGTGGCTTGCCACCCTCGCCGTGGCTTGCGCCCATGCCAATGGCGCCAACGTTTGGGTGATGGCCACCACCTTGCTTCAACTCGAAGTGCCCGACCGCTTCCGGGGGCGCGTCTTTGCCGCCGATGCTGGCCTGCTGATGGTCAGCGTGGCGGCGGCCAACTATCTCATTGGAGTTGAATTTGACAATTGGCATATGACGCCTCGGGCGCTCGCCTGGATGCTGGGATGTCTACTCATCGTGCCCGGCTTGTTATGGCTGCCCGTGCAAGCTGCGTGGGGAAAAGAAAAAACGAGAACTTGACGTCTGAACCCTGCTTGGCGCCATTGCAGCTCCGCGCCTCAGCCGCTTCGCGCTTTGGCGCCGGAACGTATTCTTTCAGCCAAACAACATTTACGAAATCCGCGCGATGCCTCATAATTTAGCGTTCCGCGCCTGATCCCATGACGAAACCCGTTTCCGTAACCAAGCGATTGACTCCCGCAGCGTTGGGCTACCGCATGCCCGCCGAGTGGGAACCCCATGCGGCCACCTGGATCGCCTGGCCCCACAACCGCATGGACTGGCCAGACAAGTTCACGCCCATCCCGTGGGTGTATGGCGAAATCGCGCGGAGGCTGGCTCAATCGGAATCGGTCTGTATCCTGGCCGGCTCCAAAGCCGAGGAGGCTCGGGCCGTTCACAAACTGAAATCTGCGGGCGCGAACCTGGCCGCTATCAAGTTCTTCCGCATCCCGACCGACCGTGTGTGGACTCGAGACTATGGCCCGGTATTTCTGCGCCGGGAGGCGGGCCGAAGTTCAAAGCATGACGAGGTTGCCATCGTCCGGTTCCGGTTCAATGGCTGGGCCAAGTATCCGGACTGCAAGCGAGATGCTGCCGTGGCGGAAGCTGCGGCCAATGCGCTCGATTGCGCGCTGGTTAAGGCCCGCGCGGGAGATCGTGACTTTGTCCTGGAAGGCGGAAGCATTGATATGAACGGCGAAGGGGCGGTGATAACAACCGAAGAATGCCTTCTTGACCCGAAAGTTCAGACGCGAAACCCCGGTTTAGCCCGCCAGGAGATTGAAGCAGCTCTTTCCGAAAACCTCGGCGTGAATCAGGTCATCTGGCTCGGGCGCGGCATTGCTGGGGATGACACGCACGGCCACGTTGACGATTTCTGCCGTTTCGTGAACCCAAGAACAGTTGTTCTGTGCCAGGAAACTGATCCGCAAGACGCCAACTACCTTCCACTTCAAGAGAACCGCGAACGTCTGGAACAGGTCCGGTTAAAATGCGGTTCCCGCCTTGAAGTCATTCCGCTTCCCATGCCGGGTCCACTGTATTTCCGGGGCCAGAGGCTTCCGGCCAGCTACGCGAACTTCTATATTGCCAATCGCGTGGTGTTGGTCCCGACCTTCAATGATGCCCATGACCGTACGGCTCTTGGAATTCTGACAGAGCTCTTCCCGGACCGCGCCGTCATCGGAATCCACGCCGTGGATTTGGTCTGGGGACTTGGCACGCTCCACTGCCTGACGCAACAGCAACCGGCAGGCGCGCTGGCGCGGCCCGGGAATTTCCGCATGACTCGCCGCCGCAGCGCGCGGCTGAACATTTCAAAGGAATCAAGAGGACAACCATCGTGAGCTTCGAACCTTCCACCAATCTTTGGTCAACGCGGGAACACGCCCTGGACTATCTTCGGCGCGCGGATTCCATCCCCCACCGCACCGAAGGCGAAGCCGTGGTCTTGGATACGGTACCACTCGACGCGCAAAGCATTCTTGATCTCGGCAGTGGTGACGGAAGATTACTCCGTCTTTTGAAAGTGGACCGTCCGAATGCCCGTTTCACGGCGATTGATTTCTCAGCCGCCATGCTCGAAGCCTTGCGCCTGAATTTCGCAAACGACCCTGCCGTTGCGGTTGTCGAACATAACCTGGAAAATCCCTTGCCCGTCCACGGACCCTTTGATACGGTTGTTTCAAGCTTTGCCATCCATCATCTCCCGCACGCGAGGAAGCGGTCGCTTTATGCTGAGATCTTCAGCATCCTCGCGCCCGGCGCGATGTTCTGCAATCTGGAACACGTGTCTTCACCCACGCCCGCTCTTCATGAATCTTTCTTGAGCAAGCTCCAGACGCCTCCACGCTCAGAGGACCCTTCCAATCAGCTCCTGGATGTCGAAACTCAATTGCGATGGCTCAATGAAATTGGTTTTGTAGACGTGGATTGCTATTGGAAATGGCTGGAGTTGGCGCTGCTGGCCGGAAGGAAGCCGCTAACCTAATGGAAGGTTTTCTGACCAGTTCCATCCGCCGGTATTACGAGTTTGAAGTCCCTCCGCCGCGGCGTGATGGCAAACGCTGGCCGCTATTGATTGCACTGCACGGCTACCAGGGCAACAAGGATTCCATGATGGCGGTGGCCCGCAAAGTCGCCGCTGGGGAAATGGCTGTCATCTCGCTTCAGGGGCCAAACCAGTTCTTTATCCAGGACGGGACGGATGATCTCACCCGGCCCCGGAATCGTCGTGTGGGATTTGGGTGGGGGACGACCTACCGGATGGATGAATCGGTCGATCTTCACCACCAGAACATCCGGGCATTAATCAGCCTTGCGGTGCGGCGGTTTCACGCCGACCGCAAGAAAGTCTTCCTGATGGCCTTTTCGCAGGCGTGCTCCTATAACTACCGTTTCGTTTTTACCTATCCGCAGGCTGTCCTGGGCATCATTAGTGTGTGTGGCGGGCTGCCGGGTGATTGGGACTTGAACCCCCGCTTCCGCCCGGCCAAGACCCATGTGCTGCACATTGCAGCAACCCAAGATGAATGGTATTCACAAGAAAAGAACCTGGAATTCCGGCGCTTGCTGGCGCAGCGTGCCGGCTCCCTTGATTTTCGCTTTTACCGGTCCAACCACAAATTTCCTCGTCATTCGATTCCACACATCCGGAATTGGATTGCCAAAACTCTGGCGCGGTAAGGGTGAGCAGGATGGCGGTGAAGCATTGGTTTGACGATGCTTCAACTGGCCGTGTTGAAGCGGCGACTTCATCACCGCCGCTACCGCAGAAGGTCTCACTCAGACTCTGAAACCCCTAACATCTGCCCCCCGATGCGCCCCGGCGGGCTCTGATTCAACCAAGCATCGAGTGGCTTGCGTCACGCTACTTTCCGCAGGTGACGGTCCAGGCTTAAAGGCCCGGGACCGGCAAAGACGAGGTAAAGGAACACAAAGCAATAAACCACGGCAAGTTCGCCGCCATTTTTGATCGTCCAGAAGCCGTTGTGGGCGTGCACCATGAAATAGGCCCCAGCCATTTCGCCGGCGAGCAGAAAGGCAATGGGTTTGGTGAAGAGGCCAATCAACAGGAGCGCCCCGCCGAAGACTTCCAGGCACCCTGCCACCTTCAGCACGGTGGGCAGATGTTGGAAGCCGCCCATCATGCCGCCCTGAAACCCAATAACCTTTTGGAGCCCATGCTGCACAAATGTAAATCCAAGAACAATTCGCATGATCGACCGCACGTAGGGTGTAGATGATGATCCGCTGGATTCGTTCGCCATGCATTCCTCCGACGATTCAAAGTTTTCGATCTCCCACAAACCAAAAGTGGTTTCTTATTAGACCATTACTTTCGGTCTTCTCCAATACCGTTGGGAATCTGATTGAACTCGGGCTTGCCATAAAAGTTGTATCAGAACGCCTCGGGGTAGTGTAAGCTAAGCCCTGCAGCTTCCAGCCTGGCCAACGAACGCCCGATTAGACCGTGACGGATCTCTCCTCCTGCAAGGGTAATGGTCAATATGTTAACTGGAGTTGCAGCTAGTGAAAGAGATTACCATTCTTCTCCACTTCTCTTCCCTATAATGGGAATAAGGTGATTCATGTTTACATCATAGTTATTTTCACATTTCGACACAGCGGCAATCCGGCATTGCATTGCCATGCCGGGAGAGAATACAATGCATTCTATTCCCATAACGTTTTCCAAGTGTTTTCCTGAAACAATCAAGGCCTTAGAGAGAATTCGAAGGTGAGCTTGTTCGAGTTGGTTAATTTGGCAGATCATTTGCTAATAAGAGACATCGTGTGATCGCAGTTGACCTGCAAAGGCCAAAGACAACACCCATTGCAACCTTTCGTGTTTGTGATGATGAAGCGTGAAGGCCTGTGAGCCCGGCGAGTGCCGCCGCCCGTCAAGTTTCTTCAAGTTTAGATGGAGGCGCCGTTTGCTGTAGCGGCGCCCTGTGAGCGCCAGGATCATTTGAGAATCCAAGTTCGGCAGTCGCACACCATCACCACAGCAATGAAGCTGTAACACTACCCAAGTTTATGCAGTGAGAGAGCCGAGCACCCTACCTAAACACTTTACTGGAGGTAGAGCCTAGCTAGGGCCGTGCGATGACCTCGCTGCTCCAGTTCATAGTTGACTTCATTCCGGCCGGGGATTCGTCTTCCCCGGCCGCGCCTCCGGACGAGAGGCATCATCGAACTGCTCCTCGTGGATACCCCCACCTCAAAGATGACCGCTGGAATGACAGTGAATGAACAAACTGATAAAGAATCGCCAGACTGAGTCACCACCAACCCGCGGGTAGTGACGCAGTTTGCTGTAGCGGCGCTCTATGAGCGCCGGAAACCGTTGAAGATACAAGTTCGGCGCTCATAGAGCGCCGCTACAGCAAAGAAACTGAGACACTGCCAACCCGCGTTACTTGTGGTATTCGAGTGACGAATTGCAGGATAATATCCAACCCAGACTTCGAGAGAGCGGGCGATGGGGAACGTGGGAAGGCTGCTTCGCACGCGCCACCATCCCCTTCAGGAGCGGCGAATGAAATACCGGCGATTTGGAAGAACCGGCTGGACGGTGAGCGAAATCGGCTACGGCATGTGGGGCATGGCCGGATGGACGGGATCGGACGATCGCGAGTCTCTGCAATCACTGCAGAAAGCAACGGATCTGGGTTGCAATTTCTTTGATACGGCATGGGCCTACGGCAACGGGCACAGCGAAGAATTGCTTGGGCAGTTAGTGCGCGCCAACCCGGACAAACGCTTGTATATGGCCACCAAGATTCCGCCCAAAAACCTGAAGTGGCCCAGCCGCCCTGAACACAGCCTGGACGAGAGCTATCCGCCCGATCACATTGAGAAATACGTTCGCCGCAGCCTTGCCAATCTCGGAGTGGAGACCATCGACCTGATCCAATTCCACACCTGGCAGGACGAATGGTTGGAGGACGGCCGTTGGGCGCAAAAGCTCGCCCAATTGAAGAATGATGGCGCCATACGCGCCACCGGCATCAGCATCAACCGCTGGGAACCGTGGAATGGCGTGAAAGCGGTGCAGTCCGGGCTCATCGACGCGGTGCAGGTGATTTACAACATTTTCGACCAGAATCCCGAAGACCAACTATTTCCCGCTTGCCAGCAGCACGATGTCGCCGTGATTGCGCGCGTCCCCTTCGACGAGGGGTCACTCAGCGGCACGCTGACCCGTGACAGCAAGTGGCCGGAAGGCGACTGGCGCAACACCTTCTTCGTGCCAGAGAACCTGAATGCCACTCTGGACCGGGTAGAAGCTCTCAAGCCGCTGGTCCCTTCCGGCATGACGCTTCCGGAGATGGCGCTGCGCTTCATCCTGATGAACCCTGCTGTCTCGACCATCATTCCCGGCATGAGGAAGATTCGTCATGTGGAATCCAACCTCGCCGCGAGTGACGCCGGCCCTCTTCCGCCCGAATTGCACGCCGAACTTCGCAAACACCGCTGGGTCCGCAAACCCACGCCTTGGTCGCAGTAGGCAGTAATCTGATGCACGGCCTCGCGCTGTTGCTTTCGGGACTAGGCCGGAGCCCGTAGAGCGCCGCTGCACCCAATACTACCACTGGCCATTCTGCAAGAGGACCGCCGCGATCATGGAATCCTCCGCCCATCATGCAAGATGAAACACCTGGCACGCCCACTCAATAGCTTTCATGTGAGCGTCGCCAACATCATCTTCGTTGACGTTTTGATTTTTGACGATGAGGCTCAGGCATTCCCAATTACCTTTTTCCATGGCCAGAGTGGCTTCAAAAGGCGGCCAGAGAGGCCCGGCGCGGTTGAGCAACACTTTCCGGCAATCTTGAGCTAAAGGAATGTCCGCGAGGATTGTAGGCATGGGAAGGTCCAGGACCGCATCCATCAGCGAGAACAATCCCGCCAGGAAAAGGCCGGTTCTGCGGTCGTCCATCCGGAAACTCGAGGCCAGCAGCTCACAGCAGCGGGCGCGGATTAGGCTACTGATCATCAACTCCGCGGGCTTGTCCTCCGCCATGGCCGAAGCTGCCACCAGTGACACCCATCGGCGAACGTCGTTTTCACCCAATAGAGCCAGCCCGTGCCGGATGGAATGAATTTCCCCACGGAAGGCGAAGGCGAAACTGTTCAGGTACTTCAAAAGCTTGAAGCACACGGACGCTTCTCTTTTCATGGATTCAGCAACGCCATCAAGGTCCAAGTCCGGCTTGTTCACTTCGCTCAGAATCAAAAGCATGTTGGTTCTGAATGCCGGGATCTCGCGCCGGGAGATCATCTGCGGCCTGGCGAAAAAAAATCCCTGGCAAAGGCCGAATCCCATCTCCAGGGCGCTAAGGAATTCTTCCTGAGTCTCAACTTTTTCCGCCAGGATGTGGCAATGTTCCCGGGAGAAGCGCCGGGAGAGAGCTTTACGTTCTTCGAGCGTGGTTTTTGTGAAGTCAACTTTGATGAAGTCTGCAATGGAGGCAAGCGGGTGGTCGATGCTCTCCGCGGTCACATCATCCAGGGCCAGTTGATAACCTTCCGCCTTCAGTTTCCTGCAAGCGCGAAGGACTTCATCATCTACTTCCACCGACTCCAAAACCTCTACAATCGCCTTCTCCTTGGGAAGCAGGTAAACAAAATCCTGGGTCAGTATCTCTCGCGTGCAGTTGAAAAAGGCTTTGTGAGAATCGGTGAGCGAGTCAAGGCCGAGCAGAAAGATGCTATCAATCACCACCTTGGACGCCTGATCCCCGTCGGCAAACGTAAAGATGTTTTCCACGCCGGACCGGAAGAGCAGTTCGTATCCGAAAGTGCGCAGCTTGCGGTCAAGAATGGGTTGGCGTGCGATAAAGCGCGTGGAAGACAAGGTTTAATTCCTCGCCAGACGGAAGGCTTCAGGCGGCAGTATAACATACATCAATAACCCATCCATACACATTGGGCATTCGCCCGCTTTGCGGCGGCTCGTGACCATTCGTTGAGTTGTGGCAATAATACCGCGCCCGGAGATCCGGTAGTGGGTCAGCTTGCTGTAGCGGCGCTCTATGAGCGCCGGAAACCGTTGAGGATACAAATTCGGCGCTCATAGAGCGCCGCTACAGCCGCCAAAACGTGCCACTACCGGAGATCCCGATGGCTTGAAAAAACTCTGAGCCTGGCGAGCTCCACATCCTACGGCGCGACGCTGGTAATGGCAGCGAGACGGTTTTCGTAGAGCGGGAATCTTTCCGCCAGCGTTTCTACTTCCTTGCGAATGCGCTTCATGACTTTCTCATCCCCCAAATTGCTGAGGGCCTCTGCGATCCAATTGCCGATTTGCCGCATCTCCGGCTCCTTCATGCCCCGCGTCGTGACAGCGGGCGTGCCCAGGCGGATTCCGCTTGCAACCATGGGCGGATTCACGTCAAACGGAATGGCATTCTTGTTGACGGTAATGCCCGCCTGCTCCAGGCTTTCCTGCGCCTGCTTGCCGGTTACCTTGCGGGAAAAGACGTCCACCAGCATCAAGTGCGTGTCGGTGCCGCCGGAAACGATGCGGAACCCAGCCTGGGCCAAGGTTTCCGCCAGGACCCGGGCGTTGGCTAGAATCTGTCTTTGATATTCGCGGAATTCGGGCTGCAACGCTTCGTGGAAGCATACTGCCTTCGCCGCGATGATGTGCATCAGCGGCCCGCCCTGAATGCCGGGGAACATCGTCTTATCAAGATCCTTGGCAAATTGGCCCTTGCACAGCACCATGCCGCCCCTCGGCCCGCGCAACGTTTTGTGAGTGGTGGTGGTAACGAAATCGGCGTGGGGCACCGGGCTGGGATGAACTCCCGCCGCCACCAACCCGGCAATGTGCGCCATATCCACCATGAAAATGGCGTCCACTTTTTTGGCAATGGCGGCAAACCGCTCAAAGTCCAACGTCCGTGGATAGGCGCTGGCGCCGGCCAACACCAGCCGCGGCTTATGCTCAACCGCCAGACGCTCCACCTCATCGTAATCAATCGTCTCCGTGTCCTTGCGGACGCCGTAGGAAACGATCTTGTACATTTTGCCCGAAAAGTTGAGCGGATGACCGTGGGTGAGGTGGCCGCCATGAGCCAGGCTCATGCCCAGCACCGTGTCGCCGGGTTTCAGCATGGCCATATAAACAGCTTGGTTCGCCTGGCTTCCCGAAT
Organism: uncultured Acidobacteriota bacterium; assembly: GCA_937900045.1. Classification (GTDB taxonomy): domain Bacteria; phylum Acidobacteriota; class Terriglobia; order UBA7540; family UBA7540; genus CALCEB01. The sequence continues at coordinate 31,080 of CALCEB010000054.1, forward strand.
GCGCCTGAACGTTGGCATGGTCGGCGTGAAACAACTCCTTGGCCCGCTCAATCGCCAGCTTCTCCGCCACGTCCACAAACTCGCAGCCGCCGTAGTAGCGCTTGCCCGGCAACCCTTCGGCGTATTTGTTGGTCATCACGGATCCTTGGGCTTCAAGCACGGCTTCGCTCACAAAGTTTTCCGAGGCAATAAGCTCCAGCGTGCGGGCTTGGCGCTCAGTCTCTTGCTCGATGGCGCGCGCAATCTCCGGGTCCACTTCTTCGAGTGGCCTCAAACGGGGCGACACTGGTAACGGCATGGCCATTTCCTCCTTGGAACTTTCCGGTTCCGGGCGGCTGGAACGGTCAAACGACCGGTCTGGCTTCTTGAACTTCCATTCTATCGAAGGCCCACTATGGTATGCAATGCGGACTGTTGCCAAACCAAGCCACCAATGATGCTCTTGAGATTCCGACTGTCCCCCAGCCCCATCGTGACTTCGCCTTAACGCCGCAGCCAACCAGTCGTTAAATTGGCGCGCGAACGCTGATATTTTGGCTTTGAAATGGGTTTGTTCCGGGGAAAATCCCAAAATCCATCGTTATCAACTGATTCTAAATGGGTTAAGTTGATTTGCCGCTGAA
>CALCEB010000055.1 GCA_937900045.1 uncultured Acidobacteriota bacterium
TCAACGGTTTCCGGCGCTCCCTGTCAGGGCAAGCTCCGAGCGCCGCTACAGCAAATTGCGTCACTACCAAATTGTGAGGAGACTTGACGGGGAATGTGCGCCCGTAAAAGAGAATGTTTAGGTGGCAAACCCAAACTCGATTGAAAAAAAAGGACGACTCGAGGACCAAACCCATCAAAAGCCACTGGGCAAAACCATTGAAATCGAATAAGACCTGTATTATGCGTAAGATGCGTAGATTTCAGGGGAAAATCCAATCAATTCATTTACAATCAATAAGTTACAAACAGCTTGCAGAATACCAAGCCAAGAATTGGCTGTTTTCTCGCAGTTTTCCACAGCCTTGGCGGATATCAATCTCTCCTTGCAGAGTCTCAAATGCTCTTGGTGAGTTACTCAGACGACGGGTTCAAACATTGGAAAGACCACGGCATGAAAATATCCAGGAAAATGAGAATACCATATTTCATATATTATTTTCTATATTTAGGATTATTAACAGATTGATGAAATAAATAAGCCATTGGAAATTAATAAAATAGGAGTTTATAAATAAAAATATTACTGGTGATTTAATTGCTGTATGGAAATAAGAGGTAGCTTGGGGGGATTCGTAATGTCAGTCCATGTATTTTGACTAGGTCGAATCTCTTAATTTCGGAGGATGAGATCATGAACAAGCTGCACGCTCAATTCTGGGTTCATCTCCTTATGGTTTGTGCAGTCTTTTTATTGTTGCCGCTCTCGGCTCTGTGGGCGCAAACATCGGTATCCAGCACGATCAATGGCATCATCACAGACCCATCGGGGGCGGTGATTCCCGGAGTCAAAGTGACAGTAACCAACACCGGCACGCAACAAGCCGGGACCTTCACGACCAACAATTCGGGATATTTCGTTGCCCCAAACCTGCCGTCAGGAATTTACGACGTGAGGTCAGAGAAGCAAGGTTTTCAGACTTGTCTGAACAAGGGAATTCATCTTGACCCTGCCTCGAGCGTCCAGGTGAACTGCTCGATGAAGGTTGGCCAAGTCTCACAAACAGTTGAGGTTACGGCTTCTGCCGTGCACGTTCAAAGCAATTCGGACAAGGTTTCGCGGCTGGTCGACTCGACGCAGATGGAGCAGTTGCCGGTGAACGGGCGGAATTTTGTGAGTCTTCTGGGCTTGCAGCCGGGCGTGGTTCAAAACTTTACCTTCAACAGTTTCCAGGGCATGAGCCTTTTTGCATCTCAAGGCACAGAGGTCAATGGTCTCACGGGCGAGTCTAACAATATCCTGATTGACGGAGCGCCCTCGACGCGCACTCGCGCCAACGGGGCCATTGTGGCCCCGCCCGGCATGGATGCGATTTCCGAGGTGAACATTGTTACCACCGGGTACATGCCGGAATACTCCCGCGCCGCGGGTGGCCAGATGGTTGTGGCCATGAAATCTGGCACGGACCAGTACCACGGCGACGCCTTCGAATTTGTCCGCAACGACGCCCTTAATGCGCGCTACTTCTTCTCCCCGACCGTTCCCAAGCTCACTTACAACGATTTCGGGTTTACCTTCGGCGGTCCGGTTATTCCCAACAAACACAAGCTATATTTCTTCTGGTCGGAGGAGTGGTTCCGCCAAGTCAGTGGCAACACCGTCGTGGCTACTGTCCCCACGGCTGCGGATCGCTCCGGTGATCTGAACGGCTATTGCACGGTCTTTGGCGCGAAAGTCTGTCCGAAGGTTCCCGGTTACCTAAACGGCGTGGACGGATTGGTGGCTGGCCAGCCCTTTCCGAATAACACCATTCCCAGCAGTCTTTTTAGCCCCAACGGCTCGGCTATGGTGGGTCACATGTACCTCCAGCCGAACACCGCTACCAACAGCACCGCTTTCCCCTTCGAGGGCGGCAACAACCTCATTTACAATTACAACAGCCCCAATGACGCCCGCATCGATGACATCAAGGTGGACTACAACGTCAATGACAAGAATCACATTGCCGTTACTTTGCGTCACTACACTCAAGCCTCCACCAGTCCTACCGGCAGCGGCGGCGCATCGGCACTGCTGGAGCAAGGGTTCCAATTCCCCGAGCGCGGCGCGACTGCGGACTACACCACAACTTTCAGCCCCACCCTGCTGAATGACTTCACGGCCACCGCCACGGAAGATATTGTCCACGTGCAGGTTCCCGGTGGCTCCTTTGGCGGGAATGGCTTGGATCGCACGTCACTCGGCATTACTTACCCATACATCCTTGGCGCTGCAAGCAAGGATATTGCGGGCAAGATCCCCACATTCATCATGAGCGGGTTCCAATCCGTCAGCGGTTTGCCCTATCCTTCCGGCAGCACTGGCCACATTTATACCATCCAGGATGTGCTTACCAAAGTCTCCGGCAACCATACTTTCAAAGCAGGTCTTTGGTGGGAACACGACGGCGAGAACGATCACGACCAAGTGCGGGTAACTCCGGGCGGCGGCGTGGGCAACAACCTCAACGGGCAATTCGAATTCAACGCCTCGAACCCCAACACCACGGGATCGCCCCTGGCGGACGCTCTGCTCGGCAATTTTGACAATTACTCCGAACTCGGCTGGCGGGACTACACGCCGTGGTCAGCCGACCAGATCGGACTGTTCGCGCAGGATAGCTGGAAAGTCACTCCGCGCTTAACCCTGCAAGGCGGGTTGCGCTGGGATTACTTCCAGCCGTATTCGAGCGCCTGGTGCAACTTTGCCATGTTTGACCCATTGTTTTATTCCCGCGCCCCCGGAGTCGAGCAGGTAGTGGGTCCAAACGGCCAAATCGTCAGCGGCAACCCCTATAATGGCATCGCTACGCCTTGCGCTGGATTGCCTAATTCCGCCATCGGCCACTTTGCAGTGTTTGGTCAGCCGGTGACGGCGCGAAACATCGGCACCCTTAATAACCAATTGCGTACGGATGGTATGCAGCGCGGCCTGACACCTCAGATCCTGCAAAGCCAATTCGGCAATTTCCAGCCGCGCTTTGGCTTTGCTTATGATCCGACAGGGTCCGGCAAGACGGCCATTCGGGGCGGCGGCGGTATCTTCTACAACCACAATACCTTGTCGGACGTGACGCTGATGGGAGGCAACACGCCCTTCCAGTTGGCCACGGAGGTTTTCAATGGCAGTGCCGACAATCCCGGCGGCACGCCCGGCGCCCAGTTGCCCATCCCCATGACCGGGCAAGATCTGTTAGACAAAGTTCCCGTGGTTTACTCCTGGAACTTTACCGTGGAGCATATGTTCAACAACAACACCTTGGTGGACGTGGGTTACGTGGGGAATCGGGCTAAGAACCTCCCCATTAACGCCGACTTGAACCAGCCGGCCATCGGAACCTTTAACAATCCGGCGAATACCGGCATTCCCCAGGACTCCTTGCGGCCTTACCCAGGAATCGGCGGAGCCCAGACCACCTTGCAGGAGGGGAGCTCGAGATATGACGCCTTGCAGGCAAGCGTGCAAAGGCGTTTCAGCAATGGATTTCAATACAACGTTTCGTACACATATTCCAAGGCGTTTGACATGGCGGACAGCATCTACTCCGTGGTGACGGACACCTACAACCCCAGTTATAACTGGCAAGTGGCCGGGTTCAACCAGACTCACAACCTGATCTTCACATATGTCTATGACCTGCCGTTCCTCAGGAATAACAGCTCCCTTGTGGGCAAGACGCTGGGCGGGTGGGAAGTCTCCGGCGACGCGGCTTTCATCAGCGGATTCCCCCACGGTGTCTTCGCCACAAAGGACTATCTGGGCAACGGAACCAACAGTATTGGAGGTCCTGAGTTCGCTTACATCAAACCCGGCTGCAACGTCAGGGGCAGCCGCTCGTTCAGCCAATTCTTCAACACCTCCTGCTTCTCCGAGCCGCCTAACAACGGCACGGCAGGGCTTGCCGGCTCGGCAGCGCCGAACATTATTGAAGGGCCGGGAACCGACAACTTTGACTTTGCTCTGATGAAGAACGGTCCCATCACTGAGCGGGTGAAGTATCAGTTCCGTGCTGAATTTTTCAACGCTTTCAACCACCCCTCATTCAACGGGATAGACACCGCCGTGACCGACAGTAATTTCGGTGTCGTTAACAGCGCTGTATCCCCGCGGAATATCCAATTCGGATTGAAGTTAGTCTTCTAACGCGGAGCGGGGCATGTAGGGGCGGGCCTCGTGCCCGCCCATCCCGCTGGCGAAGGGAACGCCACCTATGCCCGACCGGTTTGGGCTTGTGTGGTGTGACGTTGCGGGCGGCCACAAGGGCCGTCCCTCCATGAAATCAATTCGGATTGCAAGTTGATCTCCGGGCGTGCATCCCGATACAATGTGGAGCGGGGTAGCGCAGACTTCGTGCTTTTCGAAGTCTGCGGCTTTTGTTTAGGGATTCACGGACAAGCCGCAGAGTTTCCAAAGACGAGAAACTCTGCGCTTGTTCATGTTATTTGTGCGCAGGCACTTAGCCCGGATTATTCATGAAATCTTAATCGAGGACCGGAAGGGCACGGTTTTAACCGTGCCGTTTGAGCGCGACAAAAAGCGATCAAAATACCGTTGTTCGGCACGGTTAAAACCGTGCCCTTCCGGTCCAACAAAGGAGCTTCATGAATAATCAGGGTTAGCTTTGTTGGCGGGCGCCAGGCCTATCGGCGTTTCGCTATTTGCGGGTTGATCCAGGAGTACGCGCCTCGTTACAATGTGTTTCGATGAAATCCCACATTGTTAGGCGCGTACTTTTTTGTTTTTTGGCGACGGTCTTTCCTGGTTATGCCGGACAACGCGCCTCGGCCACTGTAGCGGCGTTCTATGAACGCCGGTCACCACAGCGGCCCCTGTCAGGGCAGGCTCCGACCGCTGCGACAGGCGCCGCATCCGCTCAGGCGGAGGTTCAACAAGGCGTCACTGCGCTTGAGCATGGCGATTTCCCAAGCGCAGAACAGCATTTCTCAGCAGCGCTGAAGATCGATCCTAGCCTTTCTGAAGTCCGCGCCAATCTCGGCCTCGCCTATTACGCCAACCACCAATACGCGAAGGCCATCCCCGAATTTAAGACCGCGCTCCAGCAAAATCCTTCGCTTCAAACCGCCAAGTCATTTCTTCCGCTCAGCCTGGCGGCTACGGGTAACTGCCCGGACGCCATCCCCGGTTTGGATCGTGAATTCTCCTCGAACCCCAACCTCAAACTGCGGAGAGTGCTGGGGTTGAGTTTGGAAAAATGCCTGATTCAGACTGGAAAGCAGGCGCAGGCGGATGCGGCCGCGCAGAAGTTGTTAGCCGAGTATCCAAACGATCCCGACGTGCTTTACACCGCAGGCGAGCTTTACGGAAAGCTCTCATCAGAAATCTATCTGAGGCTCATGAAGGTCGCGCCCCATTCGGCGCGGACCTACCAGGTGATGGCTTCGGTCGCCGCCACCGATGGAAACTGGAGGCGGGCGATTGACGAGAACCGGCTGGCGTTACGAATGGATCCGGGGTTGGAAGGAGCGCACCTGCAAATCGCCATTCTGCTTCTGACCCATTCTCCGGACCCGAACGCCTGGCGCGAAGCCCTGGCTGAGTTGAACGATGAATTGAAAATCAATCCCCGAAGCGCCGAGGCGGTTTACGAAATTGGCGAAGTCGAACGCAAACACGCCCAGCTCAACCATGCCGTCGCGGCCTTCCGCCGGTCTCTGCAATTGGACCCTGGCGCCGTTCCTACCCGGATCGGCTTGACCAAGGCCTTGCTATCCTTGGGGAAGAAAGAAGAATCGCTCGCGGCGCTGGAACCCGCGCGCCAAGCGGCGCCGAATGATCCCGATGTACATTTTCTGCTCGCATCAGTCTATCGCTCCCTCGGCCGCACCACCGAATCCCAGGCGGAGATGCAGGTGTTCGAGCGATTGCAGAAATCGCAAGATGCCAAAGTTCCAAAACCCCGGTAGGCTTGGGTGGTGTCCACTGCCGGTCCGCGAATGGGGTTGACCGCCCGCCAAGAATTCACTCACTTGGATGATCCCATTTGGCATGTTTCTTGCGTCTAACAAAGGGTGAGCGCAGAGCGCGGCGGAAGCAAGGACGTTGGATGAGAAGCGATTCGAACCCACAACCGGCGGTTGGCAGACTCAGTTGAAGCGGCTAATGGCGTTTTGAACGTCTCCACTCAAAAGAGTAGGAGGAAGACGATGACACAGCGTAGCTTCGGCAAGATGGTCCAGTTGGAGATGGCCATAATGGCCATAATGCTGGCCAGCATGGCGGTATCTGCCGCGAACACGCGTGCCCCCGGCAAGGCTTTAAGTGAAACTCAGGTGACCGGCTTGGTGGCAGGCGGCGTTGCGAGCCAGCGGGTGGCGGGCTTGGTAGATGCTCGCGGAATCAATTTCCATCCGGCTTCGCGATACTTGGAAGAGTTGACGCGGGCGGGCGCTGATCCCGTGCTTATTCATGCCCTCCGGAGGGCAAGAGTGGTTGTTCCTGCCGGCGCGGCATTCTCGAAAAATGAGACCGCGGTGGAGGATTGCCTCACCCGTGGGGCGCAAATGATGCGGAAGAAACGCTTCCGGCAAGCAGAAAAGCAATATCGAGCCGCGGAGAAGTTGCGGCCGTCGGACCCCAGCGTACATTTTGCCCTCGGCTATGCTCTTGCGCAGCAAGGTCGATGGCGGGAGGCCGCTTCCGAATACCGCAGCGTGCTCCAACAGGAGCCGGATAACCCCATTGTGCGAAGCAACCTTGCCGTTGCCATGAGCAATGCGGGTGATGTGAACGGCGCCATCCGGCAATACCGGCGGGCGGTGGCCCAGGACCCCAAACTGGCAGCCGTCCATAATAATCTGGGGACCGCGCTTGAGAAGAAAGGCGACATGAAGGGCGCCATTACGGAGTTTCGAAATGCCTTGCGATATGACCTCAACGATTCGCAGGCGCACTACAACCTTGGCGCAGCGCTACAGTCTCAGGGAGACCTGGATCATGCCATTGACGAATACCGGAAGGCAATCCGCCTGAACGGAGCGTGTTGCGACGCAGAGTACAATCTTGGAACGGCGTTGGAGCAGAAGGGTGATGTCGACGGGGCTGTCGCGGCGTTCCGAAGAAACTTGAAAACCAACCCGGATAACTGGAAGGCTCACGCCGCCCTGGCGGGCGTCCTGGAACGTAAGGGTGATTACCCTGGCGCGCTCAAAGAATTCTGCGCTGCCCTCAAACTGGCGCCGCACAATGCTTCGATAAGGGCAAGCTATGCGAGCCTGCTGAGACAAACCAAGCTTTCAAGTTCGGCCCGCCCATAAGAGCAGTAACGGAGTGGGCGAAGATTCGAGGTCACAGAGCCGGCAGTGTAAGGAATCAAATTGAAGCAAGCATTTTTTCGATTCCGCTCCTCAAGTTAGGCAGTTCGTTTTGAATGATGTCCCAGATGATTTCTGCGTCCACTCCAAAGTAAGCGTGAGCCAAAATGATCCGCAGCCCCGTGACTTTCTTCCAGTCAATCTGCGGGTTGAGGTTGCGAACCTCTTGGAGAACGTTCTTGTCGGCTTCGCCTATTATTTCGAGGTTTCGTGCGACGGCATCAAGAGTCTTGGGGTCTGATTTGAAAGACTCAAGATTGCAACCTTCGGTATACTGCCCGATCTTCTTGCAGGAGTCGAGGATATCGTGCAGGTAGAGTTTATAATCCCGCGGCGTGGACAGACTCGCTGAGGATGCTTTCGCGCAAGGCAGGTTTGATGGCTTCTTCTGTGACCAAATCAACCCGGCAACCGAAAAGATTTTCCAGATATTCCTTGCGCCGAGTATTTAAGAGCCACGGCTAAATAGGGTCCGCTCTCGTCGCTCTCCGTCCTAAAGTTCTGTACCTCCCAGGCGCCGGAGCCTTCCATCAAGAAAACGAGGCGACGTTTCTCTTTTACGAACCATTTGTACCACTCGCGCTTCGAACCCTCGCTTGGGTTAATAGGAACCCAGTCCCGAATGCTAATAAGTTTATGGTACAGCTTGCCTACAAATTCGTTAGCCGAATACTCCCTCAGGACTTCGATTGCGATGTCGTCCCGCCCTGGTGGGGGCTCAGGTTCGAGTCTCTTGTGGGGCCAATTGAAGTGACCATACACAAACGTGCGGCTAGTTTTTACGACCATAGTCTTGGCTCGGCGATTTTAATATAATCCTTAATGTCATTTTCTTTCTTGCAGTACTCTTCCCACACAGTTCGAACCGTCTTCTGAATCTCAAATCTATTCCATCCGACAAAATTGACATCCTTCACGTCGGAAAACTGACTATCGACATCCACGACTGGATTATCCAGGCTCAAACCTGGAGCATCTCGAAAGAAACCCAAAACGTCGACCCTGGCATCAGCCTCCTTGAATAGGATAACAGGCTTTCGCATTCCATGTAATATGCCGTACTCGAAAGCAACGTTGGGCCGCAAGCCGTCCAAGGCAACAACAGAAAATGTGCAGCCCTCAATTAATTTTGTGATCTGCTCGCGTTGGCTGACTCCACTTTCGAGGGCGGAAGGCGTTAGTTTGATCTCGAAGTGGGGCTCGAAGACGATGTGGAGGCATTCGATGAGTAGTTTTACATGGGGCTCGCGGGTGGAATATGAGACAAAGCAGTAAGCTTTGTGGGACTTGCCCGATTTTGGGAAGCCTTTCCTCTTCATAGCTACTTCTTCACACAAAGGTAGGCTCTGGGGATTAAAACCTTATGCCTGGGCCGCGCAGACTTCGAAAGGTCTGCGCCAGACTACCACTCGCCCGCTGGCGACCACGAGGGTCGCCCCTACATTCCGCGAAGGTTCTTCTGCCCGGCTGAAGCCGGCCTCTACATTCCGAGATTGTAGAGGCGAGTTTATCTCGCCATGCAGATGGCAGCGGAAAGCTGCCCCTACTCTAGGCTTCGGCCTTTGCCCGCTGCTCCCTCAGCACGGCCTTGCGGCTGAGCCGGATTTTGTTGCCTTCGATGGAGATGACTTTCACCAACAATTGATCGCCTTCTTTCAGTTCCTTGCGGATATCCTGGATGCGGTGCTCGGCCACTTCGCTGATGTGAAGCAGGCCGTCCGTTCCGGGGAAGATCTCAACGAAAGCTCCGAAATCGGCCAACCGGACGACTTTTCCAAGATAGGTCTTGTTTAGCTCGGCCTCAGCCAGAAGATCCTTAATCATCTTCATAGCCTTGTTGGCGGAAGTCTCATCGGTGGCGGCCACATTCACCTTGCCGTCATCTTCCACGTCGATCTTCACGCCGGTCTCCTCAATGATGCCGCGAATGACCTTGCCGCCCGGCCCAATCAGCTCGCCGATCTTGGCCTTGTTGATGCGCAGGGTATAAATCCTCGGCGCGAACGCGGAAATCGCAGTACGCGGCTCGGGCAACATCTCCAGCATCTTGCCGAGGACGTGCAACCGGCCTTCCTTGGCCTGGGCCAAAGCCTCCGCCATAATCTGCGGAGTGACGCCGGTGATTTTGATGTCCATCTGCAAGGCGGTGATGCCGTCGCGCGTGCCGGCGACCTTGAAATCCATATCGCCGTAATGGTCTTCGGCGCCGGCGATATCCGTGAGGATGGCGTACTTTTCGCCTTCCTTCACCAGCCCCATCGCAATACCCGCCACCGGGGACGTAATGGGCACACCGGCGTCCATTAGCGCCAGGCAGCCGCCGCAGACCGTGGCCATGGAAGAAGAGCCGTTCGATTCCAGAATGTCCGAAACCACGCGAACCGTGTAGGGGAAACTTTCCTCGGCGGGAAGCACAGAACCCAGAGCCCGTTCTGCCAGGTTGCCGTGTCCAATCTCGCGGCGCCCGGGCCCGCGCAGGAAGCCCACTTCGCCGACGCTGAAGGGAGGAAAATTGTAATGAAGCATGAAGCGCTTGAAGGATTCTCCTTCCAGCACGTCCAGCCGCTGCATATCTTCCGCCGTGCCCAGAGTGGCGGTGACCAGCGCCTGCGTCTCACCCCGAGTGAACAGCGCCGAGCCATGGGTGCGCGGCAACAGGCCCACCTCGCAAGTGATGGGGCGCACCTGATTGAAGGCGCGGTTGTCCGGGCGGCGGCGCTTTAACAGAACATCCTCCCGGAAGAGGCGCTCGTAGAGCCGTTCAAAGGCGTGTCCCGCCTCGCGGCGTTTGTCTTCATCTTCCTCCGCCGGATAGCTCTCCAGCAATTCCTCACGAAGCTCTTCAATCTTCTTTTCGCTTTCCAGCTTGCTGCGGTTTGAAGTATCCAGGGCTTCGTGAAGCCGGTCGCCGATGCGCTCCCGGACCTCGCGGGCGATAGCCGCGTCCTCAGCAGAAGCCTTGACCTCCGCCTTTTGGATTCCCATCTTGGTGTAAAGCTCTTTCAATCCTCCAATAATCTTCTTGATCTCAACATGCGCGTGCTGGATGGCCTCCAGAATGGTTTCCTCGGAAACCGCCTTCGCGGCCGCTTCCACCATGACGATAGCTTCTTCGCTCGCCGCCACAACCAGATTCAACTGGCTGGCCTTCATCTCCGTATAAGTGGGGTTTGTGGCCAACTTCCCTTCCACCAGGCCCACGCGCACTGCGGAGATCGGATTCATGAAGGGAATGGGGGAGAGATAGAGCGCCGCTGAGCCTGCCACCATGCCCACCACGTCGGGATTGTAGTCGGAGTCGGCGGATAGCACCATGGCGATGACTTGCGTTTCGTCCTTGAAGCCTTCCGGGAACAAGGGGCGCACCGGCCGGTCAATCTGCCGGCTGGTGAGGATTTCCTTTTCCGTGGGACGGCCTTCGCGTTTGAAAAAGCCTCCGGGAATCTTCCCGGCCGCGTAGTTATATTCACGGTAGTCCACGGTGAGGGGGAAGAAGTCAATGCCTTCGCGCGGGTCGGCGGTGCAGGCTGTGGCCAACACCACGGTGTCTGCGTAGCGGACGAAAGCCGATCCCGAAGCCTGCTTGGCCAACTTGCCACACTCAATCGTCAGCGTACTTGATCCGAGTGGAATACTAATCTTATGTTCCATATCTTATTATCCTCCATGGGCCTTGCCAGAAATCTCGATCCGGCTCGTTGCCCGAAAATGTTCTGATTCATCCGCTCTCGCGGCGCGATGCGCTCCACGGGCTGCCTCTTTCAGCGAGCCTAAGCCCGTTAAAATCCAACCTCGCTGCCGCTCCACCAAGCGTGTTTGTCCGCATCCACAAGGCAGTTCCACGCCGATCCTTGTCAAGGGGGTTTTGCGATAGAAAAGAAACTCCCGAGGCGGACATTGCGACGGGCAGGGCGTTCTCAGCAGGCGGGAAAACAGCGTCAGGAAATAACGAAGCATCCCGTCTGTGACGGGAAGTCTTCTCAAATCCGAAATATCTTAATCCGGGAAAAAGCAAACTCTGCGATTTCAACCCAACTACTTGCGAATGCCCAGACGCCCAATCACATTCCGGTATCGGTCCGGACTCTTTCTTTTCAGGTACTCCAACAGCCTTTTCCGCTTGCCCACCATAATGAGCAACCCCCGCCGGGAAGCGTGGTCCTTGGCGTTGGCGCGAAAATGCTCGTTGAGGTAATTGATCCGCTCGCTGATAAGAGCAATCTGTACCTCGGGTGACCCTGTGTCCTTTGCATGTACCCGGTAGTCGCCGATAAGTTGCGTCTTCAATTCCTGGGCCAGCGGCATCCGCCTGTCTCCTCACTTTTCTCTTTTTCTATATTTTCCTATCACAGACTAGCATTTTTTAGGTTGTTTCGCCAAATAAAATCAACAGGGGGTAGTGGGTTGGGAAGCTCCAACCCTTGGATCGGTAGGTATGGTTCTGGGGTTTATTGAAACTTGAACAATTACGACCGCTTATTGCATGGATTCACACTATCGCGGGAATGACGAAGAAGAAAGCAGCCATCGCTCTGGCTTTCGCCAGCACCTCTTTCCAACCGGGTCCCTACTTTTCGGGCTGTCATTCCCGCGAAAGCGGGAATCCATGTTGATCGTCGTGAGGGAGGCGCCGCATCCTGACTTACTCCGAAGCGTGAACCCTTGGCGGCCGAGTGTCCGATTACCGGTTCCCGGTGCGGATCAAGCCGATCGGGCCTGGCAAGTCAATTTCTGAATCGGGACTAGCTTCTCCGGCTTCCGCCGCTCCCGGACGGGCGTCATCGGGCCGCTCCAAGCCCTCGCCCGGCGCCAGAAAGCGGTTGGATTCAAGACCGTATTGCCGGGTATAAAGCTCCCAATAACGGCCATGAGCGGCGTAAAGCGATTCGTGATTACCGCGCTCGATGACGCGCCCGTCTTCCATCACCAAAATCTGATCGGCGCTGCGGATGGTGGACAAGCGGTGGGCGATCACGAACGTCGTCCGGCCCCGCATCAGCACGGCCAGTCCTTCCTGGATCATGGCTTCAGACTCCGAATCCAGGCTTGAGGTCGCCTCATCCAGGATGAGGATGCGGGGATCAGCCAGGAGCGCCCGCGCCATGGAGACTCGCTGCTTTTGTCCGCCGGAAAGCTTCACGCCGCGCTCGCCCACCACTGTGTTGTATCCTTCGGCGAGCTTTTCCGCGAATTCATCAACCCGGGCGACGCGGCAGGCGGCAAGGATCTGTTCCTCCGTGGCGCCGGGACGGGAAAATGCCACGTTTTCACGAATCGTTCCGTCAAAAAGGAAGGTCTCCTGCAGGACCACTCCAAGCTGGCTGCGGTAGGAATCGAGACGCAATGAGGCCAAATCCACCCCGTCGATAAGTACTCTTCCTTGGCTGGGCCGGTAAAATGCCGCGAGCAACCCAATCACCGTGGACTTGCCGGCGCCGGAAGGTCCCACCAGCGCCGTCACAATGCCAGGAGCCGCGAAGAAGCTCACTTCCTTTAGGACTTCCGCTTTGCCATCGTAGGAAAAACTGACATTTTCAAAGCTCACTTCGCCCTGCACCGGACCCATATTCACGGTGCGGGAAGGGTCTTCATCTTCGGGCTTTTCACGCAGGATTTCGCGCGTGCGGTCGAGTCCGGCCACCGCTTCCGTCAATTGCGTGCCAATCGCCACAATCTGAACCACCGGCGCCACCAGGAATCCCAGAAAGAGGGTATAGGTGACGAAGGTGCCAAGGGTCATGGAGCCAGAGAGGATGCGGTGGGCGCCGAGGAGCATAATGATGGCGCTGACGATGCCCAACAGCGCCGTTGCAGAAAGGTCCATGACGGATGTGGCCGTCAACGTCTTCAGGACATTGGTCAGCAGCCTTCCAACGCCCGATGAGAAAACCTCGTGCTCGCGCTCTTCGGCATGGTACCCCTTCACCACGCGCACGCCGCCCAGCGATTCGGTTAAGCGTCCGGTGACTTCAGCATTGATTTTCCGGCGTTCGCGAAAAATCGGACGGATAAATGCAAAGGCCTTTTTCAGAGTTAGCCCGAAGCCCAGGAGCACCGCCACCGCAATCAGAGTCATGAAAGCGCTGATGTGGAGCAGGATGAAGAGCGCGAAAATGGCTGTTAAGACACCGCCTACAAATTGAACCAGGCCCGTGCCGATAAGATTCCGCAGGCCCTCGACGTCGCTCATGATCCTGGCCACCAAGGCCCCGGTCTTGTTGGCGTCATAGAAGGCAATGGGAAGGCGGCCCACGTGCTCTTGAACCTGGCGGCGCAGCTCGGCGATCAACCTTTGCGCCTCCTTGGAGAGCACTTGCGTCAAGCCAAAGGAAGTAACACCTTGAATGGCGGTCGCGGCCACCACCGCCAGGACCAGAGGCTCCAGGAGATGAACCTGCCGCTTGCCAATGACATTATCGATCAGATATTTGGACGATGCGGGCAGCACCAGCCCCGCCAGCCGGTTGATGACCACGATGACGAACCCCACGGCCAGAATCGCGCGCCGGGGACGGATGAATTCCCAGATGTGCGGCAGCGTCTCCTTCAGGCGCTCGACTTTTGTCGCATCTTTCTTCTCCGTGGCATTACTCATGATGTTTCAACCTATGCCGATTGGATGAATGCAGTGCAAATTCGGTTCGAGGCGTGGGTCTGGCAACGGGATTGGACCGGCGGCGCGGGTTTGGGGTGGGGCGACCCTTATGGCCGCCCGTGGGTTAGCGCCTTACCCCGCCCCTACTTGGCCGGAGGCGAAGCGGCGCCAGTTGTTGATGGGGCGGACAAATCCTGCGTCACCGCGGCTGGCAACTTGTCCGCATTGGCCAACAGCAGGCTGACGGCCCAAAGCTGCTGATCGTTGAGCGAAGCGTGGAATCCCGGCATCCCGGAAAGGCGAATTCCATTCTTCGCCTTCCAGTAGGTCATGCCCGGAGGATCATCCGTCACCATGTGATTTGGCTCCCAGAGTTGGGGAGGGCGCGGGAACATCCCCTTTGCCGCCGCCGTCTCCGGCTGATTGGGCAGGCCGTGGCACACGGCGCAGTTATCGCGGAAGACGTGGGCGCCAGTCATGTAGAAGTTTTCATCAGGTTGAACAGGAACCTGCCTCGGATAGTCCTTATGAATGCGGGCGCGAAGCGCCGTCTTCGCAAAAAAGGCCTCCATGGGCATGGGCGGGTCAGACGTGGCTACCGGAGCCCTTCCTGATGCTACATAGAGGTAAAATCCCACCCCGATCAGCACGATTCCAAAGACGATCCCGGCGATGAATCCCTTCATTTCGCATACCTCCCTGTCTGCAAGAAGATAGTCACAAGCAAAATAAGCTATCAGCAGTCAGCTTTCAGCAAAAACGTTGCCAACACCCACCGTCATTCGGTAGTGGTCCAATTTGCTGTAGCGGCGCTCTATGAGTGCCGCTACAGCAAATTGCGCCACTACCCTCCTTTTCAAGGCGCCGCTTGCTGAAGGCTGAAAGCTGACAACTTTTTCTAATTTTCTTCACCGCCTACCCCATCCAGGAACAGTAAAGGTCCCGGTCTTCTGCCCGCGCTGACCGCTATCGTGCATGGGCCAGATTTAATGCCATCATGGCAAACGATCCGGCAATGATTAAGACGGATAGAACGGCCAGAGAGTTCCACAGCGACTCGGCGGCCCGCGTCATCGGCTCGCCCTCCGGCACTAAATAGCCAAAGGCCATCCCGCTGAGCAATCCTCCCACGTGGGCGGCATTGTCGATTGAGAAAAACAATCCGAAGATGAAAATGTAAATCAGCCATTTCCAGAGCTGGCTCCGCATGTCCTTCCCCAGGCTGCCGTGATGGAAACTCGCGCCAATCAGAATGCCGATCAGTCCCAAGATAGCGGCTGAAGCGCCAGCGGAGACGACAAAAGGACTGTACCAGAGGCTCAGAAGAAATCCGCAGATTCCCGTGACCAGATACATCACAATGAACTTGGGGGTGGTGAAGAGCGACTCCACCGTGGGCCCGAGATCAATCAGGCACACCATATTAAAGAGGATGTGGAGCAGACCAAGGTGCAGGAAGTTGGCGGTCACCAGCCGCCACCATTGTCCGGCGAAGATGAGCGGGCATTTGGCGCCCAGCCGGATCACCACGCTTCCGTCGATTCCGCCCAGGCCGGGCGCCGAAGTCATGTTGGCTGAAGCGATGTTCTGCGTCATGTACCACATGATGGCGTAGATGGCGATATCGACGGCGCAGATGACGGCCGTCGCCGTAGTCGGAATGGGAATAACGCCCATCACCCGGCCCGGGGTGGAACTGCTGCCTCTGGGTCGCGGAGCACGCAGGGATACCCCGCAGAAAGAACATGTGGATGCGCCGCGTTCTACCAGCGCGCGGCAGTTCGGGCACATGCGGTGCGCCGTATTATAAGCCTCTTCTTTCTTCCCCAACGCCTCGCGCAGGCTTGTCCTCCATCGCTGCACTTTGAACCACCACTTGGGTGAAAAATCCATAGCAGCCAGTATGCAGGAGCCGGAAATCGGTGTAAAGAAGAGATCGATGGCTGTTCCTTTCAATCTGGAAAGCAAAAGCCTTCTTGCGTTATTTGGTATTTCTAATATAATGGAACTATGAAGAGCCGCCAGGACAACAAACAGGCCGCCCGGTATGCCGCGATGTTCGCAGCCATGGGCGCGGAGCCGAGGCTGCGCATCGTGCGCCTTTTGCTTACGGCTCACCCCCAAGGCTTGGTGGCGGGCGACATTCAGGATGAGCTCCGCATCCCCGCATCCACCCTTTCCCATCATCTCGACAAGCTCAAGAACCAGGAACTGGTTCGGGTGCGGCGCCAGGGCACGTTCCTGTGGTACCGGGCGAATACCAATGCTTTGCAGGGAATCATCAATTTTCTGTATGCCGAATGCTGCACCCGCAACAAGGCCGTCAAACCCGGGGAAATGGTTTGTCTGCTGCCAGTGACAAGGAAACCAAACGAAAGGAAATAATTATGAGTACCGAAACCATTAGGGAAGTTGTGAAGGAGAAATACGGCAAAGCCGCGCTGCGGGTGGTGACCGGTGGAAGTTCGTGTTGCGGAGCGGCGCCCACCGCGCCCGGCTGCGCCGATCCCATCACCTCGAATCTCTACGACCTCAATCAGGCGGGTGAAATTCCTGAAGAGGCTCTCCGCGCCTCGCTCGGATGCGGCAATCCCACCGCTTTGGCCAATCTGAATCCGGGTGAAACCGTGCTCGACCTCGGCTCGGGCGGAGGCATTGACGTTCTCTTGTCTGCCAGGCGCGTGGGGCCAACCGGCAAAGCGTATGGACTTGACATGACAGATGAAATGTTGGCGCTGGCGCACGAAAATCAGCACAAAGCCGGAGTCCAAAATGTGGAGTTCCTCCAGGGTGAGATTGAAAACATCCCGCTTCCGGACAACTCGGTGGACGTGATTATCTCAAATTGCGTCGTCAATCTTTCGGCGGATAAAGACCGTGTATTGCAGCAGGCTTTCCGGGTGCTGAAACCTGGCGGCCGCTTGGCGGTGTCGGACGTGGTGGTCTGCGGTGAGGTTCCGGCTGCCATCCGGCGCAGCGTCGAGCTGTGGGTGGGCTGCGTCGCAGGCGCTTTAGAGGAGTCCGAGTATCGCGCCAAGCTGGCCGCTGCCGGCTTCGAGGCAATCGATATCGAGCCGACTCGGGTTTATCGAATCGACGACGCCCGGCAGTTTCTTACCGGGCAGGGCATCGATGTGGAAGCGATCGCGGCAGCGGTAGACGGCAAATTCATGAGCGCCTTCATCCGCGCGTGCAAGCCACGCTCGTAAGATGGCGGATTTCCGCGCCTGAATTATTCACGAAGTTTTATTTGAAGATCGGAAGGGCACGGTTTTAACCGTGCCCTTCCGGTCCTCCATGGGAACTTCGTGAATGATCCAGGTCATTTCAAAGAGTCCATCCATGCAACGCGTTTTAATCCTCTGCACGGGAAACTCGGCGCGCAGCCAGATGGCGGAGGGCCTGCTCCGGCACGAGGCGGGAGATCGCTTCGACGTATTCAGCGCCGGGACTGGCCCCAGCCAGGTGAGGCCGGAAGCCGTTGCCGCGATGCGGGAAATCGGCATCGATATTTCCAGCCATCGCTCGAAATCGGTGGATGAGTTTCAGGCACTGCGTTTCGACACCGTGATCACGGTTTGCGATAACGCTAGGGAAAGCTGCCCGGTGTTTCCCGCCCCGACCCAGCGCATCCATTGGAGCATTGATGATCCTGCCGCCGTCGAAGGTTCGGAAGAGCAAAGACTCGCGGCATTCCGCCGCATCCGGGATGAAATCCGGGGACGCCTTCAAGGTTTTGCTCAAGGCCGGACCTAAGTGAAGACCGGCTTCGCCCACGATATCATGTAGGGAATGATTCGACTTTGGCGGCATCCTGCCCAGAATCCTGCACTCACCGGCCCTCCAATCGATTACAATTCATAGCGAAGGGCCTTTATCCGGAACGGCGCCGGACACCTGTCCGAAACAGGGAATCGAATGTTCAAAAAAATATTGATTGCAAACCGGGGCGAAATCGCCCTTCGCATCATTTGCGCGTGCAAGGAACTGGGGATTGAGACCGTGGCCGTCTACTCCGAAGCGGACCGCTACGCGCTGCACGTGCGTTTCGCCGATGAAGCGCTCTGCATTGGCCCGCCGCGCAGCTCGGAAAGCTATCTGAACGTGGCCAGCATCATCTCCGCCGCGGAAATCACCAATGCGGACGCCATCCATCCCGGCTATGGCTTCCTTTCCGAAAATGCGCGCTTCGCCGAAGTTTGCGAAACGTCCAAGCTCACTTTCATTGGCCCCACGCCGGACGTGATCCGGTTGATGGGCGACAAGGACAAGGCCCGCAAGAAAATGGCGGAGTTGGGAGTGCCGGTGCTGCCGGGCTCGGGCGTGCTGGAATCGGAGAAGCAGGCGCTGGAAGTCGCCGGGCAGGTGGGATACCCGGTGATGGTCAAGGCCGCGGCGGGCGGCGGCGGCCGGGGCATGAGGATTGTTCATTCCCCGGATGAGCTGCCTCGCGCCGTGCAGACGGCTCAGAACGAGGCGGCTTCAGCATTCAGTTGTCCGGACGTTTATCTCGAAAAGTACATTGCCTCCCCGCGCCACATTGAATTTCAGGTGATGGGCGACCAGCATGGCAAAGTGATTCACCTGGGCGAGCGGGAATGCACCATCCAGCGCCGTCATCAGAAACTGGTGGAAGAGGCGCCTTCCACCCAGGTTGGTGGCAAGCTGCGCGAGCGCATGGGCCGCAAAATTGTTGATGCCTTGAAGCAGGTGGGATATACGAACGCGGGAACCGTCGAATTCCTGATGGATGAGAAGCGCAATCTCTTTTTTCTGGAGATGAACACCCGCATTCAAGTGGAGCATCCGGTGACGGAAATGGTGACCGGGCTGGATCTGGTAAAGATGCAGATCAGGATTGCAGCGGGTGAAGTCCTGCCGGTTCAAGGTGAGACCGTCCCATTTACCGGACACGCCATCGAGTGCCGGGTGGTGGCGGAGAATCCGGATACCTTTGCCCCCTGCGCGGGGAAGGTGACGGGATTGCACGTGCCCGGCGGGCCGGGCGTGCGCGTGGACCGCGCCGCTTATACCGAATCCGTGATTCCCCCTTACTACGATTCGCTCATCGCCAAGCTGATTGCCCACGGCAGCGACCGCAATGAAGCGATCCGCCGCATGAGACGGGCGCTCGAAATGTTCTTGATTGAAGGAATCTCCACATCCATCCCCGTTCACGAAAAAATCATGGCCGATCCGGACTTTCAGGCCGGAAATTTTGATACGCACTTTTTGTCACGGTTTTCGAAGAATGGAAAGGACGTCGAATAGGGGGTAGCCACGACGAGCGTTTTTCTCGTCGTGACCACCAGCTTATCCTGAGAAGTCCTTCCTTACCGCCTGTAACTTCTCACGGATGCCCATCTCACCAAGACCGACGGCCCCCGCCTTCGCCGGCGCACTGTCCGCAAAAAGCTTCCAGGAGATTTTTAGGTCTCGGATGTGTCTCTCACCCCCGAGCACAACGTAAGACAACGCCGAAGGAACTAGCCGACGTGCCTGTGCCGTAAAACCGTACTTAAATTGAAAGAACGTCTCCATCCCCGGATAGACTGGGTGCTTCAGCTCCCAGAAAACCTGACTTGATCCTGGGTTGGCCCGTGGCTGAACCGCGCCGAGGAGATCTTCGTCATAGGTCAATTTCCCATAGTCCGTAGCTGTAAAGACGCAGACGTTCTGCGCCTTCACGTTGCTCGCATTCGATAATGTCATGCCTATGTTAAGACTAACATTCTCGGGGCTCTGTTCTCCATGGCCTCCCACACTCGCTCCAACAATCTCCATTCCAGCAACGACGTTCGGATGCCTAATCCGACTTCGAATGTCCTCTATTAATTGGTGAGGGGCGGGCTCTGACCTGCCGCCTATTCTTACGTAATACTTCCTGTCGCGTCGAGACTGGTGGGGAGCTCGTTCGCTGTCGGCAACGTCAATCACGATAACGACCTTGCTTTGAGGTATAACCGAGGGTGCGCTCCGCTCAACCTCGTGCACGCGAATGTCGTTAAGGGGGTAATCAACCAGATTCGGACAAAGCTGCTCCAGCCACTCTCGCGTGCTCGTTTTCCCCTTGTAAACGGGGTCCACGCCGTCAAATTTGCCATCGTTCTCAACGCCAAGAAGCAGGTATCCTCCGCCAGAGTTGGCAAAAGCAGAGAGGGCCTTAGCCAGCTTGCTATCAAAGTCGGCCTCCGCAAGCAACCTTCCGCTTTTCCTGTCAAAATAATCGTGTTCGCCCATTGGCAACCCGGAAGCTTCCTCCTCGGTCCAGCGGGCTCTCTTGGAAACGCTCATTTTTCTTCTCCTCTTCCAGATTTCATCGCGAGTGGCACGTACATCGATCCTTGATACATGCGGCCGGGGCATTGTGTTAATCGCCAGTATCGAAGCACCGTTCAGCTAATAGCCGGTAGCCACGACGAACGTTCTTCTCGTCGTGGGCTTTTCCTCGGGTTCAGGCATGGCTGCCGCGAAGGGTGGAATTGCCTTACGAAGATTCGCCGTTACGAAGAAAATCCGGTCGCCAAGCCTTAACCGCCTGACATGGGACATGGCCAAAACAATATCACAATCTCAAAGGCCCACGACGCGGTAGGGCGCTCGTCGTCGCTACCCGCTCCTACTGTTTATATCCGCGACGCCCGATAATAGCTACGCCAAGAGATCCGGGTTCTAAAACGATTTATATCCCTGACGCGCCGTGATGACCGCACCAACAAGTCCGGATGCTATAACGAAAAGATGGCCAGTCGCGGAGAGATGATGAGTATGTTGCGGGACAGTAAAGAAGCCGTTAGGGTGTGAGGGGAAATAAACTGACGCGATTCCCGCCCCGATCCTCGCTCCGAGAAGATAACCGAAAATTCCAAAACCAATCATACGAGGTAGAGGTCCCGCTGATGCGACGATCGCGAAGGCCAGGAAAATTGCACCAAACACTGCAAACGTGAGTGCGATGTGCCAGAAAACCGCATTGTGAAAAAGGAAGTTATCAAGTAATCCGTACAGCGCCGACGCAATAAGGCCTGCCACGATCGTGAAGGTCCACGGTGAGTCTGTCGGCGATAAGGCTTTCCGGGTCTTTGGCTGGCTTTCTATAGGTGTGGGACTTTCAGACATTCAGATCACCTCCCCCATTTCTAACTTTCTGCATGGAAATATAACACAGTACGCGGGTGGCTCATACGTAAAAGCCGGTGGCCACGACGCGCGCTTTTTCTCGTCATGGCCACCAGATTCGCCGCCCATGCATCATCGCGCTGCTTCCCACTCTTGCAGCCGAATCTCACGGCCCAGGATGCGTTCCGCCTAGCGGAGCATCATGCGCAAGTGTGGTACTGAGTACTCTACATTGGAAGGAATAGCCAAGCGTCTGAGGCTGAAAACCATAAACTGGTGCCTGGCGCCAGAGAACGGACCGTCAAAACCGAGGCCGCGCAGTTTGCGGATGAAATCGCTGCGCTTACAGGGCGTCCACCGACTCACGAGTGGGCTCCTTGCTGAGATCAATGCCAGCAATAACAGGAAGCGCATGACCGAGCCTGAGGCCCAACAAAATCCAATCTTCAAGCGTCGAACGGAGCTCATTCTCACAGGTGCGCAGGGAAGTTCCAAACGCGATCACGCCTTGACAGTCACGAATGTGACCAGAGTAGGAGCCATCCTCCAATTTGTCGTAGACGGCCAGCGCCATCGCTTCAGCCATGTAATCACTCAGGACGTAGGTCACAACTCGTCTCCTTTTAACTGATCGATCTGGCATGATTGTAATCTTCGTCGCCCCCAAAAGCAAAATGAGTAGCAGGGTAGCCACGACGAACGCTCTTTCTCGTCGTGGGCTTTTCCCGGGGTTCAGCCACGGCCGCTGTGAAGGGTGGAAGCGCCTCGCGAAGATTCACCGTTACGAAGAAAATGCGATCGCCAAGCCTTAATCGCCGGACGTGTGACATGGCCAAAACAATATCACGATTGGAAAGGCCCACGACGAGATAAGGCGCTCGTCGTGGCTACCAGATTCGTGTAGCCCTCGTTGGACCCTTTACCGCGCCCGGTAGAGGTTCCGCCATCGCCATCTGCGTGCGGGGAGTACAGCTCCGACGATGGCTCCAACAACCGCGAATGACGGCGTGAATATTTCTCTGCCTGCATTGGGCCTGTCGAAGCAAATAAAGTCGCAACCGGCGGCACCATCCACGTACCACCCGAAGCCAAAGCCAACACCTGCTCCGGCCGCAGCGCCAATCAAGGTGTTTCGCCAGCGATGCGATTTGCCCTTGGTTGAAACGCGCAAGACATTTTGCCGGGCGAAGGTTTGGCCGCGCTTGCCCAACCGAACGACGATGGCTTCATCACTCACGTTTTGGAACTTACCCTTATAGGATTTCATGTTGGTCAGTACAATCTTGATTTCGTCGCCGGGCGCCAATTGCTTGAGGTTATTCCAGTTGGCGTTGTCCGGCAGGGGCGCAGCGCCGAGCGGAACAATCGCCATCAACTGCATCAGCAAAGTCGTCAGACTGAGAAACAAAATACGTTTCATGTGACGCTGCATACAGACCTCTCAATTAAAGCAGGTAGCCGGTAACCACGACGAACGTTCTTTTTGTCGTGGGTTTTTCCCAGGGTTCAAGTATGTCCACCTTGAACGGTGGAAGCGCCTCGCGAAGATTCACCGTTACGAAGAAAATCCGGTCGCCAAGCCTTAATCGCCGGACGTGTGACATGGCGAAAACGATATCAGGATTGGACACGATTGGAAAGGCCCACGACGAGGCAAGGCGCTCGTCGTGGCTACCAACTTCGAATCGAAAGACTTCCGTGAGTTGCAGGGTATACGGGGCCACCCAAAATTGAAGGAATGAAGCTAGAATGTGTATGAAAACAATGGACTGCCCATTTCCAAAGCTCTATGCCATAATCGACGCCGCCCAAAGCCGGGCACGTTCGCTCGAGCTTTTGTCTCAAATCTTGCTGGATGCGGGGGTGAAACTGATTCAGTACCGCGACAAGCAGTCCTCGTCTCGGGAAGTCTACGAGGTGAGCCGGGAATTGGCCCGGAGGGCGGCAAGCCAAGGTGGACTCTTGATTGTGAATGACCGTGCAGACATTGCTCTTGCCGCAGGCGCTAGTGGCGTTCACGTTGGCCAAGACGATCTGCCACCGGACCTCGCGCGGAAAATACTGGGCAGCAGCAAGATGGTGGGCTTCTCCACCCACAACATGGACCAGTTGAAGGATGCGGACCGGCAGCCGGTGGACTATATTGCGCTGGGTCCGATCTTCACCACCCAGAGCAAGGATCGTCCCGATCCGGTGGTGGGACTTGACCTGTTGCTTCAAGCCCGGAAGTTGACCCGGAAGCCGCTGGTGGCTATCGGCGGGATTACGCTGGAAACCACCCCCGCCGTTATCGAGGCCGGAGCGGACTCCGTGGCTGTGATTCATGACCTGATGTCCGCCGATGATCCCGGCCGGCGTGCCAGGGAGTATTTGAAAGTGCTGGGCGGAGTTTGAGTCCCAGCGGCGACTTTGGAATGAAAGCGGCATGGGTTGCCGTCGAAGGCCGCGCTGCGCCGCCCAGGGTCACATTTTAAGACATGAGAAGGGACAAGTCTGATGGCCAATTTGCTGGCAAGGAAGCCGATCGAAGACATTATGGCAGAGGCTGGGGAGACGGGCGAGCGATCCCTCCGGCGTACCCTGGGTCCGACCAACCTGATCACGCTGGGCATCGGCGCCATCATTGGCACTGGCATCTTTGTGCTCACTGGACCGGTGGCTGCCACCGCCGCAGGCCCTGCCATCGTGCTTTCCTTCATCATCGCCGGCATTGGCTGCGCTTTTGCAGGACTCTGTTATGCCGAGTTGGCTGCCCTGCTTCCCGTTGCCGGCAGTTCCTACAGTTACACCTACGCGATGCTGGGGGAGATCGTGGCCTGGGTCATTGGCTGGGCGCTGGTACTGGAGTACGCGTTCGGCGCCGCCACCGTGGCCGTGGGCTGGAGCGGCTACGTCAGCAGCTTTCTTCAGGATCTCGGCATCCACATCCCTCCTTCCGTCTCCTACGCGCCGGGAACGAAGGTGGTGTGGTACCAGGGCCGGTGGGCGCCGCTGTCCACGGTGGCAATGAACATTCATCACGGACTGGCGGCTCTGCCCGTGGTGGTCTCGCGATACGATCTGATGGCCTTGGTCGGCATCCTCATCATGACCGCAGTGCTGGTGAAGGGCATTAAGGAATCAGCCAATCTGAATACCGTAATCGTAATTGTGAAGGTTGCGGTGCTGCTGGTTTTCATCGGCCTCGGAATCGAATTCCTGGCTGGTCACATGACGGTGGCCACGGCCAACTGGCACCCCTTCATCCCGCCCAACACCGGGCACTTCGGCGAGTTCGGCTGGAGCGGCGTGTTGCGGGGGGCCGGCATCATCTTTTTTGCTTACATCGGTTTTGATGCCGTTTCCACCGCGGCTCAGGAGGCCAGCAATCCCGGGCGCGACATGCCCATCGGCATTCTGGGGTCGCTCGTCATCTGCACGATCTTGTATATCCTGGTCGCCATTGTCCTTACCGGCCTCGCCCCCTACAACCGTCTGAACGTGGCCGATCCCATCGCATTGGGGATCGATGTCACGGGTATCAAGTGGGGCGCCCTTTTGGTCAAGATTGGCGCCATCGGCGGCCTGACTTCGACCATGCTGGTGATGCTGCTGGGGCAGAGCCGGGTCTTTTTCACTATGGCGCACGATGGCCTGCTCTGGAACTGGGCCTGCAAGGTCCATCCCAAACTGCGGACCCCCTACATCTCGACCACGGTCATCGGTATCTGCGTGGCCCTGCTCGCCGCCTTGTTGCCCATTTCAACCCTGGACGAGCTGACCAGTATCGGCACGCTCTTTGCTTTCACCGTCGTCTGCGCCGCCGTCTGGATTCTGCGCCGGAAGCAACCCAGCCTGTACCGGCCGTTCAGAACTCCCTGGGTGCCTTTTGTCCCAATCATGGGCATGGTGATCTCGATGCTCATGATGTTTTCGCTCCACCTGCTGACCTGGGAGGTCTTCCTGATCTGGCTGACGGTCGGTCTGGTTGTGTATTTCCTCTACGGGATCAGGCACAGCAAGTTGCGGCAGGAAGCCCCGGCCAGCGTGGGAGCCGCGCCCCAGCCCGCGGCAGGCGGCGACGTGTAAAGGGTTATGCATGATGGCATAAGTCGGCGACGCCCGGTTCTGTAGCGCCGGTCTATGACCGGCGGATTTCGCCGCTCATAGAGCGGCGCTACAGCAAATGCCCGCCGCTGACTTACGATCGTGTGAATAGAGTTCAGGACTTGCTGGAAAGGATTCCGATACCAGGCTTTGACGAATCCCATGGCATGAGGAAAACGATTCGCCAAGAACGCCACACCCGTTCTGTGACCCTAATGGTCGTCCAGGAAGAGTTCGTGTGCAGTCGAGGCTAATGGACTATTTTCGTCATGACGCTTAAACCCCTAGCTCGCGAGTATCGCGCTCACCGGCTGGCCCGGTTCACCTGCTGGGCCCTGATTTATGGCGCCGCCCTGGAGCTTGACCGGCTCATCATGGGCCGGGCGCCTGGCATTCTGTGGTTCGTGTTCTGGGTCGCCGTTATCCCGGGTGTGATTTACTACCTGTTCCGCCTTGGCAGGATTGTGAAGAACTGGCTGCTTTGGGGTTTGCGCCAGCGTTTGATCGTGACCTACGTTTTCATTGCCTTCGTTCCAGTCATTTTGATCCTCGCTCTGGCCGGGCTCGGCGCGTTCATCCTCTATGGACAGTTTGCCGCCTTCCTCGTGAGCCAACATTTGAACAATCACGTGGATGAGCTAGTTCAACTCAACCGTGTCGTTGCGCACGAAGCCCTTCATTCAAGCGCAGCTTCACCGGAAGTCCTGCTGGATGAGTTGCACAAATTCTACACCACGGACCTTTCCGAATATTCCTCCAGTTATCCTGGCCTTGAAGTCACCCTTTACGCCGCCCACCAGGAAAGGTCATTTGAACTGACCGGGAAGGATCTGAAGACCGCCGTTTCGATCCCCAATTGGTTGCGGCAAGAAGGCAAGGAGGAATTTAAAGCGGTTGTGAAGGATCCCCGGGGCATCTTTCTCCGTGCTGTCGAACGCGAGAAGACGCGGGTGGGTAACCTGACCATCATTCTCTCATTGCCGGTCACACCCTCGCTGTTGGATATGGCCGGCGCCGGGATTGGTCCGGTTTCTGTATTTACCTTTGGCAAAAGTACGTCGCAACAGAAACAGTTGGACACTCAAAGAAATGTCCAATTGGAAACTTCCGAGGGTAATTTCCTTTCCCGCGGCAGCATCCGCTCCGCCCATGTCCAGATTCCCCAAGCTCACAGCATCCTGGATATGTCAGTTTTTGGCTTCTCGGCGCTGGACGCAGTGGATTGGTCGCAGGTCCGGGCCAAGACCGATAGTCCTCTCATTCTGGTTCGTGTCTATTCGCGCCCCACGGCTTTGAACACGCGGCTGCTGGCGACTCTGGGAAGCCTTTCCAGCATCCCGGTCACGTTATTTGTATTCGTGGCATTGGTGCTGCTGGTCATCGAGCTGGTGGCGCTCATCATCGGTGTGCAGCTTACGCGCTCCATCACCACCACCGTCGATAAGCTGCACGATGCCACGGAGAAGGTGAAGTCCGGAGACTTTTCCCACCGCATCAACCTGCCAGCGCGAGACCAACTCAGCTCGCTGGGGGTCGCTTTTGACAGTATGACGGCAGCCGTCGAGCGGCTTCTCGAGGAATCCAAGGAAAAATCCCGGTTGGAAAGCGAGTTGCAGATTGCTCGCGAAGTTCAGAACCAGTTATTCCCGCAGACCTTTCCGGAATTGCCCGGGCTGCGCCTCTTTGGCGTGTGCCACGCCGCCCGTGTGGTGAGCGGGGATTACTACGACTTCCTGAAAATCGCGCAAGCAAGCTTGGCCCTGGTTCTGGGAGATATCAGCGGCAAGGGAATCTCCGCCGCGCTCCTGATGGCGGCCGTCCAGTCTTCCATCCATGCCCAGTTCTTTGACGGAAATGCGCCGGGCGGGACTGGGCCCACCTTCCCGTTGTCACCGGCCGAAGTGGTGGCGCGCCTGAACCGGCAGCTTTATCAAAGTACGCCTCCCGAAAAATATGCCACCTTCTTCTATGCGGTTTACGACGCCACCCGCCGTTTGCTCACCTATACCAATGCTGGTCACCCTCCCCCATTCCTCTTCCGCAACGGCTCCGTCCAACGTCTGGGAGAAGGCGGCACAGTGGTCGGGTTGTTTGAACGGGTAAGGTACGACCAGGCCGTAGTTCAACTCCAGCCGGGCGACCTGATCCTCGCATTCACCGATGGGATGACGGAGCCTCAAAACTCCTTCGGCGAGGAATTTGGTGAGGATCGTCTGGTGGAGGCAGCACGGCGCGCTCTTCACTCTACTTCGGAAGTGCTGGCTCAGGAAATTTACCGCTCGGTGACCGAGTGGACCGGAAGCCCCGAGCTGCAGGATGACATGACCATGGTCTTCGTCCACTCCGAAAAATGAGCCGCGCTCGAGGCGTGAGGACCGCTCTAGTATTATTTTGTTAGGTTGAATCAGGCACTGTCAGGGCATGGCTTCAGCCATGCCAAATCCCAAGGCAAGGAGAAGCGGCTTTAGCCGCTGAGGGCCTCAGGGGCTAAAGCCCGAATCTCGGGACCACCGCCAACGGCATGGCTGAAGCCATGCCCTGACGTTGCGCCCAACGACCTAACGTAGTAATACTAAGCCGGCGGTGGAACTCCCGGTGCTGACTTGCGTCCGGTCTCGCCCAGGATCGCGGGCCAGTTTCGCAAAACCCCGCTACCAGTCAAAGCGTCTTCCCAGGATCATCTTGAGGATGAAGCGGTCCCGGTGATCGCCGGCGGAGGTCAATCCCCAGCCCGGTCCAATGTTGAATTCCCATTTCGGGCCGAAATTCAGGTTAATCACCGGAAAGATTTGGTGGGACTGGTCGTAGAACGGGTCGAATCCCAACGCCGATCCCAGCGAACTGTAGTATTCCACGCCCACGTTCACCAACTTGGTAATATTGAAAGTAGCGGTTCCCTGCGGGCTAAAAACGAAGCCCTTGTTCACATCCGGTCCTTGGAACGACCGGTCAAAGACTGGATTGATGGACCAATAGAATCTGCCCATTTGCTTGTCGATGATGGGCCGGATTTCCCACGTCCACGTGTTCATAGCGTATTGGGGTTTGGCATAGCCGATTTCATTCGAAATACTGAGTCCTACTGGCCAATGCCACTTCTCAGGAATGGCGAAGCGGGGACGAATGTGATCGCCAACCCAACTGTATCCGTAGTGCGGAGTATAATTGGTGAATATATAGAACCCTGTTTCAAAGTAGTCCGTAAAGCCATGCGTGATCTCTACCGTCTCATGCAAGGAGTCCTGAGTCGGTAAGAAACTGCCTTCCGTCTGGGTGGTTCCACTGAAAGTGTAATTGCTGTGGAGTTCAAACATGGTGTTGTTGGGAGCAACCAGCTCGGACCCGTAAACCTGGATTTCATAGTTATCCTGGGCAAATGTCAGGCCGGATGCGATGCAGATCAGCAACATCGCCGCCGCGATTGCGCAAAGCCTGCGGCATATGCGCGGCCGCGGCAAGCCGATTGCGGAGCGGGATATTCTAGGCCAAAAAGTCACGGTTACACCTCGAATTCAAGTTTCAGTGTTCTGGAGTTCCCAAGCATCGAAGCCTTCAATCTGCATCCATCCCGCGAGCGGGTGCCGGAGGGATGATCGCCGCGATGCCGGGAACAGGTAGAATGTTATTGCGAACCAAGCGAAGCTGCTCCCTCAAGGGCCGCGTAACTCGCCGTCATCTGCAGCGAGACCCGCCGGTCATCGAGAGAAACATCGAGCTCTTGAAAAGGGTTGGTCTGATTGGGATACATATTCTGCCAGGCGACGGATTGCAGCATCTTCAATCCATCCAGCACCTGCCGGAGGGTGCTGGCCGCCTGGCCGGAGTTGCAATCCATGGACACCTGCAAGTGGACATTTTGGCCGGCATTCACCCGGTAGGAAAGCGCATTCACATCCTTCATGGTGCTGGTCCAATCGAGGGAAAGATTCTTCTGGCCCGGCATCCAGGCTGAGAACCATTTGGGGACGGCCGTCTTGACGGCCACTCCCCAGATCGGGGCATTGCCGCTGACCTCTCCAATCAGCTTGGAAAAAAGCGGGTCCGAACCCAGGTTGGGAGTGCTGCCGGAACGCGCCCGGTCCATCGCTTCGAGAGCGGTCAGCGTTCCAAACGCTCCAGAGTCCTTTCCCAAAATCAGGATGCACTGCGATCCCGGGTCATTGGTCATGCAATAGGCCCGGTTATCACCGACCGGCTGGCTGTGGATGCTTTGGGCCTGGGCTTGCCGGGCAATAGCCTGGGGATCAAACCGCCCTCTCGCCAAGCCCTCCATCTTCATGGCGCTGGGCCCCGGCTCCCAACCCAGCAACAGCTCATCGATATCTCCCTCTTTTATTCCCAGCTTGGCCAGCGAATTTTCAAGCTTTTGCAGCTCAGCACCCACATAGCGCGCGCGCAGCACATTGTAATCCGGCAGGCTGCGGAGCACTGCCGGACGGGAGTATTCGACAGCCAAGGTCTGGGGCGGAAATCTGGCGAGCGCGTCTTTCGTGATCTGTTGACATTGGAGGAATCGGGGTGAGGCAAATGCCAGAAGAATCGAAGCTAGGCCGAATAAAAGCTTCTTCATGGGACCACAACCTTTCACACGGGCGCTTTCACCCTTGGAGATACCTGCGACAGACCGCCGCCTTCCAGCAGGTCACATCGCAAGCAAGAAGTTTACGAGGTAAAGAAGGGATGGTCAACGAAGGAGTGAAACATAGGGGCGGCCCTTGTGGCCGCCCGTAGGCGGGCGCAAATCCCGGGGCGGGCAGCCGCCGCTGCGCCCCCGCAACCATTGCCGTTGCTGCGAACCGAACGGCCTAATTCACCTTCAACCCAAGCTGAACGGTGTGACTCAACGTGCCGTCCGTTCCGGTCACCGCAATTCCGAAATTACCCGCAGGGGTACCGGTGGGTAGCGTTCCATTGCCTCCGCAGGAACTCCAAAACAGCAACATCAAAGTGAGAACGGCAAACAACAATGCGCCGGTTCTGAGAGCGCGCCGCGCTGCTCCAGGCGCTCGCCGCCGCGCCTCCGCAGTGAACAGAAGCATCAGAATGGCCAGAAAAATCATTCCTGCCAATTCGAATTTCCACCGGAAGAATGACGGAGGAACTCGGGGGTTGGTATCGGGGAAAGCGCCGCCGGAGCGGGCGGTGGTGGCAACGGCCAGGGTCACGGTTTGGGCGCTGATCCCATCCAGGGTGACGGACTTAGGATTCAACGTGCAGGTGGAATCCGGCGGCGCGCCGGCGCAAGTCAGCGCCACGGATTGATTGAAGCCGGAAATTGGGCTGACGGTTACAGTGTATTGAGCCTGCCGGCCAGCGGTCACTGTAACCGAGGGCGGGTTGGCCGTAAATGCAAAGTCTTGCCCCGTACCGGTCATGCCGATGGTGTGAGGACTATTGGGACCGTTGTCGGTCACCGTCAGGGCGCCGAGCTGGTTTCCCGGACCCACCGGGGTAAAAGTGAGCGAAATGGTGCAATTTGATCCGGGCTGCACCGTCCCGGTAGTGCTTCCACTCCCGATGCAGGTGTTCGTCTCCGTAAATTCAGCGGAAGTGCCAATGGACGAGATGGAGAGAGGGTTTTCACCATCGTTGGTCAGCGTGACTGTTTGCGCTGAACTGGTAGTGGTGACTACCTGACTCGAAAATTTGACGACTGCCGGAGAGAAACAGTCAACCGGCCCTGCTAAGCCTGTAAGCGAGGAGATGAAGACATCAGCATTCCCAGCGTTCTTAGGCTGGAAGGCATTACTGGTGACGGGAAAATTGTTGGAGGTTGTTTCCCCCACAATGACCGGATTGCCGGCCGGTGTCACGGCGATGCCGTTGCCAATGTCCTGAGAGATTCCCCCAAGGTAAGTGGAAAAGGCGAATGCGCAGCCTCCGGGCGAAAGCTTGGTAACAAAGGCGTCCGTGTTTCCACTGTACTTCGATTGGCCGGCAAGCGGGTTCACTGTTGGGAAATTAGTGGAGCTCGTTTCGCCCGCGATGTAGGCCCGGTTTCCTTTATCCAACGCGATCGAACCGGCAATGTCCGTACCGGATCCACCCAAGTAGGTCGAGTAGACCAGCGCGCTGCCCAAAGGGTTCAATTTGGTGATGAAACCGTTGCTGGGTCCGCCACCAAAATTGGGCTGTGGCGCGTTCAACACTGGGAAATTCGTCGAACTTGTGGATCCCACTATGTAGGCATTGCCCGCAGCATCTACGGCAATGGCGCGTCCGGAATCCTGTCCCGTCCCTCCTAAATAGGTCGAGTAAGCAAGGCCGGCGCCGGATGGCTTGAGCTTGGTAACAAACGCGTTCTGATTTCCGCCGAAACTGGTTTGATAAGCGCCCGCAGTGGTTGGAAAGGCGTTCGAAGTGGTCTGGCCCGTGATGTAGGCGTTTCCCTTCGAATCAACCGCAATGGCGAAGCCATAATCTTGATTTAGACCGCCGAGGTATGTGGAGTAAACCAATCCTGCGCCGAGGGGCTTGAACTCTGTAACAAATATATTAAAGCTGCCTTTCAATGTTGACTGGTAAGGACTCTGTGTAGGGAAGTTTGAGGAATTGGTTCGCCCGACGATGTAGGCGTCTCCCGAAGAATCCACGGCGATACCAAACGCGTCATCCTCTCCGGTACCACCCAAGTAAGTCGAGTAAGTCAGCGACGCGCCACCCGGAGGAAGCTCCGCCGCATAGACGTCCGGCAGTCCAGTGGAGCAACTCGAGCAGATTGGTTGGAAGGCATTGGATGACACCGGAAAGTCAGAAGAAAATGTCCGGCCATCGACGTAAATGTTACCCGCCGTGTCGAGTGCGATCCCGTTGCCATCATCTTCGGCGCTTCCGCCCAGGAACGTCGAAAAAACCAGTTTGCTTCCATCCGCACTCAGTTCAGTGATAAAAGCATCCGGCGTATTCGTCACGCAACTGGTGCAGGTGGACTGATACGCATTCTGTAAAGGGAAATTCGCGGAATCGGTGGTGCCGACAATATAAATATTGCCAGACGAATCCAGCACCACGTCGTCAGCCTGGTCATTGCTCGTGCCGCCAAGGTAGGTGGAGTAGCTCAAAGTGGGGTCGATCACCAATGGTTTCGTCTTGTCATAAGCATCCCAGGCGAAACTTACCTGGTTGTTCCGGCCCACCCGATAGCGGCCGCTCAGAACTTTGGCTCCGGACATTGCCAAGCTGGCCTTGTCGCCAGCTTCCAAGTTCGAAGGATTAGCTGTCGAAGGCTGATAAACCACCGGCTTGTGGAATTCAAGCTGGTTGCCCTTCATTTGCACAATCAAGTTGCCTTGGGGGTCAATCCGGAGCTCAGGGTCATGAGCCGTTGCCGCCACCCTCTCAAAGCTCCATCGGATTTTCCCGGGGTTGGCTCCGGGCGCCACCACAAAATCGTACTCAAGCTGGCCGGGATTGCCGAAGTAAACCAGGTCTACACCGGGGTAGACGTTGCGGTAGCGAACTCGCGCGAACTGCGGGACGTGGGTCCGCCAGTGACGGGGGTTGGCGCCGATGAAGTAATTGCTTCTTCCCGGAAGTTGCTGCTCGCCGGAGACTTGCGCTGCGCGGTTTTCTCCAACCAGCTCCATCCGTAGAACGGAGGGAGCTTCCTGGATGGTTCGAGGAGCGGCTTTTCTTATTGCCGGGGAGGAATCCGCGCTTGCCCTGAGTTTTCCAAAAAATGCCGGGGCGGAGGGGTCGGGCAGGGCCAGCACTGCGCCCTCCCGTTCGAGCAAAAGGGTGAATCCTCTGTCCTGAGAGAGGAATTGGATGTTCGAGGCGGCTTGTCCCTCATTCGGTTCAAACATGATGGGAAGCCTCAAGAGATCGGCATTGGCCTTTGACCGGGCGGCAGGATCTGCCTTCAGGCTCCTGCGATTCAATACACCGGAAGCGGTGAGGAAACCCCGGTGGAGGCGGGAGGAGTCCTTATCCGAAACCCCACCGGCCTTTTGGCCTGGGACCCGGAGTTCGGAGTTGCGAGGCGAGGGGGCCGTCCCACGAAGGTGATGTGACACGAGACCGCTCCAGAGCAACGCCAATCCCAGACCGAGGCAAGCGGATATCCAAAGCGCCCGCCTTAAAGTCTTTCCGATGCCGCCAATAAGCAGTTTGTTCCTACTCATTCTCATTGAATTCCTCCGTTTGGTCCACAGGCCCGAGGGCTTGGCGGATCACACCCGCAAGCGTTCCCCTTCTTGGCTCCGATGCTCCTTGACAATTTCGGGAGCTCTTATCCATTAGGACAAAGGGCGTCCTCCGTTCATGCGACCACAATATTATTCTACACTGCATGGGGGGACGAAGTTTCGCCTAGCCGGTGGTCTTCACGCTTCCTATCCTTTAATCGACAGAATTTCGCGTCGTCCTGAGCGCGTGAGGAAGATTTTAACATTTCCTCCCGGCGCAAGCTTCTCTATTTCGCGGTTGGAGATGGGGGGGTAGGGGAAGGTTCTTTTCTGGTCTTGCTCGACGTGGACCTGGGTTTGGGACTGCAGCCACCACCGCCGGCCGACGCCTGATTTCAAGTTGGGCTCGCGGAGAATCGAAAAAACCACTCCCAGAGGTTGCAAAAACGAAAAAAGCTTTTCCGTGACTGGAAGACGGGCCGATTCCGGCAGAAGATCCAGCAAATTCCAGGACAGGATGGCGGAGAGCGACCCGGATGGAACATCGGGAAAATAAGAAATGAAGTCTGCGGTTTTGAAGACGGGAATCTTCTGGGTCCGATCCCAGAGCTTGGCCTCGGCATCGAGGCTTACGGAAAGCAAATCGGCTACGAATAGCTTAGCCTTCCGGTCAAGGAGAATATTGAGGGTGGTGGGTGAAATGGCGCTACAGTCGAGAATGTGGGGTTGCGTCACCTCGCGCAAGTGCTGCCAGAGCCACGAAAGCCCCTGGCTTGCCGCTATCACCGGAGGGCTCGGAGCCAGCCCCGCGGAGGTCTCCTGGCCCGAACCGCGCATCATGGCTTAACGGCCCCCCTGCTTTGTTGCAGCGTCCCATAGCAATTTATACGTGAGGACATAAGTCGGCGACGGGCTTTTGCTGTAGCGCCGCTCGGAGCCTGCCCTGACAGGGAGCGGCGAAATGCGCCGGTCATAGACCGGCGCTACAGGACGGAGCGCGACCGTCAAGACCCGGAGGGGAAATGGCTTGAGCCGGAATCCCGAGGGCGGGCTCAGGCACTCAGCGAGGCCGCGGACCTGGACGTTGCCTTGATGTCATCGCGCTGAATTTCAATACTGCCTTTGAAGTAGGCTCCCTCTTCAATCGCCACCCCTGCGGAGAGAAGGTCGCCCACCACGTGGCCCGTCTTGCGAATCTCAATCTTATCCTTAGCGGAAATCTTCCCTTCCACCACGCCGCCCACAACCACCTGCCGGGCTGTGATGTCCGCCTTTACTTTTCCGTGCTGGCCCACGGAAAGGGTATGATCCTTGAGGTTGATCGATCCGTCAAATTGGCCGTCGATCACCAGGTCTTCATCCGCGCTCAACTCGCCGCGCAAGACCACTGAACCTCCAAGGAGCGTCTGGTGGGCGCTGGATGAGCTGGTATTGGGGGACTTCATTAAGTTTTCATTCATCGGGTTTTCCGTTCGAGGAGATGAGGTCTCGGGGACGGCCGCCGGGATGGGTTCGGCCATTTCGATTCGAACCGGTGGATGCAAGGGCGGTGAAGGCGCCCGCGGCCTTTGGGGTTCGGTCGATGTTTGGCCCTTCTTTTCCCACCACATTTTGCAACGATCCCCGTGGCGGCCGCGCTGGATTTGGCATGCAAGGGTGCGGCCTGCCAAAGCATCTTAGCTCGCCCTTGGCTGAAGTGCAAATGTTTCCGTAAGAGTTAACACGATTTTTTTACTATACACAAGGTCGTGAGTCTGCGGCGCTCCAAAACTGTAGCGCCGGTCTGTGACCGGCGACGGCCGCCGCTCCCTGTCAGGGCAAGCTCCGAGCGGCGCTACAGCGAATGACCGTTGCCGGCTTGTGGCGTCGTGTATAGAAAATCAGGACGATCCCACGCCGCCGGACCTCGATTTGAATCTGCAATAGTACGTTTTTCGGCGCACCCTGAAGGTTGATAGCAAAGGACATTCCGGCTTTGTCCGCAACCGCTCTGCTGCTCCGTCCCTGGCCCGTGGGTGGGGGTTCGGTGGACTTCGTGGCAATTAAGCGGCAGGAAACCGGGAACTTTTGGGTCACGGTTAGCGGCTTGCTTAAGGACATGGCAGGCTCTCTTTAGGGGCATAGCGAAATTCCCAAGACGAGCGTAGCACACACGAATGCCATAAGGGAGACAGATGAGACAAGTGAGACAGAAAATTTCAGGCCATTATTTTCAAAAGGTTACAAGCGCAATTTGGGGTTGGGCGAGCCCCGAAATCCCCAAGATCGGGGTCAACACTACCGGGCTCAATGATCTTTGCGATCAAACCCCCTACCAGCCCTCCGGCGTCGCGCTATTCGTGCCGCAGCGCCACCATCGGGTCGATTTTTGCCGCACGCCGCGCGGGAATGTAGCAAGCCAGCAGTGCCACACTGCTCAGCACCAGAGAGACTACAATAAACGTCAGCGGGTCGGTGGGCCGGACACCGTAAAGCAAGCTGGAGATTAAACGGGTCAGAGCAAGAGCTGCAGCCAGCCCAACTGCCAGGCCGATGATAACGTGCTTTAATCCGTTTCGCACAACGAGCACTAAGATATCCCGGCGCTGTGCCCCCAGCGCCATGCGAATACCGATTTCGTGTCTGGTCTGGCTCACCGAATAAGCTACTACGCCGTAGATGCCCACGGCGGCCAGCACCAGGGCCAGCGCGCCGAAGAATCCGAAAAGAAGCGTGTTGAATCGCTCGCGCGCCACCGATGCGGATGCCAACTGCTCCATGCTTTGCACGTCGTACACCGGCACGTTCTTATCCAAAGACGCTACGATCTTCCGCACCATCGGTGTGAGGCGGAGGGACGCACTGGAGGTTCTCACCACAATGGAAGGCTCGAAACCGCGGAATTGACCGAAGGGAATGTAATACTGGGGTCGAAAATCTTCCGCCACGCCCATTTCTTTAGTGTTGTTTACGACGCCGACAATCTCACGCCATGGAGGCTGGTCCGCCATCGAAAAGATGGGCCTGATGCGCTTGCCAACCGGGTGCTGATTCGGGAAAAACGCACGTGCGAACGCCTTATCCACAATGACAACTTGCGGAGACCTCATATCGTCGCGGGCAGTGAAATCCCGTCCCTCTCTTAGACCGATGCCCAGAGCCTGAAAGTAACCGAGGCTGACCACGTGCACGCGAGCGACAGGAAAGTAGCCGGGTGGGAACGAACGCCCTTCGATGTCAAAGCCCGATGTGGGATCACCGCTAAAAGGAAGCGGCCAGGCACCGACCGCTGCCTTCACGCCGGGCGCGCTGCGCAGCCGTGAGAGCAATTCGTTATAAAAACTTACCGTCTGATCCACAGTATAGGGCGGAGTTGGAAGAGCGAAATCCAAGGTCAGCAGGTGGCGAGGATTGAATCCCGGGTCCGCCCGCATCAACTGGAGGTAACTTGCGATCAAGAGCCCAGCGCCCGTGAGCAGCACCAGCGCCAAGGCGGTCTCAGCCGTGATCAACGCACCTCGAAAGCGGCGATGGCGGCTGCCTTCCGAGGAAGTTTGCCCCGCTTCTTTAAGAGACCCTACCAGATTGGTCCTTGAGCTCTCCAGAGCGGGTAGAAGCCCGAAGAGGAGGCCGGTGACGATGGAGAGCACCAGGGCAAACGCGAGGACATGGCGGTCCACTCCCACTTCTGCAGCTCGCGGAATGGCGCGAGGGACTATTGCGATGAGCGCCCGAGTGGACATGTCAGCCAGAGCCACTCCGCAAAGGCCTCCCAGCAACGAGAGCAAAATGCTTTCGGTTAAGAGCTGTCGGATCAACCGCTCGCGGCCCGCGCCAAGCGCCGACCGTACTGCGATCTCTTTCCGCCGGACGACGTTCCGGGCTAGCGACAAGTTGGCGAGGTTCACACAAGCGATCAGGAGCACACCGGCGACAACTCCAAGCAGAATAAAGAGAGGCAGACGAGCAGTCCCCACGATTCTGTCGAGTTCCGGCACCACCCGGATTGTTGTGCGGCGAGCGTTGCTCGCGGGGTATTGCTGGGCGAGCCGGCGGGCGATCACATTCATATCCGCCCGAGCCTGGACAAGAGTCACACTAGGCTTAAGGCGGGCTATGACGCTGAGCCAACTGTAGCCGCGCTCCTCCTTCGGATTCCTGGTGTCTATCGCGCAGGTAGTCCAGAGGTCTCCCTGGAAAGTGGGCGGGAATCGAAACCCGGCCGGCATCACACCGATCACGGTGAAGCTCTGTCGGTTGAGGGTGACACCGCTGCCTGCGATAGAAGGGTCGGAATGAAACTCCTCCCGCCATAGGGCATTGCTGAGAAGCGTTACGCGCGCACCAGCCTTCTCATCCTGTGGCTCGAAGCCGCGGCCGAGGATGGGCTTGACTTGAAGCACCGGGAGCAGGCCCGAGGAGACGACGGTGCCCTGCAGGTGGCGGGGCTCGCCATGACCGGTGAGAGTAAAATCCTGGACTCGGTAACTCGCTATGCTGCTAAAAACGTCGTTTTGCGTGCGCCAATCAAAAAAGTCGGGGTACGACGTAGGGCTTCCAAATTGTTCGCCGTGCTCCTGGACTGAGACTAACCGGGTAGGCTCGGGATATGGCAACGGGCGCAGCAAAATGCCGTTCACCACACTGAAAATCGCCGTGTTCGCGCCGATGCCGAGGGCCAGTGTTATGACTGCGACGGCGGTGAAGCCTGAACTCCTGCGAAGCTGCCGCAGGCCGTAACGAAGGTCTTGAATGAGGCTTTCGAGCCAGCTCCATCCCCACATCTCGCGCGTGACCTCTTTGACCAAAGTCGCGTTGCCGAACTCGCGCCGCGCATTCGCCTCGGCTTCGGCCGGGTCTTCGCCTTGCTCGATGCGCTCGCGGATGGCCATCGCCAGATGGGAGCGAATCTCTTCGTCCAGCTCTTGCTCGCGCTGCCTTCTTCGTCTGAACCATGCCAGCAATTTCATGATTCAACCTCCGCCGGCTTCATCACCGCCTTCACCGCCTGTACAAATTCTTCCCAACGCGATTCTTCGCTCACCAGATGCTTGCGGCCGCTCGCCGTTAGCCGGTAATACTTCGCCCGCTGCTTGTTTTCACTCAACCCCCACTCGGGCGCGATCCACCCTTGCTTTTCCAGGCGGTGCAAGGCGGGGTATAGAGATCCGGTTTCGACGGTCAAAACGTCACGGGAATTAGCCCGAATCGTTTGGCTGATGCCGTAGCCGTGGCGCCGCCCCCATTGGAGCGTCCGCAGGATCAGCATGTCCAGCGTGCCTTGGAGCAATTCAATCCGGTTCTGGTAGCGGGTCTTCTTTGGTCTATGCATGTAGATAAGCTACTGCCATTGGCCGCAGCTTGTCAAGCGCAATTGTCAGCATTATTTTGTCAGGTTGAATCAGGCGCCGTCAGGGCATGGCTTCAGCCATGCCAACTCCCAAGGCAAGGAGAGACGGCTTTAGCCGCTGAGGGCCTCAGGGGCTAAAGCCCGAATCTCTGGTCCATCGCCAACGGCATGGCTGAAGCCATGCCCTGACGCGCCTGCCATCCCAGAAACATTTACGGTGCAGCTCCTATGTGAACAGTGTTGAGGTTAGGCAGGATTCAACAGGCGGGTTCGCCTGGTCTGGCACGGCGCTTTCGCCGTTACGTCAGCGGCGGTGACAGGCCGCCCCCATCAGGGCGAAATTCCGGGCTATCCGCTCATTCGCTTTGCGTGATTTCCTTGGAGAAGACTTCGTAGCCGGGATTGGGTGGAAACATCTTCGCCATCCATTGGAGGCGTTGGCGCAACTGAGGCAAGGGCAGATGATCCGGCCCAGTCTGGATTTGAACGTCATGCCAGAGGCCGTGCATATACTCGGCCAACGTGTTGACCAGGGACAAGTCGCGGTATTGATTGAACTTTTCGGGATTCTGGCGCCGTCCCACTCGCGCACTTAGAAAGGCATGTTTGGCCGCTAACGATTCCTTGTCCATCTCTCCGGGAACGTCCTGCTCAAGCTCCTTGCGCAGGAGTTGACTGAAAGACTCGTTCTCCTCGGCCTTCATGCGCGGACGCATCAGCTCAGCGACGCTGGCCAAAAATTCAAATCCGGTGTCGTGGGCGTCCAGTTCTCTGCAGGCAAGAAGAATATTCGTCCGGGATTCGGTTTCAATCCAGGCTACGGTATGAGCTTGTCCCCGCGGTTTTGAGAAACAAATAACGTCCCCGCTTTCCAGACAGGCGATGTAGGGTACCAGAAGTACGCGCAACGGATCGAGCCGCTCCGCGAGTTTGTCTGGGACTGCCTGCGCCGGTTCACGGACTGCCGTTCGCTCCTCAGAGGGACTCAGGGGCACGGCGGAATTCATCTCCCAGCCGTGGGCGAGGTGGGAAATAATCTTGAATTCCCTCCGGACATAGTCGGCGGCGGGAACATTTTCCTCGGTCAGCATGTGAGACATCATAATGGTTAATCCATTCCAACAGGAATCAGGCTATGGCGCCGCTACGGCCGCGAAAACGTACCACTACCATGGCGTCGAGCATTAGCCGGTAAGACCTGGTTTATCTTTGGAAGTCACACCCGGTCATTGAATTTCTCCATAAAGGCCATCCTGGTTCATATGCAGGACGCGCAAATCTATCAACTGATTCGGCCGGAAATTCGTGGCTGGAATCGAGACGTTCAGATAGTTCGTGGTCAAAGCCAGGCAGGCGCTGGCTGAAGTTTCCTGCAAAGTGACGGCGCTCAGGACTTCGTCTACCTGCCGTCCCATGAAAGCCCGGCGCCGGCTTGCGGACAAGGCTCGAAGCTCCTCTGCCCGGGCACGCGCCGTGGTCTTTTCCACTTGGGCGGGCCGCTCTGCCGCTGCGGTCAAGGGGCGCGGCGAATAAGGGAAAATGTGGAGGTAGGTCATGGGCAGCGATTCAATGAATCGGGCGCTCTCCTCGTGATCTGCCGAAGTCTCGCCGGGGAAGCCTACCATCACGTCCGCCCCGATCGCACAGTTGGGAATCGATTCGTAGATAGCCAGAATCCTTTCCGCATACTGCGCGGCCCAGTAACGCCGGTTCATTAACCGTAGGATGCGGTCACATCCGCTTTGTAAAGGCACGTGGAAGTGGCGCGCCAGGCGCGGTTCGCGCGCCGCCAGGCGAATCAGCTCCGGCGAAACATCCATTGGCTCGATGGAGCTGATGCGGATGCGCGGAATTTGCGTTTCCGCCAGAATCCGCTCCAAAATTCCAAGAAAATTGATGGAGCGGCCCAGATCCTTCCCGTAACTTCCCAGGTTGATACCGGAAAGAACAATCTCCTTGAAACCTTGCCGGCAGAGGCTGCGTACCTCGTCGATGACGCCGTCCGGCGCAAGGCTGCGGCTGGGTCCGCGAACCGATGGGATCACGCAGAAAGCGCAACGGGCGTTGCAGCCATCCTGAATCTTGAGGGTGGGCCGGGTGCGATCATCCGCGAAGGCCGGCACGAAATGGAATTCCGGCGCGATCTGATCCACCAGAATAGCACCCGGCGCGCCAGTTGCGCTTGAAGCACGACTTGCACGCGCCAACATCTCTGGAATCTTATGTTTGTGTGAGTTGCCCACCACCCAGGCCACGCCTTCTATCTTCGCAATTTCTTCCGGCGCCCGCTGTGCGTAACAACCCGTCACCATGATTTGACACTGAGGGTTGGCGCGATGAATGCGTCGAACCACTTGGCGGACTTCGGAATCCGCCGTCTGAGTGACCGTGCAGGTATTCAAGATCGCCACGTCACACTCGGCAGGATCGCGTGACTCGATGAGGCCGGCGGTGCGAAGCTGATTTTTAAGTCCGGCACCATCCGCCTGGCTGGCACGGCATCCGAAGTTGATGAGAAAGAAGTTTGTCATCGTTTTCTGTTGGTATCAGTTTAACCGACTGCCGTGGCCGCCGCCAGACTCAATGCCGTCCGGTGTGGGCTACACCCAAATTCTTGTCTCTGGCGGTTACGCTCCAATACTGTCAAACTTGGGGGTATGCAAAAGCGCATCAGGAATTCAAAGAGATCGAAAAAGTCCACGGACGCATACCAGTCGGATCGACAACTTATGGAGGGATCCACGAGAGAAGCTGCGTCCCCACCTCTGATGTTTCCTGACCCAAATCAAGTTTCTCGGTTTATGGCCGAAATGGGAAGGAGAGGGGGAAGAATAGGCGGTAAGAGACGACTTGAAACTCTCACGCCGGAGCGCCGGCGCGAGATTGCGCTCAAAGCGGCGCGGGCACGGTGGGCCAGAAAGGGCGGGGGCAGCAACTTATAGCGTATAAACATACTTTGGATACACGATACAGCAGTTGACAAGAGTAAAACGTAACTGCTATTCTACCTATGGACGAAGGGGAATAAGCATGGAGGAACATCTTATCAGGGAAATAGGTCGCCGATTCAAGCGCACGCCTGCGTCCGAAAGAATCACGGAAATCAAGGAATTTATGGGCAAGTCGGATGCCCACCGAAAACTCATCAAAGAGGCTTTCCCGGAGTTTTACCGTGAGGCTACGTCTCCGGTTCGGCGGCGCTCGGCAACCGCTTCGTCAGAACTACGCCATCCCGTTGGGCTATCCGCAAAGCCTCGCTAGGTTCTAGGCCCATCAGTTCTCCCCACTGAATTATGATACGCTTCCGATTGGCGGCTCCAAGAACGCCCGTGACGGCCTTTCTGAAAATTTGCCCATCGGACATCCCGCTGGTGTGAGCCAGTTCTATTATCAGCTTCCGCTGTTCGTTCGAGAACTCCGGCTTTCGCATTAAATTGTCCTTTTCAACTCTGCACCGCACGGTAAGCGTCTGGGGCTGATCGCACAACCAAGCCTTTTTTTATCAGGGTTCCCATTATCATCGCAACTACCCTTGGATTTACACCGAACCTCCCAGAAATTTCTTTCCTCGTGAACTCCTGGCTCGGGTGGTCCTTAAGCATTTCCACGAGACCGTCTAAAAACCTGCCGCGAGCAAGCTCATTCGCGATCGTCGACTCCGTCTTTTCTGGTAGCGTCAGCAATTTGGACTGCCTAGGTTTTGACTTTTTTACCTTCCGGGTCTTGGGCCTTTCATGCTTGCCGTGCGATAGTCGCATCCCCGCCGGATACCATTCTGCCAGTCCCCATGCACCCTTTAGCTTCACAATATCCCCCGCACTGCGGCTGACACGATAGAGACCTGTTCCTACCGTAACCTCGAAGTTCTTTGAGTTTGTTTCCATGCCGCCTTCGCGCAGAGCGTCCGCGATTTCCTTGGTTGTCTGCTTCTTTTTTGCTATAGACAGATAGAGCTTTGCCGCTTCTGGAATGCTTTTCCCTAGAAACGCACCGGCAGGAATCTCACCGTTATGGATCGAGCGGTTCACGACTGTACTGCCCAAATTGACGTAGGACGTACCCTCCACAGCTCCAATAGCGCCCGCTGCGACCGCTGCACGAAGTGAGGATATCGCACTATCCAAAACGGCCCTTCTCGCCTCTAAATCCGCGAGTAACGCCCCATAGTCGATTACCTTTTCGTTTTCCGCCATGCCGAAGACTCCTTATCTCCTCAAGTTTGACAAATGATAATCACCAAGTCAAGAAGATTCTTTCATCGATTACCGCCATTCGCGATGGATGGCAATTTATTGAATCATGCGACGTATGACGCGATATTAAAGTCAGGCAGGAGATGTGGGGTTCCTAGATGTATTTGTCAGTCTTCATTGCTAAGTCGCTTTAGCATAACATTCGCATGAATTAACACAATACTGAACCAAGCGGAGCCACGTACGCATGTTCCCAGTCGCAATCTTGAGGGCTAGTCAATCCGTGCTACGACACGAATGATTGGGTCTCAAGGATCGAGAATCGCTATTGGTCTAACGCTACAGCATCGCACCTTACTCATGACTTCAAAGCCTGTTTCGACGCCATAGAGGGACCATTCGGGTGCGATGTAGATTGCGCGATGCGTGCTAAGCGATGTCTTTCGGATTTCCAACTGAATACCGTTCATTGAATGCAGGGTATTGACTGCGGATAACGAGGCAGGAGGAGCATCAGAATAGCGGCCAAGGCCATGGCCAACCCAAGGAGAGTCAAGGTGGGGCCATAGGAGCGGGTGGAATCAAATGCGTGTCCGAGGATGACGGGACCCAGACCTCCCGCGATGGCATAGAAAGTCCATGTAAAGCCGTAGAGTGTAGAGAAGGAGCGCAAGCCGAAGTAGCGAGTCAACAGATAAGGCGTAATATCCGCCTCCGCGCCCATGCCAACTCCAATCATTGCCGCTGCCAGGCAACCGGCAGGCAGCGAGGCCGCCTTAGCCAGCAGCAGGAGGCCAGCGGACGCCGGAATCAACATTGCGAAGGCAACCCGCGAGCCTCTGAAACGGTCGAGCAATGCGCCCACCAGTAGGCGGCCGCCCAGGCTGGCGGCGCCCAGCAGCGAAA
Organism: uncultured Acidobacteriota bacterium; assembly: GCA_937900045.1. GTDB lineage: Bacteria > Acidobacteriota > Terriglobia > UBA7540 > UBA7540 > CALCEB01. The sequence goes on from CALCEB010000055.1 coordinate 43,704, forward strand.
TCCCCAAAGCAGCGCCTTCAGCGGTGATGCCCCGGTCCGTTAAGACGGCTGACAGGTGAGCCAAGGTCCCATTAATGCTGATTGAATTGAGGAACAATGAAGCCACGATAATCCAAAACGCAAGAGAATGAATCCCCTGTTGCCATGACCGCCCGGAGGGCTCGAACGGGCGCGGGCCGGGCCGTGCTGACGGACGTTCATGGACGTAACGCCAACTGAGCGGCAACCCCAGTGCCAGAGCCAACATGCCGAGCGAAAAATAGGCATCACGCCAGCCCCAATGCGTGATGGCCGTCTGGGCCACGAAGGGGAGCACCATGGAGCCAACGCCCGCTCCGGTCATGACCAGCGCCAGTGCCAACCCAAGCCGCTCCCGAAACCAGGATGCAATGGCTCGCGAATAGGACAGGTGGGCGGCGCCGTTGCCCACCGCGCCCAGCAGGAGGCAGGTGGCATAGAACTGCCACAATTGTGGCCGGAGAAAAGCCAGGGATGCAAAGGCGCATCCAAAGATGGCCACGCAAGGAAGGATGATCCGGCGCGGTCCGTAACGGTCCAGCCAGCGGCCAATGGCTGGCGAGCAAACCGCCACCATGATGGCGGCAATGCCAAAGCCTTCGGAGACCGCTTCCCGGCTCCATCCGAATTGGGCGCTGAGAGGCTTCAGGAAAACACTGAAGGTGTAGACGAACAAGGAGCCGAATCCGCCCATGACGCCAAGGTTGGCCGCCAGCGCCACGCGCCAACCGGGATAGCGGGGATCGGATTCGTTAAGCTGGATCAACACCTCGCTACTTGGGGATATCGCCATGCTTCGCGAACCGCGCCTGAAATTTCAGGTGAGCCTCTTTGGAGATTACATGCCCGCCGGGGTTCCGGGCATGAATCCCCAAGCAGGCGGAGGCTTGGTGCCTACTTCTCACGACCCAGAAAGTCAAAAAGAGAATTCCGGCTTATTCCGGTTTGACCAACCCTTTTTTGACGGCGTAGAGTGCGAGTTGTGCCACGCCATGAATGTTCAATGTTTGCATCAGATTGTCTCGATGCACGGCCACGGTCTTGGGGCTGATGCCCAGCAACTGCGCAATCTCCTTGCTGGAATTCCCCTCGGCCACCATCTGCAAAATCTGCTTTTCCCGCTGTGTCAGCCGCTGGTAAGGATCATCGACCGTAGCTTCGCGTCCTTCCTGTACAACATCCAGTAGCACCGCCGCCACGCCGGGGCTCAAGTAGGGCTGGTCTTTGGCAACGGTCAACACCGCCTGTGCCAGATCCAGGTCATGCGCATCCTTTAGCACATAGCCTCTGACGCCGGCGCGCAGCGCCGCCCGCACGTACAGTTCGTCGGAATACATGCTCAGGATCATCATGCGGATGCGCGGGTCCAGCCGCCTGATCTGTTCTGCCGCTTCAATACCATTCAGCTCCGGCATGACCATATCCAGCAAGATCACGTCGGGATGGTGCCTCTGCGCCAGTTCGACCGCCTCACGCCCCGTACGTCCTTCCCCCACGACCTTGATGCGCGGATTGTCTTCCAACACGCGCCTGAAGGCTTGACGCACCAGTGCGTGATCTTCAACCAGAATGACCGTCACCGGGGCCATGGCAAATTTCCTTTCAATCTGTCTTTCCCCGTCGCCGGCGCCGTGTTCATTGAAAATCGTGCAATATTCGATGGTCCCTGACCCGCGTCTGGAGCCAGCCAGCTCGCCAACAGAGCGGCATGCACCACCTAGGCCCACCGCCAAGGCTCAACAAGGAAACTCTGTTCATGTTCGGACTACAATAAAAAACTACGGGGAGCGCTATTGATTGACCCGAGGAGCGTCTTGCGAAGCCGCTCATTTAGCTTTAAGCATCGGTAGTTGGGGATGCCGAGGGCAACCACTGCCATGCCGAAAACTGACTGCTCCCGGTTTTGGTTTACCAGGAGTAGAAGGAGCGCCACCGGGAGAACAAGGAAAATGAGAGAAACAAGCAACGTCCGGCTTGAACATTTGTATTTTTTAGTCCAGGACGCGTTGGGTAGCAGAAACAGTCCAGCGATGGGTATCACCATGAAGACAACCGCTGCGACCTGCTTGAAGGACGTCCTGCTAGCCTGGATAATTCGTGTTTTTGGAGACAAGAAAAGCCTCCGGTGCTATAAAGATGTTGTCAGTTCAGTCTTT
>CALCEB010000056.1 GCA_937900045.1 uncultured Acidobacteriota bacterium
GCTCAGCAGGGCAAATCAAATACGTTAGTGTATTTAAGAAATATGGTACTAAGTGGGCGAAAGGGCTATCTTCGCATTCTGGATCGTTATCTTCGGTTCTGGCGTTGGGGGTGGGACAGGCAAGCCTTCTTCTTGGAGCAGAGCGACGTGCTCTTGAATCCCCCAGCGCGCCTTGTACAAGCAGTCCTCAATCGAGTTTCCGGCGCCGGTGAAACCCTCCAAATCCGTCGAGTAGAAGCCGAAGAAGTTTGGATCATCAGTCGCTTCTATTACCAGAGAGTATTTTAGATCGATCATTTTTCCTCTTTCAAGCCTGCCGCTTTCAGAATGGCTTTGCACGTCCCCGTTGGGACTTCCTTCGCCCCGTGGTAGTCAACACGGATCAGACGGTCGGCGCCAGGCTTGCTGTAATAACGAATTGAACCTTTTTCTTTCAAAAGCCTGAAACCTGATTTTTCCAGTATGCGGACCAGTTCGCTGAACTTCATCCGTTAAGTCCCGGGTTTTCGCCTGCGACCGTGGCCACCACGAGTTGAAGAGGCGCATCGTCAAAGAAATTCAGTAGACCTGCAGCAATCCACGGCGTCGGATAGAATTGCTTGATGAAGCACGCAACCCTATCATTACCATATCCATGAAAAGTGGACACCGCAACGCCCTGCGGTGCGTCACCTCTTTCAATGAGTTTAGCCAAGCGAGAAAGTTGTCCGGGCCACTTTTCCAACTTTTTTGCATCGGCCCCCTTAACGAAGCACTTGAGCTCGAAAACAATCTGCCGATCCGCAATCCTGGCAACCAGGTCGGCTTTTTCTCTTGTGCCTGGATAATGCCAGTCACACACGATCGAGCCGGCATAGGGCGATTTGGACAACATCGATGCCAACTCTATTTGGAGCCAGGACTCGACGGCCATCCGGACGGTGCAGGCCATGAGTCCAGATGGGCAGGCAGCCACGTGATGTACGAATTCATTGGCTAGGGTTTCAGCATGAAGCATTTATCCCTGCACCTTCGCCAACAGTTCCACAAACTTCTCTTCGCGGTCTTTCTGATCCAGCCCCAGGTGCTTTTCCATCACTTGCGTCGTGTTCATGGAGCAGAACTTCGGTCCGCACATGGAGCAAAAAGCCGCGTCCTTGTAGTAATCGTCGGGCAAAGTCTCATCGTGCATGGCGCGCGCCGTTTCCGGATCGAGCGAGAGATCAAACTGCTTGTCCCAGTCGAAAAGAAACCGCGCGTAGGAAAGCGCGTCATCGCGATCGCGGGCTCCGGGGCGATGCCGGGCCACGTCCGCAGCGTGCGCGGCAATTTTGTAAGCGATAATGCCCTGGTGCACGTCTTCCTTGTTGGGGAGTCCCAAGTGTTCCTTGGGTGTGACGTAACAAAGCATAGAAGCTCCATGCCAACCGATCATTGCTGCTCCAATGGCGGAGGTAATGTGATCGTAGCCAGGAGCAATATCTGTGACCAGCGGTCCCAACGTGTAAAACGGAGCTTCATAACAAAGCTCCATTTCCTTTTCCACCTGCAGCTTGATTTGATCCATGGGAATGTGTCCAGGCCCCTCAATCATCACCTGCACATCGTATTCCCACGCTTTCTTGGTAAGTTCGCCCAGGGTCTTGAGTTCGGCAAACTGCGCCTCATCGCTGGCGTCGGCCAGGCTGCCCGGCCGCAACCCATCGCCCAATGAAAATGAAACGTCGTATTTCTGGAAAATCTTGCAAATGTCTTCAAACCGGTCGTAGAGGAAATTCTCGGCGTTGTTCTCAACCGTCCATTGGGCCATAATGGCGCCGCCGCGGCTCACGATTCCCGTGATTCGCTTGCGGGTAAGAGGAATGTACTCTCGAAGGACGCCGGCATGAATGGTCATATAATCCACGCCCTGCTCAGCCTGCTCCTCGATCACCTCCAACATGATTTCCGGTGTCAAATCGCGCACCCGCGAAACGCGGGACAATGCTTCGTAAATAGGCACCGTGCCGATGGGTACGGTACTCGCGCGCAGGATGGCCTCGCGGATGGCATGAATGTCGCCGCCCGTGGAAAGATCCATCACCGTATCGGCGCCGTACTTCACGGAGGCACGGAGTTTTTCGAGTTCTCCCGCGATGTCGGAAGTCACCGCCGAATTGCCAATATTGCTGTTAATCTTGCAGCGGGAAGTGATTCCGATACACATGGGCTCAAGCTCCATGTGCCGGATATTTGCCGGGATGATCATGCGTCCCCGCGCCACTTCGCTGCGGATAGCTTCCGGGGCTAGTTTCTCCAGTCTCGCCACGAATTCCATTTCTTCCGTAATCACGCCGCGGCGCGCGTAATGCAATTGTGTGACCACCGGTCCGGCGCGCCGGGCAGCCCACTCCTTGCGAATTGGGTCATGCATGGTGCTCCTCCCCTTCCAATCTTGATTTTGCATGCAGGGACCTCACTGGGTTCAGTTTAACCCGTGGCAAAGGTCCCCGCAATAAGGCAAGATGATAGATACACGGACGAGGTCTCACGGGGGGTTAGCGTCCCGCCTTCTTCAGCCGCCGCCGCTCCGCCCATCGTTTCGTCATCATATCTGAAAGCTTCTTTCTTCCCTCCGGAGTGAGCCGGCTTACTGACTTTTTTGCCGCCGCTCCTTTACCGGACGCGCTCCTACGGGTTGTCTTGCTTGGGAATCCCGTCCCCTCCAGCAGCGCAATCACTTGATTGATCCTGTCACGTTCGCTCTTAAGCTCACCGACAATCTTTTCGATGTCCAAGACTTATCCTCCCATGAGAAATAGTTGTTAACCTTCTCTAGGGTATCTTGTAAGTCCACTTTGGAGCTAGTTTCTTTTTGCGACGGTTGGATTCTGGCTGGGAACACATAGTCCAGTTACCTCGTTGCTCGAACCCGGACCGACGCCGATGATGAGCCTGACCAAGTCATCAAAAGTCCAATGGCGCTCCTCAGGAGAAACACTTTTTCGCTAGTGGGGCAAGCTTCACTGCCGTATCGGTGGACGGAGTTTACCAGCCGGGGCTGGACCGCCGAACTTAATTCCTTAACAGCGTCCGACGTTCCCAGTCAGGGCAAGCTCTGAGCGGCGCTACAGAGTCCATCAAGCCAAACCGGAAAAGCCCAAAACAAACCTAAGATTTCCACAGACTAAAAAATAACTCCTTTGTTTTGTGTTAAATGCTTAGCTTTGGCAACAAAATGCATGTTACCCTTTTCGATTCAGTATGTTATAGGAATACTCCATTGCAAAGGAAATTGGCGTTGTTTAAAAGGAAAAACCGGCGCGTCGGCCACAAAGGCAGCGCACTACGAGGGGTAACTATAGGTAAAAAAAATGACGGATGTTTGCCAAGGGGAAAGATAGTTTGTAGCGCAGCGCGGCAAAGCCGCAACCAAAACAAGGTAAAGAGACGCCACCTCGCTATGTAGACAGTCTACTATATCAAACCCGCTGTTTATGCGCCTTGCAGAGAGTGAACTGAAAAATGTTTGTTAAAAAAACAAGAAATTACGAGCTTGCAATGCAGGGGTCCCCACCTGTGATTGATCTCGCGCCTTTTGCAGGCGTCCTTACTTGTGTTTGTATTAATCTGATCGATGCCCTCAGAATCTGCTGCGCGGATGGGGGCATGTGCTCCCCAATCCTGTGCGCGGGTGAGGACACCCGCGCTACAGCAAATTGCGCCACTACCCTTTTTTCGAACCGATGTTGTTTCCAAACGAGTTGCCATATAATGCAATGTTTTTGATTATTCAACTGGGGGCGCCATTCATGAAGAGGTTACGGCGGGTTGTAGGGTGTTTGTTGCTGGCCTGGAGCAGCGTGGCGGTGGCGCAGACGCCGCCGGAAGGCCGCCTGATGCGGTTTCCAGACATCTATAAAAACAAAATTGTATTCAGCTATGCCGGCGACTTGTGGCTGGTTTCGAGCCAAGGAGGCGTCGCGCGGCGCCTGACGACATCTCCCGGCCTTGAACTATTCCCCAAGTTTTCTCCGGACGGAACCCAGGTCGCCTTCACCGCGCAATACGACGGCAATTTCAATGTCTACGTGATGCCCTCCGGGGGTGGACAGCCGAAGCAACTGACATTCAATCCCGGGATGCCGGGTATTCCCGAACGTATGGGAATTGAAAATGAGGTCATCAACTGGTTCCCGGACGGCAAGCGCGTCCTGTTCCTTTCACGCCGCGACACTTTTAACAATTGGTTTGGCCGCCTGTTCAGTGTCAGCGTCGATGGCGGATTGCCGGTTCGGCTGCCCATCGATAAGGGCGGTCTCACTTCATTTTCGCCAGACGGGAACGAGATCGCCTACAACCGCATTTTCCGCAATTTCCGCACGTGGAAGCGCTACACGGGAGGCATGGCCCAGGATATTTGGATTTACGATTTCAAGCGCAACCAGATTCAGCAAATTACCCACTATCCAGGCACTGACACCTATCCCATGTGGCACGGCGACACGATTTATTTTGGCTCGGACCGAGGTCCCGAACACCGGATGAACCTCTATAGTTACAGCCTGAAGACAAAGCAAGTCCGCCAGCTCACTCATTTTACGGAGTTCGATGTGGAGTGGCCGAGTCTGGGGCCGGATTCCATCGTGTTTGAAGATGGCGGCTACCTTTATGTGTTCGACCTGAAGAGTGAGAAGGCTCGCAAGCTGGAGATCGAGTGTCCCGGCGATTTCCTTCAAGCTCGAAAACACTGGGTCAATACCAACAAGCTCATCACGGACTTTGACATTTCGCCGGACGGCCATCGCGCCGTGTTCACGGCGCGCGGCGACATTTTCACGGTTCCTGCTAAACAAGGAAGCACGCGAGATATTACACAAACGCCCGGCGTGCGGGAAAAATATGCAACCTGGTCTCCAGATGGCAAATGGATCGCCTACATTTCCGATGAGAGCGGTGAAGATGAGCTTTACATCCGCCCACAGGACGGATTGAGCAAGGAAATTCGGATCACGACCGATGGAAGAGTTTACCGTTATGCGCCGGTGTGGTCGCCGGATAGCAAGAAGTTGGCTTATTCCGATAAGAGCTTGCGGCTTTATTACGTCGACATCAGCGCCAAACAGCCCGTGCTGATCGATCAAGGGAAGTATGATGAGATTCACAATTACAACTGGTCGCCGGACAGCCAATGGGTGGCTTATGCAAAAGCGGCCGTGAACAACTACAATGTGGTTGACCTCTATTCTTTGGCCAGCCGCCAGATCACGCCGGTTACCAACAGCTTCACCAATAGCTACCGGCCCGTTTTCGATCCCGGCGGGAATTACCTCTATTTTCTTTCGGACCGGGATTACAACGAGACCCTGGGCCGCTACGATTTTGAATTTTCCAATCCCAAGACGACCCGCGTTTATCTCGTAACGTTACGTTCCAGTCTTCCATCGCCTTTTGCTCCGCAGAGTGATGAAGTGAAAGTCAGCAAGCCTGGCCAAGCCTCCGATGCCAGCGCCAGTCGTGCGTCCACAGCGAAGGCAGCGAAGCCCCCAAAGCCTTTCGGCATTGATCTTGACGGCATTGTGAACCGCGTCGCCGGCTTCCCCATGCCCCCTGCCGTCATCGGCCAGTTGGATGCCGCCAAGGGCGCGGTTTACTATTCCACGCTGCCCATTTTCGGCCTTTCGGGGCCTCTTCCCGGCGAACCGCCGGCCATTCATGCCTTTACCCTGAAAGACCGGAAGGATCACGTCCTGATCACCGGCGCCAACCGCTTTGCGCTTTCCTTTGACGGAACCAAGCTCCTCTATGTCGCACAGGGAAAGACCGTCTCCGGCCAACCCGGGCCGCCTCCGAAGACTTATGGAATCATTCGAGCCACACCGGTTCCAAAGTCGCCCCACAAGGTTGGCGACGGCAGGCTGAACCTGGCCAATATGAAAATGCGCGTTGATCCGTCGGCCGAGTGGAAGCAGATTTACTATGAAGTGTGGCGGCAAGAGCGCGACTTCTTCTACGAAAAAAGCATGAATGGCGTAAATTGGGCCAAAGTCCGTGACCAATACGCGCAGCTTTTGCCTTACGTGAAGGATCGCTTCGACCTTACTTACATTCTTGGCAACGTGATCAGCGAGCTTTCAAACTCCCACACTTATGTGGGCGGCGGCGATCATCCGAATTTGCATCCTGTGAACGACGGCCTGCTGGGTGTGGACTTTGAGGTGGACACGGCTCACGGTTTCTACCGCTTCAAGAAGATTTATCAAGGCCAGAATTGGGATCCCCGGCTGCTCTCGCCGCTCACCGAACCCGGAGTGGACGTGAAGCAAGGCGATTATCTTCTGGCGGTCAACGGTAAACCCTTGCGCGTGCCGCAAAATCCCTATGAGCTTTTCATAAACACCGCCAACCAGAACACCACGCTCAGCGTAAGCTCGCAACCCGATCCATCAACGGGCCGCAACGTAGTGGTGAAGCCGCTGGCAAGCGAGTTCAGCCTGCGCGAGCTGGACATGATTGAGACGAATCGCAAGAAAGTTGACGAAGCCACGGGCGGCAAGGTGGGTTACATTTATTTGCCAGACATGGAAGGCGCAGGGCTCAACGAATTTGTGAAACAATTTTTCCCGCAGATTCGCAAGCAAGGTCTGATTATCGACGTGCGTTACAACGGCGGCGGATTTGTAGATCAGATTATTTTCGAGCGTCTTCGCCGGGTGCTTGCCGCGATGATGTCCGCCCGCAATTGGAAGAGCGGCACGGTGCCGGACGCGGTGTTCAATGGTTACATGGCTTGCGTGACCAATCACTATGCGGCTTCCGACGGTGACTTCTTTACGTATTTCTTCAAGAAATACAAGCTAGGCCCGGTGATCGGCACGCGCACTTGGGGCGGTGTGAGGGGCATTCGCGGCGGCATGCCGCTGATTGACGGCGGCTATATCACCCGGCCGGAATTTTCACTCTACAGTCTTAGCAGCCAATGGGTCATCGAAAACCACGGGGTCCAGCCCGACATCATGGTGGATAACCGCCCCGACCTTGTCATGAGTGGGCACGACCCTCAGCTTGAAAAGGCCACCGATGTGCTGATGAACGAAATCCGCCAACATCCAAAGACCTTGCCGCACCGGCCGCCCGATCTTCCGGCTTATCCGCCGGGGCCGGGATTGTAAGAGGAGCGAACGGAGAAAGTATGGATCTGGTTCATCTACCGAATGCCGCCAAGGAGTTGGGTGTCAGCTATCCCACGCTGAAACAATGGATTTACCGGGGGAAAATTCGCTCCATTAAGACGCCGGGTGGACACCACCGGATTCCCCGGTCGGAAATCGACCGGGTCTTATTCCAAACGGGAGCGACAGCCGGACGAGCTCCCAGACCTTCCGCTTCCCCTCCGAAGCATACGGCGCCCCCGCTTTCTCCAGGCAGTGGCTTGGAGCACATGATCAGCGGCCGGAACCAACTGGTGGGCCGGGTTACGGCGTTGAAGCGGGTTGGCCTATTGGCCAAGGTCACGCTGGATATTGGGGGGCAATGCGTGACTTCGATCATCACGCGCGACGCCTGCAGCGAGCTTGGCCTCAAGGTGGGTGACACGGCGGCCGCACTGATCAAGGCCACTGAAGTCATGATCATTCGTCCACCGGCTCTGAAAGAGTGAGCAGGAGAGGATCAAAGTTGCCAACCGGGGATGATGATTGAGACCGGCTGAGCGCCGGTGGGAATGGCGGTGAGCAAGTGCCCGGATGCCGCTTCGACCACTTCAACGCTGGATGATCCTCCATCCGCCACAATCAGGAATCGGCCGTCAGGCGTGAGGGCCAGGCCTTGGGGCGCCACGCCCACCCGGATCGAGGCCAACACTTGCCGCGTCGAAACGTCCAGGGAGCTGACGGTTCCATCCCCTTCATTGGCCCAATAGAAGCGCGAGGAATCCCGCGAGAAAACTCCCGCTGTGGGATTGTGGCCGGTCGAGAGCATTTGCTCCACTGTCGCCTCGGTGGCGTTGAGAATCGTCATCCTTGTTCCGGATGCGCTCAGTGCGAAGATCTCGCCGCCGTCCGGCTTCAAAATCAGCAGGGTGGGTGGGTTGCTGATCTCAAGGTGCGTGAAAAGGGCACGGGAAGGAATTTCCGCAATGGTAATCAGATTTTCGCCTGTGTCCGCAATATAGACTTTGCTGTTATCGCGCGAAATCACCATCGATCCGGGATTTCTTCCGGTTTTAACCGAACCCAGAATCTGCCGTGTTTTGGGATCGATAAAATAGACAAGATCTTTCGATCTGGATTCACCTACCAGGGTCTTGCCGTCGGGCGTCAGCGCCAAGCCCGTGAGTCCAGGCGGGGATTTGAATACGGTCACTCCTCGCCGTCCCGTGCAGTCAATTGCAACGATTTTTCCGTCTGAATTTTCAATCAGAAAAGCGGTCGATCCATCGGCGGAAAACGTCAAGCCGCCGGCTCCTCCCGCAACATTCCAGCGGCGGGTCAGGCGAAGGTCCAGAGAGTCCAAAATGTCCACGCCTTCGTCGCCTGCTACATAAAGGTCGCGGCTGTGAGCACGGCGAGCGATGAGGTCCGGATGTTGATGCAACGCTATCGCTTTTTCCAGGGTGAAGGTGCCGAGGTCCACCACTGCGACGGATTGGCTTCCCCGGTTTGCAACAAAGGCAAGGTAAGGTTCGGCTGGGGTGCCGCGCTTTTGGCAGTTGGTGAGAAGGAGCGCAATCGCCAGGCCCATTACTGCACGAAGCCCCAGAAGGAGTGCGCGATTCACCCGGATGGGTCTTCCGATGGACTGGTTGAAGGGCATGTATGCATACGATTCGCTCCGCGCCCGGATTATGCGGGGCTTGCGGTATTGCTATCATCCCTGCGACTCGCCGTGGTGCGTCCCAGTACTCTGGCAATTGCCCTCACCTCTGCCATCAACTCCTGGAATTGAGCGGGCAACAACGATTGATAACCGTCGGATAGCGCGCGGTTGGGTTCCGGATGGACCTCCACGATCAGTCCGTCGGCGCCCACAGCGATCGCGGCGCGGGAGAGCGGCAGCACCCGGTCCCGCTTGCCGGTGCCGTGGCTCGGATCGACGATGATGGGCAAGTGGGAAAGTCCTTTGACTGCCGGGATCACGCTCAAGTCGAGGGTGTTGCGGGAATGGTCAGCGAAGGTGCGCACACCGCGCTCGCAGAGGATCACGTTGTAGTTGCCTTCGGAAAGAATATACTCCGCCGCCATCAGGAGCTCTTCGAGTGTCGCGGAAAGGCCGCGCTTCAGCAATACCGGTTTATTTGAGCGCCCAACGCGCTTCAAGAGCGAAAAGTTCTGCATGTTTCTGGCACCCACTTGCAGAACGTCCGCGTAATCTTCCACCATGTCGCAATTTTCCGGATCAATGGTTTCTGTGACGATCAGCAGGCCAAACTCACGCCGCACTTCGGCCAGAATCTTTAGTCCTTCCAGACCCAGACCCTGAAAACTGTAAGGTGACGTCCGCGGCTTGAATGCCCCGCCGCGAAACAGCCGGGCCCCGGCCTTGCGCACTTGTTCCGCCGCGCGAAAGGCCTGATCGCGGCTCTCCACCGCGCACGGTCCGGCAATGATGGCAAGTTCCCGCCCGCCAATTTCCACGCCGCTGCTAGGCGGCCCCACATGAATCACGGAGGCCTCGGGTTTGATCTCCCGGCTCACTAGCTTATAGGGTTTCGAGACTGGAATGGCTTCCGCAACGCCGGGCATGGATTCAAATTCTGCCGGTTCGAGCGGCCCCGGATTTCCGGTGATGCCGATGGCCGTGCGCTGCGCTCCCGGCATGGGATGGGCGCGGAAGCCCAAAGCTTCGATTTTCCGGCAGACGCCGCGAATGTCTTCTTCGCCCGCCTGCGGCTTCATCACGATCAGCATGTTATTCCTCTCGTCTTATCATCACCAAGGTTCCGGGCCGTTGCGTCTTTGGCAAAGCTCAGTTCATTAGAAAGCGTTCACTCAGTTTAATTCAAGGGCCGCCCACACCGCAATTGGCCGCGCGGGCGCTGTTTCGCTACAGTTATACCCAACGAAGTAAGTCGCGGCGCTCCGAGAATGTAGCGCCGCTCTATGAGCGGCGAAATACGCCGGCCGCATAGCGGTACTACAGTAAATGACCGTCGCCGGCTTATTGCATCGTGTATAGAAAGCCTACGGCCTTCGAAGCCGGTTTTTTGCAGGCAATGGCCAACCCTTTGCTTTCCTAGCCTCATCCAAGAAGTTGTACGTTGGAATTCAATTGACGGAGGCAGAGTCACTGGCCTCCCTGGGATTGCGTCGGATTGAAGCATGGGCCCGGGGCCACCCTTCCAAGTGACCTGCGGTTTCCTTTCGTTCGTGGGCGGCCTTCAGGGCCGCTTCACGTGGCCAGAAACCCCATTTGAATCAAGGCAGATGGTTGGGATGTGATGGCCACCCTGCTTCACAGAGGCAGACGCGCGGCTTCTTTGAGCGCGGCCCGGATGAAGGTTCCGCCGCTGCCAGGATAAGCCGGGGTTAGAAAGCCGGTCTTTAAGCAGTCCCCGCGTGCCGCCATCAATTCGGCCCCGTGTCATGGACTCATATCAACAAAGGAGGTCACAAATATGCGAAGGTTAATTATTATGATTCTGCCTGCATGTCTGGCGCTGATGTTGGGCACGGGAACTGCCATGGCAGATATCACGGGTCAAATTGATGCAGACATTCCCTTTCAATTCCATATAGGCAATACCACACTTCCGGCGGGTAAGTACATCTTCCACATGATGAACGGCTCGGACTTGATGATTATGACGGTCCGGAGCGCAGACAACAAATTCGGACAGGAATTTTTGGTACGCACGGCGCTGGCGCCAACCATTCCAAAACATAGCGAGATCATCTTCAAGCGTTACGGGCATGAGGAGTTTCTGAGGAGGTTTTTCCAAGGGGGAGCCCAAACGGGCGCGGCCGTGGACGAATCCTCCCGGGAGGAATCACGCCTGCAGAAGAAGGGTGTGAAAGGTTTAACCCACTCACAACCCGTGCATAAGGAGTAGCAGCCTGAAACGGGTATAATCTTAACGAAGTGGGCGGCAGGCCGGCCTAAATCACCGGCGGGCCGCCCTTGGTTTTTGTATTGAGGGAGCATTCCCAATTTCCCACCGAGCCACTACCCAGGGAGCTTGAAGGTTAGAAATCCCCAGGATAGAGTAGAAGTGCCAGGCCCGATGGATGCGGGCTCTGGGCCGGAGCACTCAACCATGGATCTCTTCGCCATATTCCGGGTCGCGCTGCGCTCGCTGCGCCGCCACCTGATGCGTTCGATTCTGACCATGCTCGGAATCGTCATTGGCATTGCGGCGGTGGTGGCTTCGGTCAGTTTTGGAGAAGGCGCAAACCGCATGGTGGAGCGGCAGATTGAGAACATGGGGATCAATCTGATCTTTGTGTTTCCCGGCAGCCTGCACCGGGGCGGTGTCCGCTCCGGTTGGGGGTCCTATTCGACCTTGACGGCACAGGATGCCCAAGCGATCGCCCGCCAATGCCCGGCCGTGAAGAGAGTCTCAGCCGGCGTGGGTGGCCACTTGCAGGTGGTCTATGGCGGTGAGAACTGGTTCACGGAACTGGACGGCGTGGACTCTACATTTCCCCAAATTCGCAACTGGCCGATGGCTTCCGGGGTTTTCTTTGGCCCGGAGGACGTTCGGCGCGCCGCCAACGTGGTGGAAATCGGACAGACCGTGGTGGATATGCTTTTTGGCAGCCAGAATCCTATCGGCCAGACCATCCGCGTGCAGAATCTGCCTTTCCGTGTGATCGGCGTGCTCGCGGAGAAGGGCCAAACTCCTTATGGCGCTGACCAGGATGACCGGATTGAGATGCCTTACACCACCGCGCAGAGGAAAGTTGTAGGAAGCCCTTACCTGAATTTTATCGCGGTTTCGGCCTTGGACAGGGACAGTATTAATTTGGCCATGCAGGAAATCTCAAGCCTGCTGCGTGAGCGTCACCGGCTTCGGCCGGGTGAGGATGATGACTTCGGCGTCCACTCCATGACCCAGTCGGAAGAAGTGGCGGACGCATCGGGCCGGGTAATGACCCTACTGCTGGCAAGCGTGGCCTCGATTTCACTGCTGGTGGGCGGGATTGGAATTATGAACATTATGCTGGTCTCCGTCACCGAGCGCACCAAGGAAATCGGTATCCGCATGGCTACCGGCGCCACCGAGTCCGACATCAGGCGCCAGTTCATCGTGGAGGCCGTGGCGTTGAGCGCAGCGGGAGGGGCTGGTGGAATTCTCCTGGGTGTCTTTCTTTCCGGCACGATTGCCCGGTTGTTTGGCTGGCCCAGTTTTATTTCAGCCCAGGCTCTTACCATAGCCGCGTTGTTTTCTGCGGCGGTGGGAATCTTCTTCGGCTATTATCCCGCCGGCAAGGCCGCTCATCTTGACCCCATCGAGGCACTGCGCTTCGAGTAAGCAGACCTCGGGCTTCTCCCGCCAGAACACCCTATGAATCTCCACTCTTAAGATCAGCACGACAGGGCTTCTCACCGACTCTGTGTGCTAGCCCAACTTTCGCAGTTGAGAACTCTTTTTTTGAGCGAAATTTGCCCTCTACGCCGGTCGAACCTCTTGTCGGTCAATCCCGCCTTCTCGAAAAGCCCTTGTAGTGCCGACCTACCCCCTTTACAAGCCCCGAGGGAATTTGTCAGGATGCGCGCTGACGATGTTTCCCTGGAGTTCCTCGATCGTGAGTTCGGGAGTTGCCATGTAGCCCTCCTCATGAGGTGAAGCGCGGCGCCGTCCACTGTAAGCGGATACCGCTTGCAGAATATCAACTCCACTCCTTCTCACCCGCAACATCTTATTTCCCTGTCGTGCACCCCCAGGACTCGCTCACTTGTTGCTGGCGATAGTTCGTATGCGAGGATTACCAGACCGCTACGTCTCCGGTTATGTGATGCCCGCCCCTCTATGGGGCGTCTCAAGATGGCAACGATCGGGTGGAGAGTGGTTTAGGATCACACGCCTGGGCCGAAGTGTTCATTACGGGCGAAGGTTGGACCGTTCTTAACCCCACACAGGGCTGCGGCGCTTCGGCGAAGCACATCCGTGTGGCCTACGGCAGGGACTATCGGGACGTAACGCCGGTCTCGGGAGTTTACGAAGGTGCGGCTGGACAAAGGCTCAGGGTAGACGTCTGTCTCCGGCCTGCGCCGGAAGATGAGGGTTGGGCGCATCTTCAGCGAACAGTGGCCGGTCCGTCTCCGGCGCAGGTTGCATAGCGGGCGCTATCCGACGCCGGACCGAGGCGAGGGAAGGCCCTTTATCCGTCTGGCCGTTGCGCTTTGAACTGGAATCTCCCTTCGCCCATGTCGATGAATATGCGAACAAATCCTGCCGCTTCAAGGCGCTTACTGAATGTTGAGGGATCGATGGGCACCAGCGTGTCCCAAATGTGGAGGATCTGCATCGCGCGGCTCCACAGGCTGTCAACGCCGGCGAACACGGCGCCCGGTCTTAGCACCCGGCAAACTTCACTCAACAGCTTATTTTGCAAGGCCACGGAAGGCACGTGATGGAGCATGGTCAGCGAGATGGCTCCTGAGAACGATTTGTTCTCAAAAGGCATGGCGGTGGCGTCGCCCTGAATCACCCGGACATTGCCACCATGCAGCCTGCGGCCAAGCGAACCCGCCAAGCGGGAGTCAATCTCTAGCGCTGTGATTCGCTCCAGACACGGACGCAGCAAGTCGGTGGTCAATCCAGGGCCGGGCCCGACTTCGAGGATGTTTTGGCCAAGGTCAACACCGTTCAGGGCCCAAGGCAACACTTGCTCCTCAAGTTTCTTCCTCCATTCGCTGGACCGGCAGAGCCAACGATGAATTTGGTTCATTGGTTTTCCTTTGGCAATCGTGCAGCCCTTTCGATTCGACAGGACAAAAAGCAGATTCCAAAAGTTACAGAAACTCGGGGTTACACATTCGGCCGGCAGGACGCCGGCGCAACGCCCAACGGCTACTTCTCCTTCTTCAGTATCTCACGCACCACCATGTTGAGAACGCTCAGTATCACTGCGCCGATGAAGGCAGGCCAGAATCCGCGGACGATGAAACCGGGAACGAAGAAGGACGCAAATTCCAGCATTAGGGCATTAATCACAAACCAGAAAACGCCGAAGGTAATGATGGTAAGAGGAAACGTAACAATCTTCAGAAACAAACCCAGCGTGCCGTTGACCAAGCCGATGACCACTGCAGCGATGAGCGCAGCGAAGAAGCCCTTTACGAAAAACCCCGGGACGAACTGTGCTACCAGAAGCAAACACAGTGCGCTCAAGAGCCAATGAGCCAGTAATCTCGCCACCGGAACCTCCCGTGAGCAGACTCGGCCTTGCGTTGCGCTGGTCCCTTAAGTGAGCGCCGAGGCCTCTTGCTCTCGCCGCTTCACCGCGTCTACCACTTGGAGCGCAACCGTCCGAAGACATAACCCAAGAGCAGTCCTGCCGTTACGCCAGCCACCAGTTTGCGGGTGAGCCGGAATGAAATAAAGCGCGTGTTGTCCTGTGTAATCTCTACGACTCCCAACGGAATTGCCGCTGCCCCTCCGCCGCCACCACCGCCTTCATCACTTCCTCTTCCTTCTTGGCCCTCGATCTGATCTTTTGTTCTGGTTCCCAAGCCTCCGCCGAATCCGTAAGCAACCTTAGCAACGGGCACAACGGTTCTACCGCCGGAAACGATGGGTTCTCCGTACACCGTTTTCACATGGGCGCTGTTTTGCAGGCCCTCGCTGAATGACCGGAAAAAATCCTGAATGCTCATGGCGTCTTTCCTCCTCGTTGCATCGACCCGGGATCAAGTCAACGCGCTCACCTTAGTATACGATCTGTCATTCTATATATTTGTCACGAGATCCGTGGGATGGTTCACAAGGAAAGGCAATTGGAGGAACTCGCAAGGCGCGCAGAATAAACAGGTATACGCGGTCAACCCCTATCCATCGGAAGTTGACCGCCGCCTCATCCCATTAACAAGAAACCAGTGGCCAGGAAAGGCCACCGCCGCTGCGCCATTGGCCCGCAGGATGTGAACGGATCCCCGGGAACAGCCCCTCCGGAAACGACCGGCTTTCGCTGGGAAGACGCTGGCAATAGAGAAGGGCGGTGGCCAGCCAAGATGAACCGCGTTCATCAAGCCGCAGCCTGCGCCGTCCGTTTCCCGGGACGCAGCGTTGCCACAACGATAATGCCCACGAATGTGGCCAGAATGACAGTGTATCCGATCCACAGGGTCATCTGCGGCAGAATAGCTTCATAAAGGAACTTGGTGGCGAAAGGCGCGCTGCGGAACATGGGCGCAACCGCGTCATAATGGGTTCCCCAACCGGCGCCGCCGTTTCCGCGCATGGCCAGGAACATCACGATCAGCACCGGAATGCGGGCGGCAAAAGCATAAGCGATCAAGGTGTTCCCCAACGAACGCCAACCCATGCGGGGAATGAACGCCGCAATCAGCATGATCACGAAGCCAACTATTACGATCTTCGAGACAGGAGGATGGGAGAGCATTGAAAACGCCCAGAATCCGGCGAGAACGAAAACCACCAAGCCGAGTCCCATATATCCGGCCGCTTTCCCCAGGCTGGCCGGGCCTTTGCCGGCAGCGGCCAGCTTGTAAGCGAAGTACGGGCCGAAGATAATCGGCAGCCAGGAAATTCCAACCCATGCGGCGCCGCCGCCCGCCGCTGAATTGAACCACGGTTGACCCCAATGCCGCAGCTCGCCTTCCAGACGGAGGATGGTAATCGCCAACGTGATCAAAGCCGGAACAGTGATGAGACTTGCAATGGAAACCGACCTATCGTTTGCCATGAAAATCTCCTTTGTCTGCAATGCGTGAATTGTGATTCTGGTGATACAGCGCCCGTTCTGCGCCAGGGGTTGACAACCGCTAATGTAGGAGTCTCACTCGTACCTGCTCTCGGGCGGACGGCCCGCCCCTACTTTTCGCCCACAATATACCTGCATCCGCGCGGGCCCATTCGTGCGGAGTGAACTGTCTCCGACGGCACGTCACATCGATCACCGGCTGCGTAGGTGTGTGCCTCACCTTGCGAGGTCAGAGTCATCTCGCCGTCCAAAATGATGTGCGCCGTCAGATTTTCGTGCGTGTGGTCAGAATAATAAGCGTCCGGGCCGCCTTGCCCTGTAAAGAGGTGACGGAAGCCCTCCGCGCGCAATTTCTCATCCCAATCCCTGGCATTCATAACAGGTGTTTCAGATAGGGATAGTGTACCAGCAAGGAGCAAAAATCGAAACAGTTCGGTAGTGGGTCAATTGGAAAACGACAACCCGATCATTAAAATACCGGCGGCAACTAACACGACCACTTGTGGATTCCCCTCGACCCCGAGAGTTCTGACCGACACAGTAATGAATAACAGCATTAACACGTTCACGATGCGTACGAGCAGGCGCACATCTGATTCTCCGCCGTGTTTTATGTGAATCAGATTGAGAGCACTGTAAAAAAGTAGGGCCAACCCGGTACCCAAGAACCACAGCGCGTTGGCTGCCAGTTTTTTATAAATGACAAACGTGAGAGTGGAGTGCAGTATCCCCAAGAGAAATGTGATCGCTACCACAATTAGATATACTTTGCGCTTCATCCAGCGGTTCCTTCGCGAACGGGCGGGATTTCAAAGCTGACCCACTACCCAAGCCTACCTGATCCTGCGCTTCAAATTCAGCGCACCTTAGCGAAAACTTCGGACGGATTCCCCAAGTCGCGTGCCGAAGGTGTAATGATGGTCTTCGGTCCGGTAACAATCTTCGCGCCATTGCGAAGCGCCAGGCGCACGTCTTCCTCACTCACAAAATCCACGGGGACGGGCGCTGCAGGTTTGGGAGCCGTACCCTTCGACTCAGCCTGCTTTGGTGCTGACACGCACTCAAAGCCTGAGTTCGACGAAGGGACCGAAACGCCGGAAGCAGATGCAGGCGCCGAAACGTCAAGCGCGGTGGAGGTGGTCTTCTGCCGGTGTTCGTTGAGCACTCGCTCCACCACCTGCCGGACGGTCTCGCGGTCAAGCGGAGCCTTGGCCGGAGCTTTTGCTGACGCCGAAACACTCACACCCTCATGCGTGACGGCGGCAGGCTCAGGACTTGGTCTAGCTGACACCAGAGCAAGCGCAGTCATCGCCGCGTCCTCCATGCGATTCACCGGACGCTGCTCGTAAGCCAGACGCTTGATGTTGATGAGGTTGTAAGGACCAATGTTGTCCGTCGTGATGTTACCGCCAGGCGTTCCGCAACCGAGCGACATGGCGGGGTTGAGGCCTGTCGAATACCCGATCGAGCCGTGCGGCGCGGGCGAATTCACCACCAAGCGGAATGCGGGCATCTTGAGCGCCAACTCGCGGATGACGCTGTCATCCGTAGCGTGGATCGACATCGTGTGCCCCATGCCGCCAAACTCCAGGAAACGCCGGCACACATCCCCGCCCTCGTGGTAATCCTTGACGACGTAGAAGGAAAGCACCGGTGAGAGTTTCTCCGCGGAAAGCGGAAAGTCCCGGCCAATTCCATCGAGCGGTGCCACCAGGGCGCGAGTGCCCGCCGGCACGGAAAATCCGGCCTCGGTGGCGATGCGCGCGGCGGATTGGCCCACCATCTTGGGGTTCACGCGGAAATTGGGCAGGATCAAGACGCGAGCCACTCTTTCCGCCTGCTGCGCGTCCAGGAAATAACCACCCCGGCGCACCGTTTCCGCCTTCACTTCGCCGGCGATGGCCGCATCCACCACCATGTGCTGCTCCGAAGAGCAGATGGTGCCGTTGTCAAAAGTTTTGCCGGTGAGGATATCCGCCACCGCCTTGGGGATGTTGGCGGACGAATGAATGTAAGCGGGCACGTTGCCGGGGCCGACGCCGAGGGCGGGCTTGCCGCTGCTGTATGCGGCCCTTACCATGCCAATCCCGCCTGTGGCCAGGATGATGGCCGTCTGGCGATGGCGCATCAGCTCTTCAGTGGCCTCCATAGTAGGCAGGCTGAGGCAGCCAATGCAGCCCTCCGGCGCTCCGGCTGCCACCGCCGCTTCATGCATCACACGAGCGCTCTCCCGGATGCAGCGCACGGCGCTCGGGTGCGGGCTCATCACGATGGTGTTACGGCCCTTGAGGGCGATCAACGCTTTATAAATGGCGGTAGAAGTAGGGTTGGTGCAAGGAATGATGGCGGCGACCACGCCCGCAGGCACACCGATTTCAACCACGCCGAGCGCCCGGTCCTCGCGGATCACCCCCACTGTCTTCAAATCCTTGATGGCGGCGTAAACGTCACGCGAGGCGAAAAGGTTTTTCTCCGTCTTGTCGGCGACGATACCATAAGTCGTCTCCTCAACAGCCAACTGTGCAAGTGGTCCGGCGCTGCGCTCGGCCGCTTCCGCGCAGGCGCGCACCACGGCGTCCGTCTGCTCCTGGGAAAAGCCGCTTAGAACTTTTTGGGCTGCGGCCGCCTTTTCAACCAGGCGGCGCGCCTCCTGGATGGATTCAAGATCTCTGTCCATGGATGTGTACGGGGGTTGGGTGTCCGAGAGCTTCGCTCTGCTTGGTTGCTTGGCGTGAATAGGTCTTTTCCGAAATGGAGAGGTACTTCACGCCCAGTCTCCGAGTCTTATCCGCCCGCCAAACCCGCAGCGCAGCTTAGGATGATGCCTTGCCGCCACCTTTGCCGGAAAGCTGGCCTCCGGGCAGGATCTTTTCCGCTTCGCTGTGGGGCCGGGGAATCACGTGGACGCTCACCAGTTCGCCCACCCGCCGCGCCGCGGCCGCGCCCGCGTCCGTGGCCGCTTTGACAGCCCCCACATCGCCGCGCACCATGACCGTCACGTACCCGGCGCCGATGTATTCCTTGCCCACCAGCACCACATTGGCGGCCTTCACCATCGCGTCTGCCGCCTCAATGGCTCCGACTAACCCTTTGGTCTCAATCATGCCGAGAGCTTCCAACGTCATGCTGCCTCCTGTAGTGTGTCGTAGATCGTTCAAAAGCTAACATGGATGGCTGGACCGCGCAAGGTCCATGGCCTGCATTGCGCCGTCTCTGCCGTAATGATAGGTTGATAACCCGGAAAGTAAAGTGATGGGCTTATGTTGGTTTCGAAAAGCAATCCAGGGGCACTCGGTTTATCTCCCCTCTTTCAATGTCTGATGGTGGCGATTTGCTGCGGTGGCCAACTTCTTCTCCCTAATCAAGCCCGCGCCGACGATGACGGGAACTATTGCTCAGCGCGGGGATACCTCGCCTTTGATCTAAGGGCCGCCGTTACACCAGGGGTCAAATATCCGCATGTGCTCCGAGTGATTCGCTTTGGAAGCGCCCAAGGGATTTCGCCTACCGAAGATCTGCCAATTGAAGACTTCCAAACACACCAGATGTACTGCACCGCGGGGCAGGTATTTATTTCGGGATGGGATCGCACTTACCAGTACTATCTCGTCGACGTTCACGAGCCGGGCAGCTTAAGAATCCTCAAGCATGTAAATGATCCCCTGCGAGAATTCTCTTATTCTGGCCACAAGGATGCACCCACGCTGGGTTACGCCTCCCGGCCTGGAACGATCCCGCTTCAATCTGATGATCCAAACCATTTCTACGAGTTGGTCATGACGCGATCAGAAAAGCGCGTGAAGGAAGGACTTGTTAACCACTGGAGGTCAGAACTGGTCCAGACCCATCGTGACGGTAGAGTTCTCCGGCGGGTACTGCTGGCATCGGGAAGCTTCCTTGTAAGTGCCGATTAACGATCCAAGCTGCCACCCACCAGATTAAATCCTGCTGGGTCAAGTGAGTGGCGATGGAACCGTGAGCAGATGCCGACCGGCCATCCCCGGGCCCATGTGAGCCAGGTACCGGAAGCTTACTCTCCGCCATGCCAATCTCTTAATCGGTCGATTTCACTGTTTCCAAAGCGTATCTGGTAAACCCTGTGTTATCATCCTTTTTATCAAATAGTTTGCGGCAAGATTTTCATTGGGGGGACGCAAGGGAATGGGGCGCAGGCAGTCAAGCGGCCTGTTGGAGAGGCCGCCAGAACGAAAAACACCCGCAGCCCGGCCGGCGACGAGGGGCCTTTGAATCCGTGAGCTTCATCAATCCGGTTTCACGCGAAATTAATTGCAAAATCGTCTACTACGGCGCAGGCCTGGGTGGAAAGACCACCAACCTGCAGTGGATTTACAAGAACACTGCGGGCCAATCCGCCGAGCCCATGATCTCCCTGACTACAGAAGAGGACCGCACCCTTTTCTTCGATTTTGTTCCCCTTGAAATCGGTAAAATTCGCGGCTACCACCTGCGTTTTCACCTTTATACGGTGTGCGGACAAGTGCGCTATGAACCCACGAGAAAGCTGGTGCTTCGCGGCGTTGACGGGCTGATCTTTGTAGCGGACTCGCAAGAAGGCCGGATGGACGAAAACCTGAACGCTCTGCGCGAACTGGAAAAAAACCTGCATGAACTAGGGCGTGATCCTGCTGTGGTGCCGCTGGTGATCCAGCTCAATAAGCGCGACCTGGAAGATGCAATTCCCGCCGACGAGATGAAGGGTCTTCTGGCGCGGAGTGAAGAGGAAGTGTTTGAGGCCATTGCCAGCGAGGGCGTGGGCGTGTTCGAGACCTTGCGCGGGATCGGAAAACGGGTGGTGGAGGACGTGAAGCAAAGCCTGATGCCCGCTTCAAAATCATGACCGGCGCTGGCCGGAGCGCCCTGCCGGTGAGAAACGCCGAATGGCGTGCATGGCGCGGCGCGGGGGACATCAACTTCACTTTAGACCTGCAGTATGCGGATCCTGCTTGTTGAAGATGAACGCAAAGTGGCCAGCTTCGTGGCCCGGTCGCTGCGGGAAAACGCCTACGCCGTGGACGTGGCCGATACCGGCGGGAAAGGCTACAGTCTAGCCACGGAGAATGCCTACGACGTCATCCTTCTTGATATCCGGCTGCCGGACCAGAGCGGAATCGAAGTTTGCACTCGAATCCGCCAGGCGGAAGTCAAGACCCCCATCCTGATGTTGACTGCCCGGACGCTCATCGAGCAGCGCGTGGAGGGATTGGATGCCGGCGCGGACGATTATCTGACAAAACCGTTTGCGTTGGCCGAGCTTCACGCTCGAATCCGGGCGTTGGTGCGGCGAGGCTTCGATAAGAGCGGCGTCACCCTCGCCTGCGCCGACCTGGAGCTCGACCGGCGGCGCCGCCGGGCGGTCCGGGCCAAGAAGGAAATTCCTTTGACCTCAAAAGAATTCGCGCTCCTCGAGCTCCTGCTGCTGCGCGCGCCGGACACCGTCACCCGTAGCGAGATTGTCGAACACGTTTGGGATTCCCACTTTGATAGTGGAACAAACCTGGTCGAAGTCTATATCAACCGGCTGCGGCAAAAAATTGACCAGGCGCATCCGGCAAAACTGATCCATACGGTCCGGGGATCGGGTTACCGGATGGCATTGCCAGAAGCGCCATGACCTGGATTATTCACGAAGTTTTGCTCGAAGACCGTCAGTGCGCGGTTTTGACCGTGCCTTTCGAGCGCGGACCATTCGCAGCAAGGGCATGATTTTATGTTGCAGAATTACTCTCTGCGGACGCGCATGATCTTGCTTTTCTGCGTCGCAGTGGGAGTCCTCCTGGCCGTTTCCTATTCCGGATTCTACACTCTTTTCGCCCGCGAGGTTCGGGGCCAGCTTGACCGCCAACTGCTGGAGACTTCCAGGCCGGTTATAGCCGATCTTATCTCCGACCCGACCGAACAGGACGTGGATCAGCTCAACGTTCCTGGAAATTATTTTGAGGTTCTTGATTCCTCCGGGCACGTGCTGCAACATTCTGTGAACCTGCATGGGAAGCCCGTCCTGACGGCCGGGGAGAATTTCTCCCTCCGCCAAACCATCTTCTCCACAGTGGAAGATCCCTACACCGGCCGGCTGCGCGTCGCGCTGATCCCATTCCAGCGTGGAAACACGCTGCAAATTTTTGTGCTGGCGGTGCCAACGCAGCGCGCCGACGAAGCCCTGCGCAGCTTCCGCCGCATCGGCTTCGTGATCCTTCCGCTCAGCCTCTTGCTGACGGGCATTATTTCCGGCTGGTACGTGGGCCGCAGTCTGAAGCCGGTGGCTGAGCTCACAGATCATGCGGTGGAGGCAGCGTCCCGCGCCAGTGAAATGAAACCGGTCGATCTTTGGACGCCGCTTCAAGTCTCGAATCCCCGTGACGAACTCGGGAGACTGGCGGAGACGTTCAACCAGCTTTTCGCAAAAGTGAATTCGGCGTTGCGCCAGTTGCGCCAGTTCGTTTCCGATGCTTCCCACGAATTGCGGACGCCACTAGCCGTCTTGCGAGGCGAAACGGAACTTGTTCTTAGCGAGCCGCGGAGTCCGGAAGATTATCAGAGGGCCCTCCAGGTGATTGAGGAGGAACTCAAAAAACTCAGCCATATCACCGAAGGGCTCTTTACCCTGGCATTGGCAGATGCCGGAGAACTGCGGATCACTCCCCAGCCGCTTTACCTGGATGAAGTGGTAGAGGAAGCCTGCGCTGTGGCCTCTCCGCTTGCCCTGGCAAAAAACATCGTCATCGAGCGCGATCTGCGGCCGGAAGTTCCCTATTGTGGTGACGAGGCGTTCCTGCGCCAGCTTTTCCTGATTTTTCTGGATAACGCCATCAAGTATTCTCCGCCCGGAAGTAAAACTCGCGTGCAGATGGATGCCGCGGAAAGCTCCATTCGAATTACCTTTCGAGACGAGGGACCGGGAATCCAGAAAGACCACCTGCCCTACATTTTCAAGCGGTTTTACCGCGCCCCTTCCATCAATGGGGCCGAAGCGCGCAGCGGCGGCCTGGGACTGTCGATTGCCGTAGCCATCGCCCAGGCGCACGAAGGGAAGATCGAGTGCCAGAGCGAGGTGGGCGTGGGATCAGCCTTCAGCGTCTTTTTGCCTGTCGCGCGAACCGGCTCGATGGATGCTCCTGTTTCTTCCGCCAAGTTTGAGAAGGGGTGAATCCGATTTCATCCCTGCAAGATTTCAGAGCGCGGCCATTGGCCAGAACCTAAACAAAAATTAATTTTGGATTCAGGAAAACATCAGCCCTTCCGGGTTAGTCTAGGGGCTTGTGTCAACATCGGGAACTTTATCCCTGCGGGTGCGCTGGTCAGAACTCTTGCAGCAATCAAACCTCTAAAGGGGTAGTGAACATGAAAAACAATGCAGTCCTTTGCGGTTTGTTGGATGGTAGAATCCATGCCGCTTCCGGGCAGTTGATTTCAACCCCTGAAGCCGCGCGGCGATTGCATCGCAAACGCGGCTGTGTTTGTCCCTTGAGCCTGCTGATGTTTTTTGCGGTGGCTGCAAGCGGAGCCCGGGGCCAGGAGGCATTGAAAAGTCCGGCGGCGGAAGCGGCGCTCGGGCTCGAGCATCCGGCGGCAGCGCAGGACGGCGCGCCGCTCACCATCACTTTTCAGGATGCGCTGAAGCGGGCGGAAACCAACAGCCCTCAATTCCAAAACGCGCGGACCGCGGTCGAGCTGGCTCAACAGGACCGGGTGCAGGCGCGGGCCGCGAGGTTACCCTCCGTCAACTACACGACCCAATACTTGAACACCCAGGGCAACGGACTTCCCACGGGACGTTTCGTGACCAATGACGGCGTGCACGTATACCGGTTGTGGGGTGTTTTCCATGAGGACATGCCCGGCAGCTTTTTCATTTCTGCGGGACCTCGCGCCGCCGCATACAAAGAAGCTCTGGCAAAGGAAGCGGCGGAAGTGGCTCGCCGGGGCCTGGCGGTGACAGTAACGAATGCGTACTACGCTTTAGTCGTGGCGCAGCGGGGATATGCTCAGGCTCAACAGAGTGTTCAACAGGCTCAGCGTTTTCTCAGAATCAGCCAGGATCTGGAGCGTGGGGGCGAAGTAGCCCATACCGATGTGATCCGCTTCCAGCTTCAATTCAACCAGCAGCAACAGGCCCTGCAAGAAGTGCAATTGCAGATGGAGAACGCCCGCCTTGACCTCGCCGTTCTGCTGTTCCCCAACCTCAACGAAAATTTCACGGTGGTGGACGACCTGGACATGGCTCCGCCGCTGCTACCTTTGCCGGATGCGGAAAACCTGGCGCGTAACAACAATCCCAACGTGCGCGCCGCGCTGACTGCCTTCAAGCAGGCGGATTTGAACGTGGCGATTGCGAAATCCACTTTCTATCCGACGCTGACGCTGGATTTTATTTACGGAATTGAGTCCAACATGATCGCCTTTTACAGCCGGCCCTCATCGTTCCCCAACCGTGTCCCGGAACTCGGCTATTTCGGCACCTACACGTTCAATTTGCCCATCTTTGACTGGGGCATGCGCCGAAGCAAATTGAAGCAGTCTGAATATCAACGGCGCCAAGCGCACTTCGATTTGAGCTTTGCCCAGCGAGACGCCCTTCGTCAGTTTTATTCCTATTACAATGAAAGCGAAACGTCGTGGAAGGAGTTGGATTCCCTTCGGCAATCGGCGGATCTGGCCGCTCAGAATCTGCGGCTGGTAACGCTGCGGTATAAGGCTGGAGAAGCACTCTTCCTTGATCTTGTTGACGCGCAGAACAGCCTGAACCTAGCGCGCGACGCCTATAATGCCGGTCAAGCCCGCTACCGGGTGGCGCTGGCGCGGCTTCAGACCATTACGGGACCCTTCTGATGCAATCAAACTCTTCGCCAGACATCAGAGCGAACCAGGGACCGGAAGGAAATAGAAAGCCCGGCCTCTTCGCCGCCGTGCTTCTGGCGGCCCTCGTTTGCCCTCTGACCCATTGCTCAAAAGAAGCGAAGCCGCCAGAGCCCTTGGTTACGGTGGAAGTTGCGACGGTCAAGAAAATGTTAATCCGACGCAAAGTGGAGACGGAGGCCGTTCTGTATCCTTTGGTCGAGACCCCTCTCGAGCCGAAGATCAACGCGCCGGTTCGCAAGTTTTATGTGAACCGGGGCAGCTATGTGCATGCCGGGGAATTGCTGGCCGAGCTTGAAAACGAGGACCTTAAAGCAGCAGTCATGGAAAGCAAAGGAAACTTCCAGACGGCGCAGGCCAATTATGACAGTTTCCTCAAGGCCGGCCTGCCTCAATTGCTGGAGAAAGCCAGGTTGGACTTGAAAGCGGCCAAACAAGCCCGGGACGAAGCAAAGCAAATCTACCAGAGCCGCCGGTCTCTTTACTCGCAGGGCGCCATCCCCCGGCGGGATCTTGAAACATCGAGAGTGGCCTTCACCCAAGCCCAAAATCAATACCAACTGGCGCTGGCTCAACTCAAGGCTTTGCAATCCGGCGGGCGGGAGCAACAACTGAAAGCTGCCGAAGGCCAGCTTGCCTCTGCAAGAGGGCGGTACGAAGCCGCCCAAGCTCACTTGAGCTATTCGGAAATACGAAGTCCCATTGATGGCGTGGTGAGTGACCGGCTTTTGAATCCTGGGAATACCGCGACGGCGGGGCAACCGGTGATTACCGTGATGGATATTTCTTCGGTGGTGGCGCGCGCCCATCTCCCCCCGCAACAGGCTTCGTGGCTGAAGCTGGGGGACGCGGCTAAAATCACGGTTTCATCCGGTCAAGCAGATATTCCGGGCAAGGTTACGATGATCAGCCCCGCCGTTGATCCGAACAGCACCACCGTGGAAGTGTGGGTAACGGCAGCCAATCCGAGCGGCAAGCTGCGGCCGGGAGGAACCGTGGATGAAACGATCATCGCGGAGACTGTGCCGGACGCCACCGTGATTCCGGAGGTTGCCTTGCAGACGGCGCCCGATGGGTCTACCAGCGTGATGGTGGTTGGAGCGGACAGCCGGGCGCATCAGCGAAGTGTGACAGCAGGGATCCGGGACGGTGATGAGGTCCAGGTCACGAAGGGTCTTAATGCCGGAGAACGGGTCGTGACGCAAGGCGCCTATGGCCTGCCCGACGGGACGAAGGTGAAGTTCTAGCAAGGCAGAGACATGAGACGAGTGACAAGTGACGATCCGCATGTCTTTTCTTGTCTCTTTGCCTTCAGGTTTTGAATGTCAAACTCCAGTCCAGCGCCACTAAGCGGAAACGAATCACGTTCGCGCGAGAATGGCTCGTCGTACTGGTTCGCGCGCGAGTCCAAGTCGATCATCTTCCTCATCCTCACGCTGGCGCTGGTGGGCGGTTACCTCGCCTTTTCTATCCCAATCGCAGTCTTTCCTTCCACGAATTTCCCACGCATCATCATCGCCGTGGATAATGGCGTAATGCCCATCGACCAGATGCTGGTCACCATCACGCGGCCTCTCGAGGAAGCGGTGAGCGGCGTGATGGGCATTCAGGACGTGCAATCCATCACCAGCCGGGGTTCCGCGGAAATCGATCTTTACTTTAGCTGGAGAGTGGACATGTTCCAAACGCTGCAGCGCGTCAACGCGGCGATTGCGCGAGTGCAGCCCACGCTGCCGCCCACGGCCAAGATCGCAGCCAATCGCCTGCAGTTCTCCAGCTTCCCAATCCTGGGTTATAGCCTCACTTCGAACTCCGTGCCCCAGATCCGGCTCTGGGAGCTGGCCACCTATGAGTTCAAGCCCAGACTTGCCAGTTTGCCCGGAGTAGGGACCATTCTTATCCAGGCCACACAGGTGCCGGAATTCCAAATCACCCCTGACCCGGCCCAATTGCTGGTAACGCATGTAACGATAACGGACATTCTGAACGCCGTTGGAAATTCAAACCTGATTAAGTCTCCAGGGCTTTTTGCTCGCAACCACCAGTTGTACCTGGGGCTGATCAGCGGACAGGTCCACAATCCACCGGAAATCGCAAGTATCTTCATCAAGAAGGATCCTCGTGGGAATCCCATTTATGTCAGGGACATCTCCACCGTCTCGTCCTCTGTTGCGCCCAACTATACCATTGTCACGGCCAACAGCGACCCAGCCGTGCTCATCAACGTTAACCGCCAGCAAAAGAGCAATACCATGCAGGTGGCGAGTGAAGTCAAAGCGGAATTGCAAAGGATTGAGCCGGATCTGCCCCCGGGCGTGAAGGTGAGTAATTTTTATGACCAGTCTTGGATTGTGGGGGAGTCCATCAAGAGCGTGCGGGACGCTATCCTGATCGGGCTGGTGCTGACCGCATTGGTTTTGGTGCTATTCCTCCAGGATTGGGGATCCTCGTTTATCGCAGGAATGGTCATCCCTATTACTATTCTGATTACCTTCCTGGCGCTCAAGTTTCTGGGGGAAAGTTTCAATTTAATGTCCCTGGGCGGCCTTGCTGCAGCGGTCGGACTGATTATCGATGACGCCATTGTGGTGGTCGAAAATGTCGTCTTGCAGCGCGAGGCCGGCGCAGGCAGGTTCGAGGCCGTGGCGCTCACCCTGAAGGAACTCACGGGGGCGTTGGTGGGCTCGACGCTGACCCCGATCGTCGTTTTTGTTCCCCTGGTGGCGATCACCGGCGTGACGGGGGTCTTCTTCCGGGCGCTCGCTGTCACCATCAGTGTGGCGCTGTTTACTTCACTGGCATTGGCGCTCACTTGGACTCCCAACCTGTGTCTCTATTTGCTGCGCCCGAAAAGAGATTCCAACCTTGCCAAAACCCCGATGGAAGGAGTCCCTCCGGCGGCGGCGGCCGATGCAACCCCTGAACAGATCGAGGTGCGGCGGCTGATGGCGGCTGAAGAGCACCTGATGGGAGGAACCATCGGCCGGGTCATTCTCTTTTACGAAAAATGGTTTCGTCGCGTTCTGAAGCATCCCATGTGGATTCCGGCCTTCGGTGTGGTTTTGATCGTGGTTTCCTTTTTCTGTTACCGCCACATCGGGTCTGACCTGCTGCCGAAAATGGACGAAGGAGGCTTCATTATTGATTACGTGACGCCACCCGGCAGCTCCCTGGCCGAAACCAATCGGATGATCACTCACATATTGAAGATTGTGAATTCGGTTCCCGAAGTTGCGGAAGTCTCGCGGCGGACGGGGTTGCAACTGGGTCTCGCGGCGGTGACAGAAGCGAACACTGGGGACATCTCCGTCAAGCTCAAGACAAACCGGGATCGCGACATCTGGACGATTATGAATGAAATCCGCGACAAGGTTACCCAGCAGGAGCCAGCCGTGAGTGCGGACTTCGTCCAGAAGCTCCAGGACATGATCGGAGACCTGACCAGTGCTCCCCAGCCCATCAAGATCAAGATGTTTTCCCCGGATGCCAAGCTCCTGGACTCTTGGGCGCCCAAGGTCGCGGACGCTATTGGCAACATCAGGGTGGGAGGCAATCATCCCGTGGTGGATATCGATGACGGCGTTGACTCGACAACCAGCGGTCCGGCTCTGGTTTTCCAAGTGAATGGGGCGAAGGCCGCTCACGCCGGCTTCTCTCCTCACAATGTGGCAAACGAGGCCGCGGCGATGCTGGATGGGGTTACAGCACCGGAGCCTGTCGTGGTGGACGACCGTCCCTATACGCTCCGTATCCGCTATCCAAGGACGACCCGATCATCGCTCGCTGCGATGAACAATACCTTGTTGATGAGCCCCACGGGACAAACGGCAACGCTGGGATCTCTCGCTTCGATCACGGAACTGCCCGGCCAAACCGAAATCCTGCAGGATAATCAGCAGCGTTACGTGGCCGTCACAGCGCGGTTGGAAGGCTTGGATCTAGGCCATGGCATCGCTGCAGTACAAAAGGTATTGGCTGGCATGCATCTCCCATCCTCTATTCGAATCGAATATGGCGGCCTTTATAAGACCCAACAACAGTCGTTCCGCGATCTGGTGCTGGTCCTGGTGCTGGCCGTGGTTTTTGTCTTTATGGTGCTGCTCTTCGAGTTTAGGAGCTTTGCCGCGCCCATCTCGATTCTCGCCAGTGCGGTGTTTGCCACCTCAGGCGCATTTTTTACCTTGTTCATTACCGGCATTACGTTAAACCTCTCTTCGTTTATGGGAGTGATCATGGTGATCGGAATTGTGGCGAAGAATGGCATTTTGCTATTGGATGCCGATGGCAAGTTCCGGGCGGCGGGCTTTTCGGCCAGTGAAGCGATCGTTCAGGCGGGCCGGCGCCGGTTGCGCCCGATCCTCATGACGGCCCTGGCGGCCGCGGTCGGATTTCTGCCGCTGGCGCTTGCCATTGGCGCGGGATCACAGATGCTCCAGCCGCTGGCGATTGCCGTCATCGGCGGCCTGCTCATCGCCACGGTCCTGTCTCTCATGGTCACGCC
>CALCEB010000057.1 GCA_937900045.1 uncultured Acidobacteriota bacterium
CCTTTCTCACGCAGCCGCAATTTCTGCCCGCTCTGCGTGCCGGGCGGAATCTTGATGGTGCTGGGACCGTCGAGCGTTGGAACTTCGATCTTCGCGCCCAGGGCAGCTTCGCTCATCGTCACCGGAACTTTGACGTAAATATTGTCACCTTTGCGCTCAAAGAACGCGTGCGGTTCAACCTCGGTGACGATGTAGAGATCACCCGGCGGGCCGCCATTCCTGCCGGCGTTGCCTTTTCCCGGTACGCGCACTCGGGATCCCGTATCGACGCCGGGAGGAATGCGCACGTCGAACGTTTCCGGCTTGCGCAGGACTCCCTCACCGTGGCAGGTGGGACAGAGGGGATGCTGCTTGCCGGTGCCGCCGCATTGCGGGCAAGGTCCTGAAAACTTCATCGCCCCAACCTGGCGGCTGGTCTTGCCCGTTCCTTTGCAAAGCGTGCAGGTGACGGCCGGGCCGCTTCCCGCGCCTGTGCCGTGGCAAGTGGGGCATGTCTCGCTCCGTGAAAGGGTCAGGCGAAGCTGAGTACCGCGAATGGCGTCCCAAAAACCGAGATGAAGATGGTGCTCCAGATCGCCGCCGCGTAAAGCCTCCTCTTCTTCCTCATGGGCCGTGCCGCGCGAAAAGATTTGCGAGAAGACATCCCGGAACGATGACCCGAAGCCGCCTTGTTTCTCCTGCTCTTCGTTGTCGAAGCCGGAAAAGTCGAAGCCGGAGAAGTCAAAGCCGGGGCCGTTCGGACCCTTGCTCCCGCCGGGCTGGGAACCGGCGGGCCCGCCAGGTGGCATATTGTCCGAATAAAATCCGTACTGATCGTAAATCTTGCGCTTCTTTTCGTCGCTCAGGATTTCGTAGGCTTCGGTGATCTCTTTGAATTTTTCCTCGGCAGCCTTCTTGTTTCCGGGGTTCAAGTCAGGATGATGCTTGCGGGCAAGATGGCGGTAGGCCTTGCGAATGTCTTCGGTTTTGGCCTTGCGGTCAACGCCGAGAGCAGCGTAATAGTCTTTTTGTGTCGCCACGGGCATTGTCGGTCTCGATTACCGTCCTTTGGCGGGGCCGAGAGTTTGCAGCCGAAAGCACTGGTATTTTCTGTTTTCCCTCTTACCCCGATGAGGGCTACGAACTCAGTACATTGCAATATTCCCCGTTGTTGATACTCGTAGTACATCGGCCGTGAAGTGCGTCCCGTTTGCAGTCAAACCACTTGCCAGGACCCGCGATATCCGATACATTGGACATGAGGCGGGTGCGATGAGTAACACGGTTCAAGTTCCGGCCGAGCTTTTTAAGAAGATTATCAGAGTTGGGGAAGCGTTCGATTCTTTTAGTGACGCACTTGAAGACTTCCTCATCGCTCATAACCCGAAGCTGCTTCGAGAGCTTCTCAAGGCCCGGCAGGAGCACCTCGCCGGGAAAACCCGCCCCTTCGCCGAATTCGAAAAAGAGTTGAACCACACCACGCGACACGGGTAATCCGCTGAACGTTTTCGCCTTGCAACGACTGCGGCCTCGCGCTTCGAGCAACCTCCATGCAGGGAGAGTACCAATTAACAACGACTCCAACATTTGAGCGCGCCTTCAGCAAACTAAATGCGCCTATCGCTCAGCGCGTGAAAAAAACCCTCAAGTGGCTTTCGGCCCACCCTGAAATGGTCGCCGAACCCCTCCACAGCGTACCCGCAACCCGTTCGGGTCTGTATAAGTACCGAATTGGTGATTACCGCATCCTCTTCTGGGTTGATCACTCGCGTCAGGTTATCACGCTTTATACGGTCAAGCATCGAAGCGTCGTTTACAAGAACCTTTGAACCTGGACCTGAAGTAAGTTCTCTACGCACACTCTCTTTGTACTCTGCATTGCAAGGCCGCAATTCCTTGTTTTTTAGCCAACATTTTTCACAGCATTTCTTCGAAGCCGCATAAATAAAAGGGTTCTTCACATGGATGATCTACCGGACGACGGCCGTCCGCCTCGGCCATATTGGTTGCGGCCGGAAGGCCGCGCTGCGAAGCACCCAAACCTCATATACAAGCAGCTCTAATCCCTCAGTTCCTGCTGAATCTTGAAATGGCGCTCAGGTGGTCCGGACAGTGGGAAGCCATCCACGCTTCCAAATGGCTCCGGATTTCCCGGCCCATCGGTGTATCCTCGACCGGCTGATCGAGCTGAATTTCCACGAACTGCTTCCAATGGCATTGAGGGCATTCGACTCCGATGTGGGCCCGGTGCTCGACGTTTCCGTCTTCAGCCGGGGTCAATCCGTTGGCCGTCGTCATCAGCTTTTCCCCTTTTCATCGGAATCGACCACTTCGGCGTCAATCACCTCGCCGTCGCCGCCTGATTTTGCCGGGCCGCTGCCATCCGTTCCGGCGCCGGCGCCCGCGCTCGCTCCCGGTGGAGGCGGAGCCACCGTGCCACCCGGCTGGGCTTGCTTGTACATGGCTTCCGCCAACTTGTGCGAGGCTTGCGTCAGCCGGTCAATCGATGCCGTGATCTGCGAGGTATCATTGGACTGGATCGCCTTCTTGGCATCCGCGATCGCGTCCTCGATATTCTTGGCATCGTCACCGGAGATTTTGTCGCGGTGCTCCTTCAGCATTTTCTCCGTCGAGTAAATCATCGCGTCGGCGCGATTCTTTACTTCGATTTCTTCCTTGCGCTGGCGGTCTTCATCGGCGTGAAGCTCGGCGTCCTTTGTCATCTTCTCAATCTCGTCCTTGGAAAGCCCACTCGACGAAGTGATGGTAATTTTCTGCTCCTTTTGGGTTCCGAGATCCTTAGCAGAGACGTTCAGGATGCCGTTCGCGTCAATGTCGAACGTCACCTCAACTTGGGGAAGGCCACGGGGGGCCGGGGGGATTCCCACCAGATGGAATTTCCCGAGCGTGCGGTTGTCCCGGGCCATCTGACGCTCTCCCTGGAGCACATGTACTTCCACGGAAGTCTGGTCATCCGCAGCCGTCGAAAAGATTTCGCTCTTCTTGGTCGGGATGGTTGTGTTGCGCTGGATGAGCGGCGTGAAAACCCCGCCCAGGGTTTCAATGCCGAGCGTTAGCGGCGTCACATCGAGCAGCACCAAATCCTTCACTTCACCACCCAACACGCCCGCTTGCACCGCTGCTCCTACGGCCACAACCTCATCCGGGTTGACGCCCTTATGGGGCTCTTTTCCAAGAAACAAATCCTTTACAATCTGCTGGATACGAGGGATTCGCGTGGAACCTCCCACCAGCACCACTTCATTGATCTTGTCCGGCCCAAAACCCGCATCCGTCATGGCCTGCTTCACCGGGCCCACCGAACGCTGGAAAATGTCTTCGCACATCTGCTCAAAGCGGGCGCGCGTCAACTTCAGCGTCAGGTGCTTTGGCCCGGAGGCATCCGCAGTGATGAACGGCAGGTTGATTTCCGTTTCAAGGACCGTCGAAAGCTCCATCTTGGCTTTTTCCGCTGCTTCCTTTAGCCTTTGCAGCGCCATCCGGTCCTTCGAGAGGTCAATACCTTGATCGCGGCGGAATTCATCAACGATCCAGTCCATGACACGCTTATCGATGTCGTCGCCGCCCAAGTGTGTGTCACCGTTGGTCGATTTCACCTGGACCACGCCGCCGCCGACCTCGAGGATCGAAATGTCAAACGTGCCGCCACCAAAGTCGTAAACGGCAATGTTTTCATCATCCTTCTTATCAAGCCCGTAAGCGAGGGCCGCTGCCGTCGGCTCGTTCACAATGCGCGCAACTTCAAGCCCGGCAATTTTGCCAGCGTCCTTGGTGGCCTGCCGCTGACTATCATTAAAGTAAGCGGGCACGGTGATCACAGCCTGCGTCACCTTTTCACCCAGATATTGTTCCGCCGCATCCTTCATCTTTTGAAGGATCATCGCCGAAATCTCTGGTGGGGTATACTCCTTCCCCTGCGCCAGCACTTTGACCTCGCCGCGCTGGCCTGCAACTACCTTATAAGGAACAGTCTTAATTTCGCTCTGAACCTCATCGAATCGCCGCCCCATAAAACGCTTGATGGAATAAACCGTATTTTCCGGGTTCGTAATCGCTTGGCGCTTGGCGGTTTGGCCCACTAGCCGTTCTCCAGACTTGGTGAATGCCACCACCGATGGCGTGGTCCGCCCCCCCTCAGGATTGGCAATGACGGTTGGCTCTCCACCTTCCATGACGGCCACGACGGAGTTCGTGGTCCCAAGGTCAATTCCTATGATTTTTCCCATTTCGAATCTCCTCCAGGTCTCTGGCAGAGACCTTTTGATTATTATTCCAAATCTCTTAGATGCTCTGGCATGTTAGTCGGGTACTATAATAATCCATGAGTTGATTGTTGTCAATGTTCATTGGCTGGATGCCCCAAATAGTACATCAATCAACTTATTATCATATACTTAACTTGGCGCATCGGAAACCGGATGATGGGGTGAAATACGCGCCCAAGCTCTCCATCTTTGATGGTGGGGAATGCCCGCACAGCACGCTTCTGGTGCATCTTGCTTCTGAAAGTCTCGCCACTGCAGACCGGACCAGGGCCTTTGCTACTCCAAGCGAGTTGACAAATTGACAATTTTCATTTTTTCGCCGGAAGGAAAGTAAATCGAACCGAAGCCAAACCGGAGAATTCCGCGGGCGATGCGATAAATCATCTGTTTTCTGCAAAATGCTAAGCTTTGCGGGAAAAAATGCAAGTTAACCCTTTCAAGTCGTCTCGTTACCGCAAACTTCAGGTTTGTCTCTTGTCTTTGCTCCATGTTAAGTCTTGTATTTTCTTCAAGTCCAAGGTTGACACGTAAGAGGAATCCTTTATTGGCCGCGCCGGTTCCCTCAAGCGCCATTGTCCACAATCACCCGAACGCAGTTCGAACTCGAACCTGGCTTATTCATGGCCCTTGTTGTCCTGACCCCCACGGCAGGGTTTCAGCCTTGCCTTGACGGTCCTCCGATTGATGTTTGTGAATGATCCAAGCTAAGATCCTGCCGCCCCGTTCGCGGGCACAACAACCAACTTGCCTCTCATTTTCCGGTGGCCTATCCCACAGAACACCGAGCAGCGGAATTCGAAAGTTCCGGCTTTGTTGGCCGTGAATTCCACGGCAACCGGCTTGCCCTTAGGAAGCTTTTGATTAACGCCATAGGCCTTGATCGCAAACCCGTGAGTGGCGTCCAACGCGGTAATCATCAGCTTCACTCGCTGGCCTTGTTTGACCGTAATGGTGTTGGGACTAAACCGGTATTTCTTCGCAGTCATTTTGATGACCTGCACTGGGGCGCTCTGTTGAGCCACCAACGGGATTGTTGCTGGCAGGACCAGGACTACTGCCAAAAGGATCGGCTGTAAGAGTTTCATTGAGCTACGGTTCATGCTTAACCTCCAATCATCTGCTTTCGGTTTGATTCATCGAACACCGGGCCGTTATATTGCACGGCGCCCATCCCGCCAGCGGGTTTCGTGAAGCAGGCTGGCACACCAGGAAGCCGGCATCCCGGCCGCAGCCAACTCTTGAACGCCGGCTGGCGCTCTCACCAAGCCTCGCACTAACCCGGCGGCCAGATAGCTCCGCCGGACGGATGCAGCCAGACGTCTTGCATAACGTTTCCAATTGTTGTTCAGGGCGCAGTCCGGACTATCCGCCAGCGCCCTCGCTATTTCACGGCCTGCGAGTTGTCCGCCGTGCAGCGCCATAGAAATTCCATCGCCGGTAAATGGATCAAGGAATCCCGCCGCATCGCCTGCGAGTACGGCTCCTTCCTCAACAGGTTTGCGGCGCGCCGGTTGAACCGGGGCCGTGGTCATGGTTGGGCCAACCTGCTCGGCCCCCTTCAACCTCTCAACCAGCGCCGCACTCCTGGTGATTTCTTGCAGCCAATTTGCGAAGCCCTCCGTGCGGCGCCCGCCAACCTGCCTTCTCACGCTGCGATGAACCAGGCAGCAAGCATTGTAAAGGCCGTCCTCGATGGGCGCCAACCCGCAATAGCCACCGGGAAAGAAGTGGACTTCTACCCGGTCGCGCGGCGCGACGTCGCGAAAATGGGCCTTCACGCCGAGCCATTCTGCGGCGCCATGCCTGCGGCTAGCGTCGGCAGGTGAGGCGAGGCCGTCCAGCTTCCACCAGCGCCCACATGCCACCAGCAGAGCGCGGGCGCAATCTTTCTCACCGCCGGTGGTTTCGATCTCCCAAGCAGCCTGCATTCCTGAGCCGCCATGAGAGACCTTCCGCACTGCCACGCCATCCCTTGCTGACGCGCCAAGGGAAACAGCCGATTGCCACAAAGCGCCATCCAAAGCACGGCGGGAAAGGCCGAGACAGGGTTTGGGCAACGGCACAGCTAAGACACGCCCTCGCTGGGAAATGAACTCAGCTCCGCGAATCCTCGCGCCACACTCCAAGGTTTCAGGGATGGCGGATTCGAGCAAGGGAAGGGATTCGGAGGAGATGAATTCGC
The DNA here is from genome assembly GCA_937900045.1 of uncultured Acidobacteriota bacterium. Lineage (GTDB taxonomy): Bacteria > Acidobacteriota > Terriglobia > UBA7540 > UBA7540 > CALCEB01. The sequence goes on from CALCEB010000057.1 coordinate 6,448, forward strand.
CACAGACTTTGTCTCGGGGGAAGCGGTCCCGCTCGAAGATCACCACCGTCACGCCGCTCCGCAGGGCTTCGTATGCCGCGCTGGTTCCCGCCGGTCCTCCCCCGATGATCGCAAGATCGGTCAACTCTTTTGTGCCTCCGGCTGCTTCCAAAGGATCAAACCCAGACGGAACATGGGCAGGCGCACCAGATCGTAATCATGAAATCCCGACTCTTCGATGAGTATTCTCAACTCATCGCGCGTATAGGCTTGCCGAACGCTCGCCGGAGCGTCATGCCGGGTTATCGGGCTTCGAGAAAACGGGCGGAAATGCCGGCTGATGAAATGAGCAACCGCGCGGCGTTCGAGGTCGTTGATGAGCACGGCTCGCGCCGCGACGGTGGCTAACCCCCGGAGCAGCCGCTTGGCATTCTCGCCGGAGAAGTGATGAAGGAAGAGGTTGCACATTACAATGTCCAAGCTACCGGCCGCCAAGGGAAGTTCCAGAGCGTCTCCGATGAGGGGGATCGCGCCGTTCAAAGTTCCGGAATGACTTTGCAAATGGCTCAACTGCCGGTCGAGGACGAAGAGCTTGGCAGGGAAACCGTGCCGGTGAAGTTTTTCCCGCAAATTGGCGGCCATCCGGGCATCGCCGCAACCCACATCCAGAATGCGGGCGGAGCGGAGTCCGCTTCGAGCAAAAAACCGGAGGAGAAGCTTCATGCTGCCGGAGACGCCTCCCAGCCAGCGGTTGATGTTCCAAAGGTCATCGAGGCTTTCGGCTACCTCGAGGGGCGTGCCGCAATCCTCGTCCAGCAATTCGGCTGTGGGAACGCGCTGCATGGGACCCTAATTCTCCAGGACTCGTGACACAACAAGGGCCGAGTTTTTTGAGCCAAACGCAATGCAGTTGCAGACCGCGTGATCCAAGTCGGCATGCCGGCAAGAACTCGGGATGTAATCGAGGTCGCATTCCGGGTCGGGAACGTCAAGGTTCAGGGTTGGCGGAAGGCAATGATCGCGCATGGCCAGCAACGTGACGGCCACGCCGGCGGCGCCGCAGGCGCCTTGTGGGTGGCCGATGACCGATTTCAAAGCTGAGGCGGGAATCCGGTAAGCCCGCTTGCCCAGCGCGTTTTTCAGGGCTCGAGTTTCAATGCGATCGTTCAACACCGTGGAGGTGCCATGCAAGTTGACGTAGCCCACTTCTGCGGGCCCAATTCCCGCCCGCTCCATGGCCATCTGGATGGCACGCGCGGGCTCTTCACCGTTTTCCTCCAGGCGCACGCGGTGGAAGGCTTCACAGGTTGAGCCATATCCGGTGATCTCTCCGTAAATGTGAGCTCCACGCTCGCGCGCCCTCTCATACTTTTCAAGCACGAACATCCACGCCCCTTCGCCCAGCACAAAGCCATCACGATCGGCGGAAAATGGCCGCGAGCCCCGCTCCGGCTGATGGTTCCAGGAGGTGGTCATGATGCGCATGAGCGCAAACGCCTTCATAATCAAAGGGGAAATAGGCGCATCCGCCCCGCCGCAAATCACCGTATCGGCCATCCCGCATTGGATATTCTGCATGGCGTAGCCCAGGGCATCCGTCGAGGACGTACATCCGGTGGAAATCACGTGGCTGAAACCGCGGAAGCCAAAGTGCATGGAGATCTCGCTGGCAATGGTGCCGATGGTGGCGGAGGGAATCGTATAGACGCTGCATTGGCGAATTTTACCGGAATAGTAAAGGGACATCTGCCGTTGGACGAATTCCTGGCCGCCGCCGCCCGAACCGAGCAGCACTGCAATGGCGCGCCGCTCCTCAATGGGCATGGTGGATGGATCCATCCCGGCATCGGCAACGGCTTCCTTCGCTGCGGCGATAGCCAGCGGCACCACGCGGCTGACGTTGTCCGCATCCTTTTCGCTGATGTGATCGAGCGGATTAAAGCCGGTGATTTCGCCCGCGATCTGGACCGGTAAGGCGGCAGGATCGAATGATTGGATCCTGCGCACCCCGCTTCTGCCTTCGAGCGTGGCCCGCCAGAAATCTTCCCGCCCAATTCCGTTGGGGCTGACTGCTCCGATTCCCGTAACAACCACCCGTGTTCTCATTCCTCCCCGCTTCCCAACCCAACTTAGAATGCTCCGCTTCGAGAGTTGAATCAAGTGTGGCGTGTATGTAGCAACAAGGCAAGAACTACGGTTTGTAAACTTCGGCAGAGGTGTCGTCTGCTCTTCAGTAAATTCCTGGTAAATCAAGGAACATCTCCCGACTCAAGAGCATCCAAGTTCTTTGTAGGAGATTCTCATTTTCAATAGTTCCGGCCATGATTCAAGGCCAACTGGAAACAGACCAAGAGAACGGATAACGACTGTAACGGGAATTCGGTTCTCGTTCTAGACGCGGCCACGAGGGTCGCGTCGCCAGGACTACAACGGCCGCACCTCGATGCTGCCGTTGGTACGGGCACAATCACAAAAAGTTCAAGTTGTTAGACACCAACGAAGGGAGGAATTACCATGGGTGCAGGACTACAACAACCTCAACAGGGCGGAGAAGGAACCCAGCCATTCCGGTTGGACGTACAACTCCATGAACTTCTGAAAAAGCCTGGTTTAAACCGGCTCTTGCCTCCGCCTCCGGCTGATCTGCAGAGCTTACCCGATCCGGTTTTCCCGCAACATCCCGAACTTCTTACCAGTGAACACCTGCCCGTCGATGACCACGGCTCGCCAACCGATCCCTACAAGCGGAAGTGGACAGCGCCGACTGTTTACAAAACGATGAAAGGCTGGATGTTTCCTTATCTTAAATCGAGGCTGCTCCCTGGCGACTTCCATCCGATCATTGCTTTTCTGTTTACGGAGTGGAAATGCAATCTGGATTGCCACTATTGCTGGGCGTTTGACAACCGCGTGAAGGGTATGACAGAAGACGTTGCCAAGCGTTCCATCGATTGGCTGTACTCGACCCCTTGCCGGGTGCTGGCGCTGATGGGCGGCGAGCCGCTGCTGCGCCCCAACTTTGCTCATAAGGTAGTTTATTATGCGGCTAAGAAGGGATTTTGGATCTACGTCCCAACCAATGCCCGCCTGCTGCGCCCGGAAGTGACCGACAAACTGGCGGATGCCGGCGTCGCCACCATCAATTTCGCCGTCGACGCGGTGGATGAGAAACCGGGGCTTCCCAAGGCCCTGAATCCGGTCCGCAAGAACTTCGATTACCTGATTAAGAAGCAGTACCGCTACGGGTATTCGGTGTTTTTCAACATCAACATTTGCCGCACCAACATGGACGACGTCAAACAACTGACCGAGATCGCCCATGACAACGGCATTGCCACCGATTATCACATCAATGAATCACCCATGATCGAACAGGAGCACTTCAAGCATGCGGACCAGAACAGCACCTTCCTCACCCGGGAAGACTGGCCCCAGGTGGACGCCCTGCTCGACTGGCTGATTGAGAAAAACAAGGCGGGCTACAAGATGGTGAATTCCGTCAAACGCCTGAATGACATGAAGGAATTCCTGCGTGGCAAGGTAGAGTCCTGGAATTGCCGCGCCGGTCAAAACTCCATGATTATTCGCGTCGATGGCACGCTGGCCCCCTGCTTCCCCATGTACTCGGCGAATTATGATTGGGGCGTGATTGAAAAACACAATTTTCAAAAGCCGCAGCTCGATGAGATGAAGCAAACCTGCCAGACGCATTGCTTCTCCACGCTGAACCACAACCTCGGTTATGCGTACGATGATGCGAGGGCTGTCAAGTGGGTGCTGAGGCAGGCGGCCCGCGGCTTCCAGGGAACCAGCGGCAGCTTCGACGACTGATTCAATGGCTCCACTCAGGGCATCGTCCTGAGAAATCCCGGGGGGGCAGGCTAACGAAGCTTGCCCCCGGACCTCCTGCTTCTTTTTTCCGCATCCAACCAACAAATCCGCAGGGTTCCAAAAGCGAATCTGTATTCCATCTGCTCCCTTCACTTCTCAAAATTTGCAGCCTATATTGAAAGCCTATGCTCAGGCGGCGAATTTCGGTGGTGTCTCAGTTTGCTGTAGCGGCGCTCTATGAGCGCCGCTACAGCAAACTGAGACACTATCTGGATTTCAGCCCGCTTGACATCTGCAAAAATCGCTTGCACCCTTCCCCTGGAGCAAGGTTTAGATTCGGCTGGAGGCAATTTCATGCAAGAAACGCTCACCATTTCCGCGCTCGCCCGGCGGGCCGGAGTTTCATCGAAGACGCTTCGCTATTGGGAGAGGCGGGGACTGTTGCCGCGAGCAGCGCGCAGCCACACGGGTTACAGGCTTTTCGATTCGGGAAGTCTGCAATACGTCACCTTCATCCAGAAGTCGAAGGGCATCGGGCTGACCTTGGCCGAGATGCAGGAGATTCTGCGTCTGGCGCGCAGCGGCCACTGTCCTTGTCCTGAAGTGATCGATTGGACGAACCGCAAGATCGGCTCACTGGAAGAACAGATCCATTCGCTTTCGGCATTGCTTCATCGCCTGAAGCGGATCCGGCGGCAATGGTCGCAGTCATCCTGCCCGCCCGGCGAGTGCGGTGACGTCTGCCGTTTAATCGCGGAATTGCCTGAAGCAAAATCCGTGAAAGGAGGTAAAACCCATGCGAAAATTGTGGCTGGTTTTGTCCGTGGGCCTGGTGACGCTTGTTGTGACCGCGTTACCGGCTCTGGCAACTGTGGCGGCTAATTGCTCCTGCTGCCCGCACTGCCCCGTTTGCAAGTGAATGCTTTACGGTGACCTGGCATGAGGCTGACGGCCGCTGGTTGTATATGGCAAGCAGCCACCGCCTCTTGTCGCCGACTTATGTCCTCATGGATATCTTTCTTCCAAATGATCCCCGGTCCAGATCAAATCCGCCGGTAGAGCAGGATATCCGTGGCCCAAGTCACGAAAAACAGGACGCTGATGTACCCGTTGATGGTGAAGAAGGCGGCGTTCAAGCGCGAAAGGTCCGAAGGCTTTACCAAAGCGTGTTCATAGGCAAGCAGCAATGCCACGGCCGCCAGCCCCGTAAAACCAATCCAGCCTAGATGCTCCATCCTCGCCAGCTCCACGAGCAGCGCCAGCATGACTGCGTGCAGAAAGATCGAGCCATAAAGCGCCGCGGGGATGCCGAAGCGCGACGGGACGGAGGCCAAACCCTCTTCGCGGTCGAAATCTGTATCCTGGCAGGCATAGATCAGGTCGAAGCCCGTGACCCAAAGAGCCACCGCAGCTCCAAGGATCAGGATGGGTAATTTCACGTCGCCACGCAGCGCAATCCAGGCCGCAATCGGCGAAATCCCCAGACTGATCCCAATGGCAAGATGGGAAAGCCAGGTGAATCGCTTGGTATAGGAATAGCCCAGGATGATGGCAAGTGCTACGGGCGAGAGCTCGAGGGCCAGCGGATTCAGCATATAGGCCGCAAAAACCAGCAATGCCACCGAAAGCAGCGTGAATCCTGTGGCAAAACCCAAGCTGAGATGACCGGCGGGAAGCGCCCGCATGCGAGTGCGCGGATTCCTGGCGTCAAAGCGCAGGTCCACGATGCGATTGAACGTCATGGCGGCGCTTCTTGCCCCCACCATCGCGACAGTGATCCAGAAAATCTGCCGACAGGAAGGCCAGCCATGCAAAGCCATCACCGCGCCAGTAAGGGCGAAGGGGAGCGCGAAGATCGAATGCTCGAATTTGATCATTTCGAGCGTGGTCCGCAGGCGGCCCAGGAAGCCGCTGGCGGGCGGTAGGCTCCCGCGGCCGCTCGCTGGACCGGGCGCCGAACCAAGTGCTGGACCGGTGACAGGCGTCTGCGCAAAGCTCGAATCAAGGTTCTCGCTCATGGGCTGATTTGATGTTGCCCGACGCCGCGGGAAGCTGTCAATGGCGCGAGATATAACCAGGGCGGCGCGTTCCTCTTGTGGAAAGACAGTTGTCATGGGCTTTCGCCGGTAGTGGTGCAGTTTCGCTGCTGTAGCGGCGCTCTATGAGCGCCGAATCTATGAGCGCCGAACTTGATTTCCCAACAGTTTTCGGCGCTCATAGAGCGCCGCTACAGCAAACTGACCCGCTACCCTTCCGCCCGACGACATGGCACCCCAGCCTACCGCAGTAGTTCTTCCAACCTGACAGCCTGATCCGTCTTCTCATCACGGTACTTGATGATGATGGGCGTGTAGAGCGAGAGCCCCAGCTCATGGCCGCGTCCGTGGGTGATGGCGCGCGAGCCGGGAACCACCACCGCGCCGGGTGGGATCATGAGCGGGCGGACTTCGGCAGCCGGGCCTTCGCCGGTCGTCTCGCGGCGGTAGACGGCATCGCGCACCAAATCGTAAACCGGAGTTGAGCCAGTGATGATCGTGCCGGAGGCCAGCACCGCGCCCTTGCCCACAATCGTGCCTTCGTAGACGCCGCAATTGCCTCCTACCAGTACATCATCTTCAATAATCACAGGCAATGCTCCCACCGGCTCGAGCACTCCGCCGATTTGAGCGGCAGCAGAAAGGTGAACGCGCTTCCCGACCTGCGCGCACGAGCCAACCAGCGCGTGGGAATCAATCATCGTTCCGTCATCGACGTAGGCTCCCGTGTTCACGTACATCGGCGGCATACAGGTGACGTTCGCACCGACGTAGCAACCGTCGCGGATGGAAGAACCGCCCGGCACAACGCGAATGTTGCGGTGGGCAGGAATGCTCTTCAGGGGATAAGTATCCTTATCATAGAAACGAAATCCGGCGCCCTCAAACTCCACCACCTTGCCGGTGCGGAAGCCCAGCAGAATGCCCTTCTTCACCCAGGCATTCACTCGCCAGCCGGTGGGAGAAGCGGCGTCCGGCTCAGCAGCGCGGACGCGGCCTTCATTCAAAGCAGTTTTCAACTCGGCGAATGCCGCGAAGTATTCGCCGCCGTATTCTTTCGATGGGCGTGAGAAGAGTTCTTCGATTCGGGTTTGGAGGTCCATGGATTTGGGTGTGGTGGCGCGTAATACAGAAAGATCAACTGGCTGCAACCATCTTGACATACCGCCCGCGAGTTACTATAATAAAAATGAAACTGGTGCGCTATCCACAAGGTAGCGTCGCGGACCTCAGGGTCGCCAGTTTCATTCATTGTTTTCGGGCTCTAAAATAGGTGACTCCTCAGGCGGAATAATCACGAATCCCCACAAGTTAGTTTTCTCATCAGGGTCCTGGTAATTAGAAGTAAGGTCCCTGAATTTTTGAAAGTACTCCTCGAGATACCCTCTCCTCCCGACATATCTTTCATTTACGCAATAAGCAACCGCATCAGCTATCTGGATTCCCGGGGACACCATTGAGTCGCAGAAAAACGGAGTCGGAATAACGTGCTGGGAGGCTTTTCCATGGTGGTGCTTTTGCATAAAGTTGTTGACCCGGCGGAGCAAGGCCCTATACAGATTCGGCAGCCTCTCGCTCTCGCTCGCCAGTGTCAACGTGCCATGCTGAACAACTGCGAATAAAACAGAGTCCACCTCCTTACAAAGGAATATGAGCTGAGAAACGAACTCCCGATTCTTGGGAAGTTTCACGGCGCGTTCGCTCAGCAAGTCGCGACCCTTGAGTTCAAAACTGTAAGAATGTTCGCATTTCCAAAAATGGCGCTTCAACTCGAACAGCTTCGTGTCCAATTCTCTGTAACGTTCCTCTTGAATAAGAAATGCACTGAAAGTGCTCTTGGCGTTAGGTTCATCCGCCTTGCGGTAGCTTTCATCAACAAATACCAGCATTGTCATTTACCCTCAGCAGCGCGCCTCCTGTGCTTACACCCAACCTGCTTGCTCTGCTTGACATTGGCAGGGGGAATCAACAAACTGTGACTCGCCAGGCCGAGTGGCCATCATAACCGAAAGCGCGTGGCCGGCAAAGCCGCCCGGTGATAGTACGTTGCGGCGTCTCTGACCGCCGAATTTTATTATTCGGCAGCTTCCCGCGGTCAGATCCCGCCGCGACCGCAACCAAATTTTGCCACTGCCAGCCCCCATTGGAGTTTTCACGCGTATGGTTCCTCATCTTCGCAACGATTTTAACGCGCGATTCACACCGGACAAATATCGCCATTTCCTGACGAGCCTGGAAGCGGCTTGCGGCGCGCCCATCCAATTCCGCAATAGTGAAACACCGTGTTTTTTTCCCAAGCCGCTGCTCGATCGCATCGTCAAGTGCGGCGATGAACTGCTGCAGCAACTCTTCACAGGCAACCCGGATTACCAGACTGCTTCGTTAGGGTGCGTGCCACCGGAATTCAATGTGCCTGGAGAAACGGCGCACCCGCTGTTCGTGCAAGCGGATTTTGGCTTGGCGCGTGATGATGCCGGAGAATTGCAGCCGCGCCTAGTGGAGATTCAGGGCTTTCCCTCGCTCTATGCTTATCAGGAAACGCTGGCCCGCGCATACATCGAGTCCTATGGGCTTGACCCGCGGCTGAAGTTTCTGCTCAGCGGCTTGGATGTTGAAGCTTATCGCGCCCTGCTTCGCCGGGCCATTCTCGGCGGTCACGACCCGGAAAATGTGGTCTTGCTTGAGGTCAATCCGCTTGAGCAGAAGACCCTGCCGGATTTCTTGCTGACGGAGCGCATCTACGGCATTCGCACGGTCAATCTGCTGGAAGTCGAAAAGCAAGGCCGGACACTTTTCTACCGGCGCGAGGGAAAGCGAACCCCGATTCGGCGCATCTACAATCGCGTGATCGCCGACGAGCTGGTGCGCAAGAAAATTCAGCCGCCCTTCGATTTCCGCGATGAGTTGGACCTCGAATGGGCCGGGCATCCCAACTGGTTCTTCCGGCTCAGCAAGTTTTCCATTCCCTACCTGCGGCACCCTTGCGTCCCTCGCGCCTGGTTTCTGGACCAGTTCCCAGAGATGCCATCGGACCCGGAAAACTACGTCCTAAAACCGCTGTTCTCTTTTTCCGGGATTGGCGTCATGGTGGGGCCTTCGCGCCCGGATATTGAGGCCATCCCGCCTGCCTCCCGCTCTCAATATATCCTGCAGGAGCGTGTCCGCTTTGAGCCGGTCATTGAAACGCCCTTCGGCCCGACTCTGGCCGAACTTCGCATCATGTATATCTGGCAGGATTCTCCCGTTGCAGGTCCCACCTTGGTGCGCATGGGCCGTGGCAAAATGATGGGTGTGGACCACAACCGCGATCTGGAATGGGTAGGCGCGTCGGCGGGGTTGTATTTGGAAGAGTGAGGGTTGACGTGCTTTTATTGCAGCAAGCAAGTAGCACGAACTTGCTCTTCCATGTCCGCGGCCCTTAAGCTGTGCCTCGGCAGAATAGCCGCACGGTCGAAAATGCTCGATCACAAATTAGGCCGCACTGAAAACAAAGGAATTAACGTCATGGGTTCCGCCCTCGCCTGACCGCGAGTGATTTTCATGAGCTTTCGCGGGCCGTAGGCCCTAAATGACAGACCTCAAGAGCGAGGCCTGCGCACCTACTTCGTGAATCCCATAGCTCCTTTTATCACAGTATACAAACAGTAGTCCAACAACCGTCTCGCCAAGATTAAGGGTAAATGGCATTATTTCTGGCATGACACTCAAAATCGACAAATCGGGGCGGATTGTCTTTCCCAAACGTCTCAGAGAAAGGCTGGGAATCAAGCCCGAAACGGAACTCGAGGCGGTGGAACAGCCCGGCGGCGTTCTGTTGCGTCCGGTCGAGCCGCAACCCTCGATGATCCAGGTGGATGGACTCTGGGTCCACCAAGGGGTGGCTGAACCCGGCGCCGATTGAGACCGTGCGCTTGACAAAGTGCGCGAGGAGCGGATGCAGTCCGTTCTGAAGGCGCCACGAACAACACCAAATTCACCGCAATGGCGGGGTTAAAGCCCCGCCCTTCCGGCCCGCCTGTTGAGAAATACAGGTTAGGGAGACAACGCCCAGCCTGACAGTCGCGTTTGGCTGCGGCCAAAGCCTGCGCTACGCCTACGCCGGATTGTCTTCGCCGGCCCGGAAACGGGACTTGCCCACGGCATAAAGAACTACGCCCACAGCCAACAGCACCGCCGTCAATCCCAGCACCTTGACCACGGCGAGCACCTTATTGACTTCGTCCGGGTCAGGGAAGCAAGAAAGGGTGATCGTAATGATCGTGGTGATGATGCCGACGGTGGCGAGGAGATAAGCTACTGGCTTGCCTCCGGGGACGCGAATCGCTTCCGGGCCGCAAGGGACGCGCTGCAGCTTGATCATGGAAGCAAACAGCGCGAGATAAGGCAGGAAGTAAGTGATGACGCCCATGCTCACCAGCACGTCATACGCGCCCTTGACGCTGGTTCCCGCCTGGCCGAGAAAGGCAAAGATCCCGCCGCACACGGCCTCCACCAGCAACGCCACGTAGGGCGTTTTCCATTTGGGGTGGAGCTTGCCGAAAGGCTTGGGCAAGTAGCGGTCAAGCCCGGCGACAAAGGGCAGCCGCGCCGTGGCGGTGAGCCATGCGCCCACCGCACCCAGATTGCTGAGGGTGATCAGAAGCGCCACTAGGCCGATGATCCAGCCCATCCTCAGCCGGTTCGAAATTTGAGAAATGGCCTGCATGATGCCTTCGAGGCCGGTCACCTGCGACTTGGGCAGCGCCCACAGAACAGCGACGGTACCGAGGATATAGCCGATGGTGATCAGGATGCTTCCAATCAGCAGAGCGCGGGGCACGTTGCGGCGCGGATTCTTGATCTCTCCGCCCATGAACGATGCGGACTCACATCCGCCGAGGGCAAAAACGATGGTGGACCAGAAAATGATGTCCTTGAGGTGAGTAGAGGGAATGAGGTTCGGCGCAGAAAAATGGCTGGCTGACCCAAACTTGTACCAAACTACACTGCCCATGCCGATCAAGATGGCAATAGGCGCCCAAGTGCCGATGGCCCCAATATTGTGCAGCCACTTGCCAATTCCCAAGCCCACAATGTTAAGAAAAGTGGCCAGCAACAGGCCGAGAACCGCAAACAGGACAAAGTAGAGGCGGCTATCTGAAAGACGGCTCCAACGCGCGCCGCCAATATAGAGCGCGTTGGCCGCCGTGAAGTAGAGAACGCCCGGATAGTAGGGCAAGTTGCTGGCCCAATAGGTCCAGCCCGTCATGAATCCGGTGAAGTCGCCAAAGGCGAGCTTCGACCAGTTGTAAAGGCCGCCCTCTTCGGGGAAACGCGAAGAGAGTTCGAGAACGGAGAGAGCCAGCGGGACAAAAAATCCGGCCCAGGCGACGAGCCAGATGACGATGGCGCTGGGTCCGGCCGTGGCTGCAGTAGCGATCCAACGGAGACTGATGCCCGTGACCACGTAGAACAGCACGAGGTCCCGTAAACCCAGGGCCCGCACGAGGCGCGGAATGGATTGGGGTGGTCCTTCTACGGTTTCAGATCTCGTAGGGTCTCCCTCGCGCGTGTGGCCCGTATCCGTGATGGATCAACCCCGGGGAGTTTGTTGAAAAATACGATTGGCGTGATGTAGCGGCGACTTTACGTCGCCAAAAGCCCGGTCATTTCAACTTCGGCTTGGCGGCATGAAGCTGGCGGCATAAAGCCACCTCTACTTTTTCAACAAGCTCTTAATGCAATCCAGGACTTTTCATGCTTAGTTCCGCGAGAAAGCGCCGTGCGGGTCAATCACAAACTTCTTGGCTGTTCCCCGGTCAAAGTCCTTGTAGCCTTGCGGACCTTCATCGAGGGTAATGACGCTGACGTTGACGGCCTTGGCGATCTTGATCTTGTCATAGAGAATGGCCATCATCAGTTGGCGATTGTACTTCATGACCGGACACTGTCCGGTCGCAAAGTAAAGGGACTTGGCCCAGCCGAGGCCAATACGCAGCCCGAGGTTGCCAATTTTGGCGTTCTCGTCAATGCCGCCGGGATCTCCGGTCACGTATAAGCCCGGGATGCCAACGGCGCCCCCGGCGCGGGTGATGGTCATCAAGGTGTTGAGGACGGTAGCGGGCGCTTCCTTCTTGGCGTCGGCACCGTGGCCTCGCGCCTCAAAGCCTACACAATCCACTGCGCAATCCACTTCCGGCACACCCAAAATTTGCTCAATCTGTTCAGCAATATTGGCACTTTTTGAAACGTCCACGGTCCCACAGCCGAAGCTGCGGGCCTGCGCCAGCCGCTCCGGAATGAGGTCGCCGACGATGACGCACGCTGCGCCCAGCAGGTGGCAAGCGGCTGCGCAGGCAAGCCCCACGGGACCTCCTCCGGCCACGTAAACTGTGGCTCCCGGTCCCACGCCAGCAGTGACGGCGCCGTGATAACCGGTGGGCAAAATGTCTGACAGGCAGGTGAGATCACGGATTTTTTCCATGGCCTGAGCCTTGTCCGGAAACTTCAGCAAGTTGAAGTCTGCGTAAGGCACCATCACGTACTCGGCCTGCCCGCCCACCCATCCACCCATGTCCACATAGCCGTAAGCCGCCCCGGGACGGGCGGGATTTACGTTCAAACAAACGCCCGTTGCGCGTTCCTTGCAATTGCGGCAGCGGCCACAGGCTATGTTGAACGGAACAGAGACGAGATCTCCCACTTTGATGAATTCCACGTCGCGCCCGGCCTCGATCACCTCGCCGGTGATTTCATGTCCCAGAATCAATCCGGCAGGCGCGGTGGTCCGCCCCCGGACCATGTGTTGATCGCTGCCACAGATGTTGGTGGAGACAATCTTCAGGATGACTCCGTGTTCGCACTTGCGGTTTCCCAATACCAGTTTGGGGAAGTCAATGCTTTGAATTTCGACCACTCCCGGCTTCATGTAAGCAATACCGCGATTTGTTGCCATTGAATTTTCCTCCTTCTCTAGGAATGCGTGAAGATGCAAGCAACAAGTGAGACAAGCTGCCAGCCGTCAGCTATCAGCTTTCAGCAAAAGCGGCGCAAGTCCCTTCTGCGACCTGCTGTATGCTGCTTGCTGACGGCTGAAAGCTGACTGCTTTTTCTTGTCTCTTGTCACTCGTTACTGATTCAAAACGCTGCCGCTCCGGCTTCCGCTACCGCGTGGTCCTGATCTCCGGATCCGCCGCTAACGCCGATCGCCCCCACCACCTTGCCATCGCGCTTGAGTGGAATGCCGCCTGCAAAAATCATGATTTTGCCATTATTTGAAGCGTGAATTCCAAAGAATTGCCCGCCGGACTGTGAATGCGTAGCCAAGTCCTTGGTTGCAATATCGAAGGCTCGTGAGGTGTAAGCCTTCTTGATGGAAATGTCGATACTGCCGATCCAGGCCCCGTCCATGCGAACATGAGCCACCAGATTGCCCCCGCCGTCCGCAACGGCAATATTCATTGGCTGGCCGATTTCCACCGCCTTTTTTTCTGCCGCGGCGATGACTCTGCGGGCATCGCTGAGTGTGACCATATCTTATCCTCCTTTAATTTTTGAAGTGCAAAGACTCGTGGTTATTGTGCTCAACTCGGCTACTAGCCTCAACGCTGTTCACTCAATCTCACTGCCGCCTTCGGCCGCGGCCAATCAGCATGACAGCACTGGAGGCTTGGCTGAAACTCCCAGACTCCATAAATGTAGAAACTCCAGGCCGGAATTCTCCCGGTTCTCATTCCCTAGCAGTTTACTTCCAGTCCTTCAGAATTTCACGCGCCGCGTTGTGGCCAGGCGCTCCCATCACACCTCCGCCCGGATGCGTGCCGGAGCCGCACAGGTAGAGACCCTTGATGGGCATGCGGTATTTCGCCCAGCCGGGAACGGGCCGCATCATGAATAGCTGATCTACAGTCATTTCACCGTGGAAGATGTTTCCTCCGGTCAAACCGAATTGTTCCTCCAAGTCGAGCGGCGAAAGCACCTGGCGGTGCAGCACCAGATTCTTGAATCCCGGCGCATATTCTCCGATGAGGTCCATCACCCGGTCCGCATAGCTTTCCTTGATGGCGTGCCAGTTGGGCGCCACCTCTTTGGAAAGCGAATAAGGTGTGTACTGGAGGAAGATGTTCATCACATGCTTGCCCGCAGGCGCTAGCGTGGAATCGTAGGTGGTGGGAATGGTCATCTCCAGCATCGGCCGGGTACTGGGGCGGCCATACTTCGACTCATCGAATCCCCGTTCGATGTATTCCAGGGTCGGACAAATGTGGATGGTGGTCTTGTGATGAGGGCCAACGGACGAACCGGGCAGGCAAGTGAAGTTGGGCAGTCCATCCAGCGCCAGATTGATCTTCATCGAGACGCCTTCCATGCGGATCGACTTGATGGAGGCGGCAAATTCACCGGGAAGATTCTTCTCGCCCACCAACTTCAAGAACGTGCGTTTGGGATCGGCTCCGGAGACCACCATCTTGCCTTCGATTTCCTCGCCGTTTTCGAGCGCCACACCGCGCGCTTGGCCGTTCTTGAGCGAAATGTTCCGGACTGGCGATTCGGTGCGAATCTCCACGCCCCGGCTGCGGGCGGAAGCCGCCAGCGCCTGCGTGATGCCTCCCATTCCGCCTTTCACAAATCCCCAAAGACCCCGAACGCCTCCTACGCCACCCATCACGTGATGCATCAGAATGTAAGCCGTGCCGGGAGACATGGGTCCGCCATTGGTGCCGATCACGCCGTCCGTGGCCAGGGCCACTTTCACTTGCTCGGATTCAAACCAGCGGTCCAGAAAATCCTTAACACTTTGGCTAAGGATGCGGACGTGACCCTCAAGCTCTTCACGAGGCATCTTGCGCGCGCGGTTGCCGATCCTGAGAAGCGTCATCACATCATTCAAACTGCGGCCGCCAAGGTCAGGAGGCGTTTCGAGCAACAAGGGCTCCACAAAGCGCGCCAAGCGGTCGACGTATTCCTCATAGCGCGGATACGCCTCAGCATCGCGTGGCGAGAACTTGCGAATTTCCTCGCAAGTCTTCGCCATCTCCGAATACATTATCAGATAACGTCCATCCGGGAAGGGACTGAAGAACGCGGGGTTCTTCGGATAAACCACGTAGCCAAACTTTTCCATCTCGAGATCGTCGATGACCTTCTGCTGCAGTAGGCTGGCGAGGTAAGACGTGGTGGAGTACTTGAAGCCGGGATAAACTTCTTCCGTGACGCAGGCGCCACCCACCACATAACGGCTCTCAAGCACCACGACGCGCAAGCCGGCGCGCGCCAGATAGCCTGCGGTCACCAGGCCGTTGTGTCCGGCCCCGATGATGACCGCGTCGTATTCTTGTGCCATTCGCTCTCCTTCAACTCACCGCAGCCAGGCCGAACCCTTATGAGGTCTAGCATCCTGGCGTACAGGATCACCAGGGCAGGCCAGCATACTCGATCACCGCCCGCGTCGCCGGTTAGGCGGGCTTCAAACAAGCTGGCAACATCATGTTTATAGCACTGGAGGCTCTCCGCTGCGTCAAAAACGTGAATTTCCCGGGTTAAGCATAATCGCCGGCAGCCGGCGTATATAACCAAATAGGTTATATTAGGTTGGTTAGTAGACCTGTCCCGAGCCAAGTCAGCTCGCCCACTCTCTGTGCCCTCCGGTTTCTACTGCATTGGGCTTCTCAGACCTGGTTTTGATGAAAACCAGGAAGAAGCCATTGCCGCGTGCCAGCCATCTAACCTGTAAGGAGAGGAGCGAGCCCACGCGGGCTCGTTTTGCGAGGTCGAAGTTGTCCTTGATAAGAATTTTGTATTCTTAACAATTTACATGGGAAAGGACGAAAGCGAAAAAATGACCCGGCCGTTTCTGTCTCGAATTGCGGCTCAAGGTTTTTGCGCGATGATGGCCGGTATCTTGATCGCAGGTTGCGGCGGAGGCTCTCATCAGTCATCCGCGCCGTCCGGCCCTTCGACGCCAGGCCAAAATCCTGGCCCTGCGGGCCTCAACCAAATCCAACATGTCGTCTTCATCATCAAGGAAAACCGCACTTTTGACAATTATTTTGGAACCTTTCCCGGCGCAGACGGCGCTACCAGCGGGGTGATGTCGAATGGACAACAAGTCCCACTGACTCACGAGCCGGACAGTCTCCCCCACGATCTTTGCCACCTGTGGCAGTGCGCAATCGACGCGATCGCTGGGGGGAAAATGAACGGCTTCAACATTGATAATGGCAGCCTGGCATATACGCAGTTCATTGAGTCTGACATTCCAAACTACTTTGCCTACGCTCGTCAGTTTGTCCTGGCCGACCATATGTTTTCCTCCCTTCACGGCCCCAGCTTTCCCAATCATCTTTACACCATCGCTGCGCAATCTGGCGGTGTTATCGACCTTCCCTCTCCTGACCAGGGGCCTTCGGGAGCATGGGGATGCGATGCCCCTTCCTCAACCACGGTGACGGTCTTAAGCGCTAACGGCACACCGACCAAGAGCTTCCCTTGCTTCGATTTTCAGACCTTAGCCGACAGATTGCAATCCGCCAATGTGTCCTGGAAATACTACGCGCCCGGGAAAGGTCAATCCGGATACATCTGGTCAGCGTATGACGCCATTAACCACATACGGAATTCATCAGCCTGGGCTGACCACGTAGTGCCGGATACGCAATTCGTTACGGACGCCACCAATGGCAATCTGCCCTCGGTCTCGTGGCTCACAACCAGTATGGAATTGAGTGAACATCCACCGCAGAGCGCGTGCAACGGTGAGAATTGGACGGTCCAGCAAATCAACGCCATTATGCAAAGCCCGGATTGGAAGTCCACCGCCGTTTTCCTGACCTGGGACGATTACGGAGGCTTTTACGACCATGTTCCCCCGCCTGTTTTGGACGTGTACGGGCTCGGCCCTCGTGTGCCGTTACTTATCATTTCGCCGTTTGCAAAAAGTGGTTATGTATCCCACACTAACTACGAATTCTCATCGGTCCTCAAGTTTATTGAGGAGCGTTTCAACTTGCAGCCTTTAACCTTGCGAGACACGGAGGCCAACGATATGAGCGACAGCTTTGATTTCTCTCAGACCCCTCAACAGCCGCTCATTCTGAATGCCCGCACGTGTCCTTAAGCTGTCAGTCTGTAGAAGCCCCGGTCTTGCAAACATGGACTAAATGCTGCAAGCCTTCTTGTTTCATTCACTTCCCGTCCTCCTTTTCCAAAAGGTGAGACCGGGACGGGTGAGGAGGCACTGCTTCGACGGTCTAAAACGAAGCCTCGCTACATTTTCAACCCGGCATGCAAATCCGCAAACAACAACCGGTGGAACAGTTGCTCGCCCGCCTCCCGACGCGCGGAGAGGCGGCCCGCTGTATAGGCGCGGGACTTCAATCCACGCTGCACGGAGAGGCAAATGCCCACGTCTTCATACTGAATGCGGTCGCTCACGCGGATGCTTTCGCGGCGCCATTTCCCGGGCCACCCTCGCCTATGCCAACGAACACCGCGACTGGCGCATCTATGCCGATTTCGCTCAGGCCCTGATTCGAACCGCCCGCCATCTTTATCGCGACGAACCTTTCGGGGTGGACCTCGCCGAGACGGTTTATGCCTTAACCAACTCGGAATCGACTTGACGCCCAACCCAATTCTCAGCGTCATGATTTTCGAAAACCCCCCGATTTTACAGGTGTTTCTCGAGTACCACGATCAGTTGTCAAGGAGCGATCTGCCTAAACAGTTGGAACTGTTCAACTTATAGTTGGACAGTATTGATTTGGAGTAAACAAGCCGTTCCCTGGCCCCATTATGGGCGGAGCGGGTGATATGTATTGCAATCAAAGAGTGACTGAAATAGTATATGCACGCTGGCTCTTTAGCGCAATTTCGAGTAGGGCCGGAGCGGCTGGCGGGTTCCACGCTAGTCCCCCCTCTGACGGCGGAACGGTCTGGACACCTTCCCTCGGACTCGGCCAGGTTTTTCTCCAGGAATCCAACCCGGGCACAAGTAAAGAGGTGCGAAGGAGATGGGGAAACTTAAGGGCAAGACTGTCGCCGAGTCACAGGCTGAGATGATTGAAGTGGTCCTGCCGAATGACGCCAATCCGCTCGGTAACATCCTGGGCGGACGAGTGATGCATCTGATTGACATTGCCGGCGCCATCGCCGCCCACCGCCACGCGCGTTCGCATATTGTGACGGTCAGCGTGGATGGAATCGACTTTGCCCATCCCATTAAAGTCGGGCAAATTGTGCTGCTACGGTCATTTGTCACCCGCGCCTTCCACACCTCAATGGAGGTGGAGGTTAACGTTTTCCTGGAGGATTACATTCGAGGTGAGCGGTTGCAGACCAGTTCCGCCCTGGTAACTTACGTGGCTGTGGATCAGGATGGGCATCCGGCTCCCGTGCCACCCTTGGTTCCTCGAACCGCCGAGGAGAAGAGGCGATACCGCGAGGCGCTCCAGCGCCGGCGCCGCCGCTTGGCGCAAGCTGCCAAGGCCCATCGCCGGTTTACTGAAAAGGTGTAAACCGGGTACAGTCGAGCCCAATGGTTTCTAGGCAAGGCCGGCGACATCCGCCGGGGTTTATTGAACAGGAGATAATTCATGAAGACCAAACGCACTAAGATATTTTCCGGAACTCCTTGGGAGCCTATTGTCGGTTACGCCCGGGCCGTTCAGGCTGGAGAGGTCGTCTACGTTTCCGGAACCACTGGAACCGATCCTTCAGGAAAGGTCCTGGCTCCGGGTGATGCCTATGCGCAGACAAAGCAATCAATAGAAAATATCAAGAACGCGCTGAGCCGGCTGGGGCTGACTTTGGAGCACGTGGTCCGCACCCGGATTTATGTAACGCAGATCGACCAATGGCAGGAGGTGGCCAAGGCGCACGCGGAATCCTTTGGCGAAGTTCACCCCGCCACCACACTTGTGGGGGTAACCCGGCTAGTGGATCCGGATATGATTGTGGAGATTGAAGCGACGGCCGTGCACTAATTGCAGCCTGTCATTAAGTACTGGGATGTATCTGAAAATACTGTCCTCGTCCCTGCACGAAGAGGCGCGAAAGCGCCAGGCGAGGGGCCGCCGGGTCAGGTTTATGAATGATCTCCGTTAATTCTTCCCAACGGTTCCCGGCGAACCGGGATGGGAAGTAGTTAAAGCGAAGTGCTTGGGTGGGCCCTTCAAGAGTAGCGGAACGCGCGGCAGTAATGAAGCCGCCTTCTGCACCTGTGGGTCGTGGCGTGTTTGGATCTGGTTTCCCATATCCAATCCGAAGACCAGGTTGATGATTTCTGTTCTGATCCGGGTCCGAAGAAGTTCCTGGTCTTTTTCCCAGTACTTGGCGGGCGCCAAAATGCCCTGCCGGTTGAGATAGTCCTTGAAGTCTTCCAGGACTTTCTGATCCGGATCAAACGTCTCCTTCACGTCACCGTGCGTAGTGAGATACTCCGAGGCAAAGCTGGTAAAAATGCCACGCTGGTCGAGGAAGGATTCCCAAGGGTCCGCGGTCAACGGCAGCGCCGCAACGTCCGGCGTCACGCCGCCGCCACCCGTCACCGGACGGCCATCATCGGTGTGGAAAGTCAACGGCTTGGCAGTTGCCTCGCTTGCGTTTCTGGACGCTCTCCCCAATTCCGGATGGGCCAGCGCCGTTCCCGGTATCGGCCGCTGAATGGAGCGCCCGCTCGGCGTAAAATACTCGGCGGTGAGCAGAGCCATGCCCGTTTTTTCGCTCAGCGCCATGACGGATTCCACCACGCCTTTGCCGTAGGTCGGCTCACCCACAATCAGGGCCCGGTCGTGATCCTGGAGCGCAGCCGCCAGGACTTCTGCGGCACTGGCCGTCTCCCCATTCACCAGCAAAACGAGCGGCTTTTGATATAAGAGGGGTGCGGGGATCGTCAGGTAGGCTTTCTCCGGAACAGCGCGTCCGCTCACCGTCAGCACCAGTTTGCCGGGTGGTAAGAACAGGCTGGCGACGCCCATCGCGGCATCCAGCACTCCGCCGTGGTTATTGCGCAAGTCGAGCACCAATCCGTTTAGGTTGTTCCCTCCCAGATGATTGAGCGCTTCCGCCACTTCCTGGGGAGACTTTGAATCGAAGGAGGTAAGCCGGATGTACCCGGCGCCTTTTTCGTAGGCGAATGCCTCGTCCACGGACGGCAGGTTCACCTCCGCGGGTTGCAGCTTATACTCCTGGGCGACAAAATGGCCGGGATGGATCACCTCCAGCGTCACCTGATGGCTCTTGGCGCTTTGCAACAATGCCACCAATGAATTTAGATCCAAACGGGCGACTCGAGTCCCATTGACGGCCGTAATTTCATCACCCGGGCTAAGCCCTGCCCGCCAGGAGGGCGACCCTTGCGCCGTTTCCAGGACCAGAATTTTGCCGGGCTTGACGAAGAGAATCGAGCCAAAGCCCAAAGCTTCGCCGCGCGTTTGTTGCTGCAGCGCTTCAAACTGATCGCGGTCGAAAAACGCAGAGAAGGGATCGAGGGTTGCCAGCATTCCCCGGATGGCCCCGTCCAGAATGGCATGGTTCGGGTCCAACCGCGAGGTGTAGGATTGTTCGAGCGCTTGATAGACTCGCGCCAGTTTCAAGCTCCCCTGGGTGACGCCATCCGCAGGATTCTTGGTCTGCGGAAAAGCTCGCGGTGGAATGAAAAGCAAAACAGCAAAGACGGGAAGAAAGCGGTGCGGGGTCAAGCGCTGGAAGGGCATTTCGGCTCCAAATGAATTCCTCCTTACCGGGTTCTCAGGAGTTTGGTGTGATCAATCTCGTTGGATGCCGGTGGCGACTGCCGCGCTGCTTGGCTCCTGGTTGCCAAGCGGCGGGCTGCCTTAACGTCCTGCGCCGTCTCGAAACCGCGCAGGACGTCAAGGGCCTCACGTAGCCTATGTTTGCTGGCCGGGGTCATTCATGTTCGACCGAAAGTTTATCCGTCAAGCTGAAATAGGTGGCGGCGAACCGCGCATCTTGCTCTGCTTTCTGGCGGTCAACCGGACTGTTCACAACGCCGTAGAGCGTCACGTTCAGATTATCCACGATGATGTGAATCGGCGGAATCGGTTGGTTGCCATAACCGGCAAAGTAAGGATCGGTATATATGGCGCGGGCAATAGCCATTCGCACCTGATCATCGTCAACGGAAGTGGGCAAAACCTTGATGTCATTCTGGACTTCGGTCACACCTTTGACGCGTTCCATTAGACGGCCGATATCGATCTTTTTGTAGGGTTCCGTAACGTAACCGGACACTTGCAGATGGTGGTTTTGGCTCCTGAAGGTGGCCCAGTCAAACACCGTAAAGAATGGGTAAAGAACAACCTGCTTTCTGGCGCTCAAGGCGATCTGGCGGTCTGTAATATCCTCAGCGTTGATCGTGATGTTGTTTACAATCTTGCTTACATCCGGCGCTTTTCGCACCGCTCTTGCGGCATCATCCTTCACGCCGAGGCTATCCACGCTGCCGGTCAGCGTGACCACGCCGTTGTCATAAGTGGCCTGGACTTGTCCATGCTTAAAAACGGATGCGTGGTAGAGCCGGTCCTGAATTTCAGCCTGTATCTGCTGGTCGGTAATGTGTTTCTTGGCGTATGAAACGCCCGTTGTTAGTAAAAAACCCCCGGTGAACAGCGTCATGATTATTTTTCGCATGTGCAATCTCCTTTGCATCGTCCGATTAATCGGACGTGACTTGCCCGCCCATGATTACGGGGCCAGACCGCCTCGGGCGAGATTGAGGCTGGGCCGCCCCAGTAGACGGGGACCCGGAGAACTCGCGGCGGGTGTCATCCTGTGGCCACCCGAGCCGCCTCGCTTTAGTTGACCTTCTTGCATCACAGAATTAAATTGATTTCCAGCCCTCCACGTTGACGCTTAAACTATCGCAACGCCGGGCAAGATTGCAACCATGAACTTTCAAGAAGATTCGTGCAAGAATTGTGGGAAAAAAGCACGCCGCGGCGCGTCAATTCCCAGCGTCAGATATCATAATTCATTAAATCCTTTTTGCAAGGAAACAGGTGGTGTCTCAGTTTGCTGTGGCGGCGCTCTATGAGCGCCGGAAGGTGTTGATAAATAAAATTCGGCGCTCATAGAGCGCCGCCACAGCAAACTGAGACACCACCAGGAAACATGCAGACTGTCAGTTCAGTAGAAGAAATGAAGCGGTATTGCCGGGCGGTCCATACGCGCGGGCGGGCCATTGGCCTGGTCCCAACCATGGGGGCGTTGCACGATGGACACTTTGGCCTGATCCAGCGCGCCCAATCAAAATGCCCGGTGGTGGTGGTCTCGATTTTTGTAAACCCTACCCAGTTCGGGGCGGGCGAGGACTTTGAAGCCTATCCCAGAAACCTTGAACAGGACATCCGGGCTTTGGAGAGCCTGCGGGTGGACGCTGTGTTTGCGCCGGACGCTGGGGCCGTCTACCCTCCAGGCTTCTCGACTCACGTCGATCCGGGAAGAATGGCCGCGACGCTCGAAGGCGCCGTCCGTCCTGGTCATTTTCGCGGCGTAGCAACGGTGGTCCTGAAGCTCTTCCAGATCGTCCAGCCGGACGTGGCTTGTTTCGGCCAGAAAGATTTTCAGCAAGTGGTCATCATCCGGCAGTTGGTTGAGGATCTGAATGTGGATGTGCAGTTGGAGATTGTACCGACGGTGCGTGAGCCGGACGGCTTGGCGAAAAGCTCCCGCAATTTCTATCTGAATTCGGAGGAACGCCAAGCAGCCACCGTGCTGCCTCGGGCGTTGCACCGCGCTCAGGAACTTTGGTGGGCAGGAGAACGAAGTCCTGCGCCCGTGATAAACGCCATGCAGCACGCTTTGGCCGCCGAGCCTCGCCTTCAGGCGGATTACGTGACGATCCGCGAACCCCGGCGCCTGGAAATCCCCGAAACCATTGAACCCGGATCGGTGGCATTGGGTGCGGTGCGCGTGGGTTCCACCCGGCTGATCGACAATGTCATCTTCGGACCGCGCGAGATGAGCG
>CALCEB010000058.1 GCA_937900045.1 uncultured Acidobacteriota bacterium
TGAAAACAAAACACTTCCGGCCCGCCTACCCCCTCAACTGCGAAAGTTGGGCTAGAGAAAATTCCTGCTGCGCGAGGACGGACAGCTCGACCGGCGAGCGTGGGAGATCGCTCTGGGTCTGGCCCTCCGGGACGCACTCCGCTCGGGAGACATTTACTTGCCGGAGAGCCGCCACCACGTGTCGTTCTGGAATCTGGTTTACGACGAACGCCAGTGGGCCCAGAAACGCCGGGGCGCCTACGAGCAGCTGTCTTTGTTTCACGAAGCCGACGCGGTGGTGACGAAATTATGCGAGGAGTTTGATCTTGTCGCCCGGCGGCTGGATCAAGGGCTGCCGCAGAATCCCTTTGCGACGCTTCGCGACGGGGAGTTACATCTGAAACGGCCGGATGCCCTGGAGGTTCCGGAACGGGTCCATCGGCTTCGTCAAACCATCGAAGCCCGTCTTCCGCGCATCCGCATCGAGGATCTGCTGCGGGACGTTCACAAACGCTGCGGATTTCTCCAGGCATTCCGGCCCCTGCCGGGATACGAATCTCGCCTCGACAACCTGTATCCCACTCTTCTTGCCGCCATCACCGCCCATGCCACCAACCTCGGCACCGCCGCCATGGCGCTGAGTGCTGAGGGGATCACGCTGGAAGGACTACAGGAAGTCAGCCGGTCGTTTCTGCGCGAAGCGACGCTCAAAGCCAGCAACACCATCCTGATTAATTACCATCACTACTGTCCGGTTAACGACTTTGAGTGTAAGTACAACTCATTTCGTAGCAATAGATTGGCTGTAATTCTGACTCGTTTCGATTTCAATTTTTTGCGTCCTGTGTGCGAGGGCTGAGGTAAACGTCGGGTGAAAACAAAGAAGATACACTCTCCGCCCGACACTGCATGTACGTACTGTTTTACACTTTTTCGCGTGGTTAGGCATCGTCAAAAGCCCCATAAAATGCGGGTTCGGAGGCCACAGTTGCTAAGTTCAGACATTCAATCTTCTGAAACCATTCAATCCGTGAAGGTTATAACCGGACAGTAGTGAATTACCATCATCAGTTTCCCCTGAGCGGGGCGTGGGGTTCAGGCGCCGTTTCGTCCTCAGACGGGCAACGCTTCGGCATTCAAAGAAGCTCGCTGCTGGCCTCCTTTTACCCGCGCTACTTCGGTTATTACGACCGTGCCCTCTCGGTCTATACTCACATCTCCGACCAATTCAGTGTTTTTGGCGCCCAGGTCATCTCCTGCGCGCCCCGCGAGGCCCTCTATGTGTTGGAGGCGGCTTGCTGGAAAACGACAGCGTCTTGCGCTTGCGCGAGCATTCCACCGACACGCATGGGTACATCGAGGACCCGTTTGGGCTTTGCTATCTGCTGGGGTGTTCCTTCATGCCGCGCATCCGGGACCTGTCGGATCAGCAACTCTATAAGGTCGACCGCAACGCGGTCTACCCGAACCGGGCCGGACTCTTCCGGGGCGGCGTGGATGTCGATGCAATCCGCGAACAGTGGGATCAGTTCGTGCGCGTGGCGGCCTCGCTCAAGAACCGGGTCTGCCCGGCTCACGTGGTCGTCCAGCGATTGGCCAACAGTTCTCCGTCGGACCGGCTAGCCAGAGCGTTGCCCATGCTGGGGCGAGTCGTCAAAACCATTTACATCCTAAAATACTTGACCGAAGAAGATTTAAGACACCGCGTCCAACTGCAGTTGAATCGAGGTGAGCATCGGCACAGTCTGGCGTGCTGGATCCTTTTCGCCGACCCGGGGGAATTCCGTACCGGAGATTACCAGGAGATCATGAACAAGGCGAGTTGCCTGAGTCTGGTATCCAACGCCATTTTGGTTTGGAATACGATCCAGATAACCAAAATCGTCGAGGCTCTCCGGCAAGCAGGCACACCTGTCGCCGATGAAGACCTTGCCCACATTTCCCCTCTGATGCATCGCCACGTAATCCCGAATGGGACGTATCACTTCCCGCGGACTATCGAGGGGGAGGACTTGTCGTAGAATACGCTACCGTATGCTTTCGCACCCGGGAGGGATTTGGGGTAACTCAGTCAAGGTGTTCAGCATATCAAGTCTCCTCTAACCGCACGTAACACATACGCTCGGTAACATGCCACAAAAAAAAGGAAACCTCGGACTTCTCACTTCTACGTCGCGCACCCTATCGTAGATTGGCTATTCTACTCCATACATCTACGACAAGTTCTTACTTCAAAGTCCCTTTTGGGCCTCAAACGTGTGAAATTCAACGGTAAGAGCGGGTTTTAGAGAGGTGTTAGCGTATGTTTTCGCAGAGGTATGGGCTTCTGGCCAGTTGCTGGCTTGGATCATGACACGGGAAGCTTATCATATCTCGCCACACCGCAAGGGTCTCAAGGTTAGCACTCGTTCTGGAACGCTCCCCTACTCGGCGTCATTTCACGAACTTCTTGAACTGCCCTCAATCATTTTCGGATTCGTTACCGGTTTCTTTTGCGCTTATGACGGTTTAAGGCAGCCTCAGTTCGACGACCCCAATATTCAGGTCAGGTTTCAAACACAACCATCTGATGGCCATTCACTTCCGGGACCACCACATAGGCGTAGCCCTGAGCATAATCAAGGGTGAGATCATGCCGCTGGGGAGCTAGATAAGCCTTGGCCGGACGCCGGTCCACCCGCAGCGCCAGCTTGACCTCGGCGAGGCGGATGACGTCCTCCACAACGTCAAGGTCCGGGGCGCGTCTTTCCGCAGGATAGTGAAGGATATGAACAATGCGGCGGCCCGGCTGCTCCGTGAGCGTCACTTCCGCCGTCGAAGGCGCGCCGACCTGAACCAAAGGATTCGGCAGGAAGCGGCGGAGGCAGTTCGCCACAATCTGTTTTTGTACCGAATAGCTGTTCAGGGCATAGGATTCGAAGATGGGAAAGGCAATGTAAATAATGCTGCCGTGCTGCGCCACAGTGGTGTGGCTCGTGGGCTGGTCCCAGGGCGTCTGGTGGTGGGAGCTGAAGTGAAGGTAGTTGCGGTCAAAATAGGGCTTCCACGTTCGCGCCAGCACCGTGGCGCCGGATTGCGCGTTCACCACGGAACCCGCTTCGTAGGTGAACTGCACCATGTGAGGAATGTTTTCGCTCAAGCCTTCCAGCGCTTCCAGATAATCCCCCTGGTCGCCCTGATCAGGCGAAGGGCCGATGTATTCCACGCCCATGCCGGGCAGCACAAACTGCTTGCCCCCGGGATCCAGGCCGGATTCGTGGCTCAGGATGAGTTTGCCTCCTCCTGCAAGGTAATCCTGCACCTTGCTGAGGAGCGCCGAATCCATGCGGTGATAGTCCGGAAGGATCAGAACCTTGTAGCGGCGGAAATCGGATTGAGGGTCAAGCGTATCAAATTGGTGGTGAAGCTGCGCCAGCATGTTCGTCACACCTCTATCACTTTCAGTCAATGCGCCTGCGCCCGTGAAATGGGCAGTGGAAAGAAAACCGGTCTCCGTCACCGCTTTGGCGCCGTGGCACCACAGTTCTTTTTCCGCCACGCTGCGGTAGGTTTTCCCGATGCGGTCGTAAACCGGCTTCACCAATTTTCCGCGCGGTTGCATTTGGTCGCCAATGGAGCACTGGCCCGCCTGCGCCAACATGCGGAAGCATTCATAATCCAGCGCCGCCTGGTTGCGTAGCGTTCCAAAGTCCCCCCAGCTCCGGTGGAAGCGGCCGGTCATGCCAAGATAATCAAAACCCAGGTTGCGAATGTAGCGCGACATCACCGCGAAGTGCGCATACCCCCATTGCCCGCCCGGCAACGACTCGATTTCCAGGTGCGTGTAATACTTCAACTCCGGACGCATGCCGATGCGGACCCGGCCATTGAAGAAAATCAGGGCCTGGGGCCTGTAGCGGCGGACCGTGGTGTAAAGGCGATCCATCGTCCGCATCAGGACAGTCTCGGCGTGTTGTTGTCTCACCTCAAGTTTTGTGGAGTCCATCCCCAGCTTCTCTCTCTCCCTCATGCAATAAGGGCAGAAGCAACCTTCGGGTGGATAGAAGAGAATGTCAAACCAGAAGCCGTCGGCGTCATAGTTCTTGGCCACTTCCTCGGCTTGTGCATTCAAGTAATCGAGATAAGGCGAATTGGGGCAGATGCGAATCCAGCCGGCTTCAACAGGCGATGCCCCAACGTCCTTGCCTTGTGCATCCAGTACGCGCCAATCCGCATGATGCATGGCCACGTGCATATCCCACATCACGCTGATGTAAACCGGCGTGTGGATATCCTGCTTGTGGCAGGCTTCGATCATCTGTCCTAGCAGGTCAAACTTCAGGTGGGGATGCATCACCCCAACCTCCGTTGGGTAATACGACATGCCGTGGTGGTCCTTAGCAAAGATATTGATGGAGTCGATGGAGGCACTCTTCAGAGTTGCGGCAAACTCGTCCGCATTAAAATCCTTGCCTACATCTGGGATGAGCGGCGAGGTGTGAAAATCTAGATGCACCTGCCGGAAGCGCAGCTCGATGCCCTCCGCCTGGGGTGGCGCGGCGGAGGGCTGTGCCGCGTGGGCTGGTCCCTGCGCGTTCTGCAGTTCTGGGAGCGAAAGCCACCCGGCTCCAACTCCCAGAGACTTCACAAATGTACGGCGTGTGATGGCGTCCATGACTCAGCCTCCTGATTGGCCAATATTGTTTTCCGGCCTACGCAAACCCTGACGGAGCCCTTGGCTAGTTCGGGCTTGTCTGTTTGCTTCCGGTCGACTGAAGAATTTGCATCGCCTTCAGCGCATCCGTGTCCTCGGGATTCAGTTTCAGCGCGGCGCGCAGCTCTCGCTCAGCTTTGGCAACGTCTCCTTTGCGTGAGTAGATCAAGCCGAGATTCTTATGGAGCGTCTCGCCCTGCGCGCAGTTCCCACAAAGCTGGATCGCCTGCTCATAATCCGAGATGGCTTGTGACCAGTTGCGGGAGTCCGCCGCCTGCAACCCAAAATTGCCAAGGGTTTGAATTCGATCAGTCAGCACCTGCCGCTTCTGGAGAGCTTCGAAACGCGCCATGTAGACCTTGGATTCGGGTTGATTCGTTCTTCCGAGGGCTTGCGCCAGCCCGTAGAGAGCCTGGGTGTCGTCTGGATTGGACTTCAGAGCAAGTTTCCAGTGCTCAATGGCTTGGGATAGTTGTCCGAGGTCCTGAAGGTTCCGGCCTAGCA
The DNA here is from genome assembly GCA_937900045.1 of uncultured Acidobacteriota bacterium. GTDB lineage: Bacteria > Acidobacteriota > Terriglobia > UBA7540 > UBA7540 > CALCEB01. Next base: position 5,177 of record CALCEB010000058.1, read on the forward strand.
TGGACTGCGCGTCCGCGTCACTCGGACTCAAGCTAACAACCTTTTCGAGAAGCTGAGTGGAGCGGTGGACATGATGGGAGTGCCGCTCAATTGCCGCCAAAAGATAGAGCGCCGCCGGGTAATGAGGATTAAGCTTGTAAGCCGTCTCCAGTTGCTGACGGGCATCCTCCACGCGGTTAAGGGTGGCCAGCACGCGTGCCTTGTTGTAATAAGCCTCCGCGTATTCCGGGTCCAGCCGCGATGCCTCGGTGAATTGCGCCAATGCATCTTTCAATTGGCTTGCATCGGCCAAGGCAATTCCCAAATTCAGATGGGCGGGCGCCGAATGCGGATCAAGGTCCAACGCCTTCCGAAAAATCGGAATCGCCTCTTTGGTGTGCCCCTCCTTCACAGTAGCTTCAGCAAGGGCCGCGTATGCTGCAACGAAACGCGGTGAAATGCGGATGGCCTTCTGGAAGAGAGCGGAGGCCTGGCCGTAATGACTTTGGCCGGCCACGATCAGGCCCCAGTTCAGGAAAGCCTGGGCGTACTGCGGGTCGTTCACTGTGGCTTGATGGAACATCTCAACAGCTTCATCATTCTTCCCTATGCGGACATCTAGCACCCCCAGGTTGTTCTGAGCTTCAGCAAACCGCGGATTAATTTCGAGTGCCGCCCGAAGCTGCTTTTCCGCCTCCGGGAGTTTGCCGGAGTTCAGGTAACAGAGTCCGAGGTCGTTGTGAGCTCGCGCAAAGTTCGGATCAAGCTCGACGGCTTTCTCAAGTTCACGCTCTTCGCCCGGGATGTCCCTTATGCCGGAAAGCGCCAGTGAGTAGTTGTAATGCCATTGCGCGTTTGCCGGATCGAAAGCCACAGCCTGGGCATAGGCCCGTGCTGCGTCCTGGTATTTTCCCGCCTTCAGGTCCGAGTTACCCTGGTCATTGAGCAGGCCAGCCTTTTCCTGGTTGTCTTTTTTTGCTTGAAGCTGCTGAAAGGCCTCAAATTTGGCGCGCGACGCCTGCTGTTGGTTCTGCTGGGCGAGAAGCAACCCGAGCTCATAGACCGCCTTGGTGGAGGCGGGTTTCAGCCTCTTGGCTTCCTGAAGCTCATAGATGGCCTCTTGCTTCTGCCCGAGGCGGGCCAAGGCGAATCCCAGATTATAGTGGGCATCATAACTCGCAGGGTCCAACTTCACGGCTCGCCGCAAGATTTCCGCCGCCTTCTGGAATTCGCCAAGTTTGCGATAAGCCTGTCCGAGCACGTTGAAGCCCAGCGCGTCATCCGGCCGGCGCTGAGTGTACTTCAAGGCATAAGGAACGGCCTGCTGTACTTTGTTGGTAATCAGGAGCGCCTGCGCCAGCGAAATCCGCGCTAAATCGTTGGATGGATCCAGTTGCAAGGCGCGCCGGTATTCCTGGGAAGCCTCTATGTATTGCTCCTGATGAGCCAAAGACGTGGCAAGATTGAAATGAAGCTGCGCGGAACGCGGAGACTGCGCAATCAGCTTCTTAAACACGTCACTGGCCTGGCGGTATTTGCCGCTTTCCGAATATGCAATTCCCAGGTCCATCAGCATCGGGCGGGCAACCTCAGCAGGCGGGCTTAAAGCCAGCGCCTGATTCAAGTAATAGATGGCAGCGGGGAACCTTTTCTGATCGAGCCGCGCCTCGGCAAGATTGAGCGAGGCATAAAAGAACCTGGGGTTGATTTTGACCGCGGTTTCAAACTCATGGGTTGCAGCTTCCAACTGGCCGAGCCTCTCGAGGACCAGCCCAAGACCGTTGTGCGCCTGGTAGGCGTCCGGTTTCTCCCGGATGACAGTGCGGAATTCATTTGCCGCCCGATTGAGGTCTCCGGCCTCAACAAAAGTCAGCGCCAGATTATTGTGGGTCTCCCAAAGAGCCGGGTTGAGCGAGAGCGACGCTTGAAAAGCGGCGACGGCACAAGGCAGCCGCTTGGACCGGCCATAGATCGCACCCAGGGCGTTGTAGGCTTCGGCCGAAGGCTTTGCAACAACAATGCGAAGGAATTCTGCTGCCTGCTCGGGAACTTTTTGGCCTGTGCGGCACGCCAGAGGAATCGTGGCCAGCAGCGCAGCCGGGGAGGTGGTTGGGCCGGATACAGATTCGAGCGGTAGGGTTAGGCCACGTTGAGGAGCCACAACGGAAATTGCAATGAATAGCAGAGAAAAAACGGCAAGCGCCACCGCTTTTTGAAGTTCTCCTCGGTCAGTGAGCATGTCTGGATTTTAACACTCTGCGTTCTGGACAATGGGAATGCAAAATACAAAAGTGGGTGTGCAGGTAGGGCATGGGGAAATTCGATTGTTCTAACAAGTTGCCGAAAGGAGGGGGCCTATCATGCTGAGCAGAGCATCTACATGCTACATTAGCAAAAAGGCTTAGGCGCTGGTAGCGCCGGCTCCCAGCCGACGAATTCGGTTCGGAACGGCGACGCCGCCAAGGATGGCGACATTACGGCACGCCCATAGCAATCAGGCGACGGGTTCCATGTTCGCGCTACATATCCTCCAAAAGCCGGCCAGGGGGGTGGCCGGCTCTTGGCTCTTAGAGGTTCAATGAGGTTCCCTGCCCGGTTTGGACCGGAAACCGCACTTCCTCAAAAATAAAACTTCAGACCAAACTGAATCTGGCGTGGCACGTTGCCCTGATAAGTGACTTGGCCGAAAGTAGGATCAGTCAAAGTACTATCTGGTTGGCCGTACACCACATTGTTAAAGGCATTAAAGAATTCTGCTCGAAATTCAAGACTCTTTGACTCACTGATCGGAAATTCCCGGAACAAGGACAAGTCCACATTTCTGAACCAGTCCCTGCGCAGTGAATTTCTTCCCAGATTGCCAAAAGTATATTGCGCGGGACTGGCAAAAGCGGCCTTGTTCAACCAGGCTTGCGGGGTCGGATTCGACAAATTTGGCTTACCGACAAGATTCGCAAACTCCGTCACATTACCGGTATTGGGAATGTCCCCAGGTGCAAACACCGTGTAAGGCTGGCCAGAAGTCAACGTGATGATGCCGTTGAGCTGCCACCCACCAATAACGTGATCCAGAGCCTTATTGCCGCTCTGGTATTTCTGGCCTGTGCCAAACGGTAGTTGATAGACAGTACTCTCGGAAAGTATGTTGGGCAGGTCATAGCCCGCCGGGCTATAAATCAGATTGTAGGGGTTCTGGATGGCCGTACCCTCCGCACCGTACCAGCCATCCGCGCCAAGGTCCATGGTCTTGGAGTAGGTGTAGGAGAGAAGGTAGGTCAATCCCTTGCTGGTGGAACGGTTCAAAGAGAATTGGAAGGCATTGTAGTTTGCCCGCCCGATGCTGCGGTCGTAAAAGGTTGGCCGGATATACGGGTAAGGCGCGCGGGATTGTGGATTACCCGGACCGGGAGTGAGCGCCACGTTGTTGAAGCCACCAATGTCCGTCCGGACGCTCTCCGACCCCACGTAGTTTGCATTGAGCACCGTATTGTTTCCAAACTGGTGCTGAACGCCGAAATTCCACTGGTCCGAATAAGGATTCTGGGCATACGGATTCATGAACCATTGAACTTGATTAAACGGGGTTGCTGCGGGCAGGGGTTGCGATGTGCCGAGGTGGAAAGGATCTTGGGCAGTAGCCGTCGGAGTTGGAGCGCCAGGCTCCGGGTTGTTGAGGTTCTGACCCAGGAGTTGGCCGATGCTCGGCCAAGCTCCTTCGTAGTTCTGGGCAGTCTGGATGGCGGCGGCCCAGTTGTCAAAGAAGCGGCCGAAGGATGCCCGGATGACGGTGTTGGGTTTCAAACGGTAAGCGATGCCCAGGCGCGGCTGCCAATTGTCATAGGTGTTGTGGTAGATCGCGTGGTTTGAGAACGGCGTCGCCACCACATGCGCCGGTAGCGTTCCACCCGGAATGCAGGGCGCTCCCACCCCGTTGCCACAAGCAGCGGGAACGCGGGAAACAATGTAGGTACCGTTCTGCAGGTTAAGGTCACCCACGTATTGGTTATTGGCGGCCAGGCTGCCGTAAATCGGCATCAAGGTAAAGTCGTACCTCATTCCTATATTGACCGTCAGCTTGCTCGAAGTCTGCCAAGTGTCCTGAAAATAGAAGCCGTCCACCCACCCGCCATGCTCAGTTTCGTTCACATTCCTCCGCCCGGCGCTGGCGGGAACACCCAGCAGGTAGGAAGCCATAGAATCGCCCGTGCTGACGCCAGGAAGGGCTTCGGGGTTCCCCGTGTTGAAAGAACTGAAGCCATCACTCACGCCGTAGATTGGGCTGGCGCTGTTATTGCTCTGGAAGTCCGCGCCCATCTTAAATGTGTGCCGGCCGTGGATGATAGAATAATCGCCCTTATACTCATACACATTGGAGAACTGTGTATCCTGAACTGTATTGCCGTTGACAAAACCCAGATAGCCGGGGATGGATAACCCAGGGTTAAACGGCCCGCCTGTCTGGAAACCACCGGCAAAATTGGGTGAAAAACCTGCGGTCTGCCAGAGATTTGCCGGAATGCTGCTGTTATACAGAGCAAGGATGTTATCCTGCCCGCTTTCCCGGACAAACTGGAAGCTGCCCACCGCATTTCCGCTGAAGGTATGTGTGTAGGTGGCGCCTGCCTGGTATCCGTGGAGAAAGATCGCATTAAACGTATTCGGAATCCCCCCCGCAGTGGTATCCGGCTGGGTATAACCCGAGTACCGGATCCACAGTGAATTGCTTTCGTTGAACTGGTGATCGAGCTTCAGAGAGGCCTCATCCTGCCGGGTCAAGGTGGTGGTAGCGTTGATGGCGTTCGTCCCTGGAACTCCGGTGTTGACGGGCGCTGGGAACAGCGCCTTGGCGTAAGCCAGCATACCTGGATTGATCAGGCTCTGAGGGATCTGGTTGTTAACAAAAGGTTGCCGGATGAACGAACCCGGGTTGTTGGGATCTGGCGCCGTGGTAAAGGGATTGTAAATCTGACGAGGAACCGCGCTGAAATCCCCATTCAATTCGGCCGGAGTGGCGGTATTGAAAAGGCTGGTCGCTGGCGTATGATTCCGGAAGCCCTCGTAAGCAGCGAAGAAGAAAGTCCTATTCTTTCCGTTGTAGCCGGGAAGGATCACCGGCCCGCCGATCGTGCCGCCAAACATGTTCTGCTTGAAGGGAATGACGTTCGGAAAGAAGGTGTTGCGAGCGTCAAAAGCGTTGTTGCGGAGAAACTCCCAGGCATCCCCGTGGAACTGGTTGGTGCCGGACTTTGTGACCACGTTCACAATTCCGCCAAGGGACTGGCCAAACTCCGCCGAGTCATTGTGAGACTCGACCCGAAATTCCTGTATCTGGTCAACAATCGGAGCAAAGTTGTAAGTGCTGACGAAGGAGTTCTCGTCATTCAGGCCGTCCATCAGGAAGAAGTTGCTGCGGTTGGTCTGGCCATTGACGGCGGGAAATGTGAAAGTGCCGATGGAACGGCCAACAAAACCGCCGCCGCCGCCCCCATTCTGGGCCGTGCTAACTGGACTCACACCGGGAGTGAGGTCCAGAAGCTCCGTAAAGTTACGGCCGTTGAGGGGCAAATCGTTCACTTGGGTCGTGTTGATCGTCTGCCCCAACTCCGCAGAGGTTGTTTCCAGATGCGCCGTGGAGGCCACCACATTGACCGACTGCACCTCCGTGCCGACTTTCAACACAAAATCAAAGCTCGTCGACTGGCCCACGAATAGCTTGAAAGCCGACTGGCTTGAGGTCGCAAACCCCTGTTTGCTAACTTGAAGCGTATAGGTTCCCGGATCGATAGCACGGATGGAGTAAAGGCCTGCGGAATTCGTGGTAGTGGTTCGGCCAAAGCCTGTGTCGATACTTTTAAGTATCAAGATAGCGCCCGGGATCACTGCGCCGCTCGAGTCCATTACGGTTCCGCTGATATTGGCCGTGGAAAGCTGAGCCCATGCTGGCCTCGTGCCAGCAAGCGCAAGAACAATGCCCAAAGCCATTAACAGAAGCTTGTATTGAAGAAACTTAAAGTTACTTAAAAAACGATGGAATTGAGTCATGGCTCTACCTCCCCCGCACTAATTAATTTTCTGCCCCAATGCTATATAAATGCTATATAATAGTACTAATGCGATGTCAAGAGGATTTTTATAAATAAACTATCTGTTTCACAAGCTGAATTTTCAAAGGCCTGCGAATTTACTCAAGTATCGATATCGCGTCATGGGCATCGTTTGATCGATAATCAAGATCATCGACGCCGACCCCGCCGTGAAGGACCCGGTGGAACCTGGCGAAACGGATAGGAATCCCCCACATCTTCCACATTGCATCATCCCGTCAAACCAGGATCGATCCGCACCCCCCGGCTTTATGGCCCGGCACTATGGATGGGCCGCCGGTGGGTTTGCCGCTCCGGGGCTGCCGTGGGCCGCGCTCAGCTTCCGGACCGTATTCCGAACCTCCGCATCCGAGGGATTGAGCTTCAGCGCCAGGTTCAGTTCCCTCAGAGCTTCGGGAGTATCGCCCTTGCGCGCATCAATCAGACCCAAACTCTTGTGAAGCGCCGCGCTCTCCTCACAATCGCCACAGAGGCTTACTGCCTGTTTCAGACTGCGAACCGCATCTCCATACTTCGCTTGCTGGGCGAGTACCAAACCCCAGTTCATATAAGCCTGAATATATTGCGGATTGTTGACCGTGGCCTGCTGAAATTGGGACTCCGCCTCATCCAGCTTTCCTTGGCGCGCCAGCAGGACTCCCAGGTTGTTCTGCGCCCCGGCAAAAGTGGGCAGAAGGGCCAGCGCCTTCCTGAACTCGCGTTCGGCATCCCCCAACTTGCCCTCTCGGAGGTCGCAAAGGCCAAGCTGGTTATGAGCTTTTGGAAATTTGGGATCGAGCCTCTCTGCCTGCTCAAGTTCCTGTTTTTCACCAACCGCGTCGCCCAGGCGGGCCAGCGCCAGTGAAAGGTTGTAGTGAACTTCAGGGCTAGATGGGTCAAGTTGGAGCGACTTCCGGTAGTCTTCCACAGCTTGTGGAATCTTGCCCTTCGCGTAGTCGTCATTACCCTGGCTGTTCAGGACCTTGGCACGCCCCTTCACATCCTTTGTTTGCTTCATTTTCTGAAAGGCCTGGAAGTCCCGGCGAGCGGCATTGGGGTGGTTCGTTTTGCTCATGATCAGACCGAGGTCATACAAGGGAGCGGCTTCATCCGGCTTGAGCTTCCGGGCCTTTTGGAGCTGGCGGGCGGCTTCCGCATTCTGCCCCATCCGCGCAAGCGCCAGGCCGAGATTGTAGTGAGCGTTGTAATCGCTGGGACTCAGACCGGTAGCCCGGCGCAATGCCGCCACGGCCTCTGGGTACTTTCCAAGCTCGCGGTAAGCCTGGCCGAGCACGTCCAGCCCATCGAAGTCATTCGGCTTCTGCCCCGTGTACCGGAGCGCCAAGGGAAGGGCCTGGGGAACCTTGTGGATGACCAATAGCGCCTTCGCCTGTGACAGCAAAGCCGCCAGGTTGGAAGGATCGAGCCCCACCGCCTTCTGATATTCCTCGGCAGCCCGGCCGTAGTCTTGTTGATGGGCGTAAACATTGGCCAGATTGAAGTACAGGCTTGCGTTTCCAGGGTTTGCAGCAATCGCTTGCCGGAAGGCCTTGACGGCATCTTCATGATCGCCGGTTTTCGAATAGGCCACTCCCAGGTCTGCCTCAATCCTGGAAAGCAAGGCGCCATGAGGCGGCATAGACGAGACACGCCTCAGGTAGTAAATGGCAGCTTGATAGCGCGATTGGTTGAGTGACAACTCCGCCAAGTTCAAAGCAGCATCGGAGGATTGCGGGTCAAGCCGCAATGCTGCGCCAAAGGCGGCGACGGCGCATCCAAGTTGCTTCTGCTGCGCGAATGCTGCTCCAAGCGAATTATAGGCTGCGGCGGAAGGCTGCCGCTCAAGCGCAGCCTCGAGCTGAGATTCTCGCGAGGAGGGGCTTCGGCCTTCCAGACAACTCTTGGGAATCGCATCGGGAGGCTGCCCGGAATCTCGAACCGGGGCGAGCGCAATCTGAGCGGTGGTCAAAACCAGGGCAGGCAGAATCCCGTTGGTCAGCACCAGCACCCATCCAAGGATCGGGCGGACCGGCGCACGCCCCCTCTTAGCCGTCTTGCCGCTTCTTCTTATGACAGGATTAGTCCGAACTATTTCGCCTTTTACCTGATGCTGCACCCTTACCATGGTGGTTCTTCCAGTGTAACTTCGCGCTACTTCCCAGAGCGAATCTCCAGCATCCTCATTCATCCCCTCTGGGAGGATGGCCTTTATAATTGCCGTATTGGTGCAGGGCGGCCCGCTTGGCCAGGGGCACAAAACGATCCCACTCGGTCACTGGTTGGATGGCTTCCACTCTAGACCCAGCCTGAAAACGAATCGTAATGATCTGTTGAGGACGAACCCGAAAGCGGTAAACCGGGCCTGCGGCGAGTGGTTGGGGGTTCTGTCCACGGAGGTTAGTGAGCGCGGCGCCGCGGTGAGGTAGAAAGAACGACACCTCGGCCTCTCCGGCCAAGCCCAGGCATTCGATGAGGCGCATTTCAATATATTGGTCCTCGCGGCGAAGCGCCTGGAGGATCAGGTTTTCCGAGGTGCGCACAAAATGCTGGGCGTTGGCTGGGCGCCGCCCGGATACGGCAGCCGGCGGCGCGTTATATTCCCGCGCCAGGTGCGGCACGCGCGCGTTCCGCCATTCGCCATCACGCGCTACCAGCGAATAGGCCAGACGATGCGGGCCGCTTCCGCTTAGCCACGGGTTGGGATAGCCGTAGTACTTATCTGTGCAATTGAGCAAGTAAATGATTGGAGTTCTGCCGTCCAGCTCGCGTCCGCTCAGACCGCGGTCGAAGAGGGCAACCCCACCCCCACCCACCAGTGTGAAATCGATCCAGCGCACGGCAGGCACAATGCCCTTGGTCCATCCGTGCAGTTGTGGATTCGGCTTGGACCAGGCTCCGTGGGAAAAACCGTTGGGAATTCCGCGGCGCACTTCGAGGACTTCATCGGCCAGGGGAAACTCCGCCACCACTACGGTGAGGTTGGGCACGTTTTCAAGCTCCGTCTCAAAATCGATGCGCGGGTGCTCGTGATAAAAGCGCATGACGCGGCGGCTGGGGCCACCCCCAAAGAACGGGTTTTGGATTTCGACGGTGGTGACAAGCGGTCCGGCGGTAACCCTGAGATGGATGGGCTTGAAATCACTCGAGGAAGCCAGGCGATTGCGCCCGGAGCGAGGCAGCATGAAGTCGCCGGGATCACCTTGTTGGGATTTGGGCTTTTCCGCCACGATCACATTGGCCGGCCCGCCTAGGATTTCGCGGCCTGAAGGCTTTAGCTTCAGTCCAACTAACGCGCCCGTGTTCCAATCGATCCGGGCCTCATAGTGCCGGGTGTCGATCGATGCGGGAGGCTCGATGCTTCTGGATGGCTCCGGAGCTTTGTCAACGAGGCCGATGCCTGAAACGCTGACCGAAGGCAGGGTAAGGCCGCAAAGGGTCTTGCCGTCTGGCAGGCTCTGGCAGGTTATTCCCACCAGGCTCTTTCCCGCTGGAAGATCGAGAGCCACCGGATCCGTCCTCTGCCAGTTGAGCGGGTTATAAAGCGCCACGCCGTCTCCGGCGGCGAGCAAGGCGCTGAGCCCGTCTTCCTGCGCTTTGCGGCTGGCCGATCCCACCCAGCTCATGCGGTCCTGAACGTCCCAGGATACGGCGCTCTCAAACACCATGCCGCCCGCCGAGCCCCAAAGCGAGTTGCGATCCATATTGAGCATCATCAGAGTCCATGCGCCGTAAAGCGCCTGCGCGGGATAGGAAAAACCGGAATGCAGGCTGGCAACGGTGGTAATTCCCTCCGCCGTCTCGAGCGCCTGCTCGTTCGCCCGGTAAAGGGTTTTGACGCGCGGGTTCTCAATCCAGAAAGAGTCAAAGGTGTAACCCGTGCCGCCGCGCAGAGTGGGAATCCGGATCCTGCCCATGGAAATGGGTTCCACAATTTTATCCAGATATTCGCTGGCGGTGGCGATGTGAAGATGCGTCTTGGGGTTCACCCGCTTCCATTGTTTAAGAAATTCGCGCGGGTATTCCTTGTAAAGCGGAGCAAGGCTGTAATCGCCGCTGCCGCCGAGAATCAAGACCGTCGCCCCCGTTGGTGTCGCCTTCAGTTTTGCCTTCACGGTATCATTCAATTCTCGAAGCTGATCGTCCGTCAACGCTTGCGGGGTCTTGAACAGTGGCTCAAATTCCGCATAATGTCCGGGGCAGAGCGCCAGGATGCGCGAGCCATCCGGCGACTCGGCCCAATGAATCGCGCTGCCGGTAGGATTCATGCGCGTGTAAACCATCGCCTCCAAACCCAATCCGGAGCAAATCTGCCCCATCTGGTCATGAGTGCCACACACGTCAATCGTCCAGGCAATGCGCGGGCTTTCGCCCATCATCTGTTCCTGCCAGCGCAGCCCTTCAATGCCTTCCTTGATCAGCGCTTCGCCTCCAGAGAGGTTTATGGTCATTTCCAGGAAGGTGGCATTCACCAGTTCGACGCGGCCTTCTTTCGCGCGCTGCTTGATCTCCTCAATTCGCTGTGGCTGAAAATTCATGATGGCGATCATGTTGTCCACTTCGGAGAGGACGAACTTATAGGTGGGATCATCACGAACGCGGTCCAAGTGATCCAGGTAGCTGTTCGCGCAGTAAACACGCTCGCGGGAGAAATTGGTGAGCCAGCCGCAACTGGCCGGATGAAAGTTGGGAACCACGTAGACTTCGAGCGGCGTCTCATCCCGAGAGCTGGAAGCTCCGTGGCCAAGAGCTTGGATCAGAGGGAGGGCGGCGGTGGCGCCGATACTTGTCAGGAAATCGCGGCGCCGGATCGGTGTGTTGGTCTCCCCTTTCATCGATTTTTTCACCTATTTTCCTGCCTTAGCGGCGTTCCCAATCGAGTTACCATGGTCATCCTACATTGTCATCGTGACCTTAAACACATAAGCGAAGTCGCAGGGCTTGTGGTCTGGCACCTGGACGCTGAGGGCAGCGGCATTCTGTTTCCAATCAAGTTTCTGGTCCACGCCGATCAGCCGGACGTCTGCGACTTGACCGGGGTTTGCTTCGGAAGATGTGCCGAGCGATTCAATCTTGAGGGTTGACCCCGGCCAAGCCATGCAGATGGCATAAACCGTGTCTTTCTTTTGTGTAAATCGCAGGTCCTGGGGGGTGAACTTAACCTCTTGTTCTTTGAAGTAACCACCCTGCATTTTCGTGGGACCCTCGCCATACACTTTCCACGGCCGCGTGCCATAAATCGCTTCGCCATTCAACGTCAACCACTTACCCATGCCGAGCAGAACTGCTTCTGCCTGCTCCGGGATCGTGCCGTCCGGCTTGGGACCGACGTTCAGCAACAAGCAGCCATTCTTGCTGGTGATGTCAATCAACTCATGGATCAGGCCGCCCGGCGTTTTGAATTGATCGTCTTTGATATAGCCCCAGGATTTCCAACTTACCGAAGTATCCGTTTGCCAGACGTTGGGCCGGATTTCATCCAGCAGACCCCGCTCGATATCGAGCACAGCAGCTTTTTCTGGATAGGCATCGTGCTTGTAATTCAGCACCACGCCGCGGCCCCACTTCTCCGCCTGATTGTAAAAATATGCGCCGAACTCTTTGCGATAAGGCTCAAACTCCGGCGCTTCAAAGCCGAAATCGAACCAGATCAGGTCCGGGCGGTACTGGTCTACTATCTGGATGGTTCGCGCGTACCAATCCTGCAGGAAGCCGGGAGAAGCCGTCTGCCGCAGCTCACCGGGCTTGCTGTTGATTTTGGGCGCGGGCGGATGAGCCTTGCCGTAAAGGCCGGCATAGCGCGGATTGACCGTATCAAAGTGATCGTCAAACGTGTAATACGACCAATCGAAGGCCCGATGGGAGGAAATTCCCAACCTCAATCCCTGCTCGCGGACTTCGCGTCCCAGTTCGCCCACCACGTCGCGGTGCGGTCCCATCTTGGCGGCCGTCCACCGCGTAAAGATACAATCGTACATGGGAAAACCATCGTGGTGCTCGCCTACAGGAACCACGTATTTCGCGCCGGCCCTCTTGAACAAATCCACCCATTGTCCCGGCGCCCAGTTCTGAGCTTTGAACATGGGGATGAAATCCTTATAACCAAACATCGATTGCGGGCCCCAATGGTCCGCATGCCATTGAAAAACAGGACTCTCCCGGCGGTACATCAGGCGCGGATACCATTCGCTATCGTGCGCCGGCACAGAATAAACGCCCCAGTGCAGGAAGATGCCAAACTTGGCATCGCGATACCAATCGGGAACCTGATATTGGGAAAGCGATTCCCAGGTAGGCTGATACTTTGCCGGCAACATCGCCCCGGCAAAAACCTGTCGCAAATACAGGGCGGGTGTTGCCGCCAGCCCGGCCCCAGCCCGAGACGCAGTTTTCATAAATTCCCTGCGAGAAGGTTGAAAACGCATTATTCGCTCCTCTTCTAATTCTCTCTCCACCGCGCGGGCAGGCCGCGGTCGAAATAAATCTTTCGTGCTTTAGCTCGTGGTCAATTCCAGCACTGAAACGCTTGGGTCCGGGGCTTGCTGAGGCCCCTCGATTGTTATAATCCTGGCGGTTTGTTTAAATTTTAGCGACTGTCCATGGGCCAGCACCCTCACCCGTCTGATTCGTGCTTCAAGTCCCGGGGCTTCCAGCCTGCCCCCGGCGGGCCAGTCAAATACTTGCAGATAAACCGTATTGCCCTTCGCCGTGGTGCGCCCAAAGGAGAGATCCTGCAAAGGCCCATACGTGGTGCCGTAAATGGACTCGCCGTTCACCTTCATCCACTTGCCGATGCCTCGCAGCCGATCCCGGAATTCTGGCTGAATCGTGCCCTCCGGAGTCGGCCCGACGTTCAAAAGGAAGTTGCCGCCCTTGCTGGCTACATCCACCAGACTGCGGATTAGGTGGATTGTGGATTTGTAGTTGTGGTCATTCTTGTTGTAGGCCCAAGTGTTGTTGATGGTCATGCAAGTTTCCCAAGGTTTGAATTCGCCCGGCGACGGCATGCCTCCGGGCAAACTGTTGTTGAGCTCGGGATTGGTGCCTTGGATCGCAATTCCCTTCACCGGAATGCGCTTCGGCACCCACTGCTCCGGGGTGTCAAAATCGCCTGGAATGCCAATTCGGTTGTTGATGAGCGTGCCCGGAGAAAATTCCCGGATCATCCGTGCGAAGCGGTAGCCATCATACTTCTTCTGGTGATCGAGACCATCAAACCACACCACCAGTCCCGGCCCGTAACGGCACAGCAGTTCGCGGAGTTGCAAGCCCATGTAGTCCAAATATACCGGCCATTCCGGCCGTGTGGGTTGGGCGTGCCACGTTTGGCTGACAGGCTTTGCGGTGTCCCGGTAACCGGGGTGGTGCATGTCCGGCGGAGAGTAGTAAAAACCTAGCGCCTGGTTCTGGCGATGGCAGGCATCCGCCAGCATCCGCACAATATCCTTTTTGTAGGGTGTGTTGGTAATCTTGTAATCCGTGAAAGAAGAATCGAACATGCAGAAGCCGTCATGATGTTTCGTCACCATCACCATGTAACGCTGACCGGCATCCTTGGCCAGCTCAATCCAGGCCTCCGCATCGTACTTCACGGGGTTAAAAGTCTTGTAGAGGTTTACATATTTGTCTTCAGTAATGGGCCATTTGGGGTCCGGTACCATCATGGGCCAGGAGATTTCGAGGCTGGCTTGCGAAACCGGTCCCCAAGTGATGAACATTCCGAACTTCGCCTCTTGCCAGAAAGCCATTGCCTTCTGCCAGGCTTCCGTCCTTTCGGGGATCATTTCATTCACGGTGGTCCAGCAAAGCGTCTCCTGGACTTTAGGCGCGGCGCGGCGGGCGGCAGCAGCGTCTAGGGATAGCGGCGGAGCCAAAAACGCGGCCGTCCCGGCCCCCATCATTCGGAAAAGGTCCCGGCGGTTCGGGTGTTTGGATGGCAGCTTATCCATAAAATTTCGCCTCTTCAGCCTGGGCTGGGACATCACCTCTAAGCTCCAGCTTTGCCGGCTGGTTCGACCCCTTCGAAGGCCACCACGGTATCGGGCGAAGGCTTGGGGTTGGCGTTGCGGACGGTCAAGCGCACTCCTGAACCGTGGCTGTGACCCAACTTTACCGGCTCGCCGCTTTCAAGAAAGTAAGCCCGTCGGGCATTCTTCATATTCAGTTGCCACAGGTCGCAACTGGCTTCGGGCTTCCAGTCGAAAATGTGGACGTAGACCTTGTCACCCTTTTGTGTGGTGTAAACGTTATCGTAATAAATTTGGCGGAACGAAGTCGCGCCGTAGATCGATTCTCCGTTCTTCTCCAGCCATTCGCCCACGACATCAAGGTTGGCGGTGGAAACCGGATCGATTTTGCCGGTAGGCAGCGGCCCCACATTCAACAGCAAGTTGCCGCCTCCGGCCACAGCCTTCACCAGCAAATGAAGGATTTCCCGGGGGGACTTGAACCGCTGGTCCATGGCATCGTAACCCCAGGCGTCATTGGTGGTGTTGCAGTTTTCCCAAAGGCGGCCGGGTTTGTTGATCTCGCCGATGGCCTCCTCGGGAGTCGAAAAATCGGCGGGAAGTCCGGTGCGGTTATTGATCAAAGCATCCGGCTGAAGCTGGCGGATCATGGCAATAAGCCTTTCCGACTGCCACTGTTCCGGCGTGTGATCCCAGCCACCGTCAAACCACAGGGCGCCGAGCTTGCCGTAGTTAGTGCACAACTCGCGCACTTGGCCGTGCATGAACTTAACGAACGCCTGCGAGACCGGTGTGCCGTGCTTCAGGCTGGGGCGGTAAAGCGGCGAGTGCCAATCCATCAGGGAAAAATAAAAGCTGATGACCATGCCCTGGCGATGGCATTCCTCCGCCAATTCGCCGCACAAGTCACGGCCAAAGGGGGTGTGCATGATGGAAAAATCTGAGAGCTTGGTGTTGAACATGGCAAAGCCCTCATGATGCTTGGAAGTGATCGTGATGTAGCGCTGGCCGGCTTTCCGCGCCAAGTCCACCCATTCGCGGGCGTTGAATTCCGAGGGGTTGAAGCGGTCCTTGAGCTTGGCGTATTGGTCCGGCGGAATTTGCTCCAAGTACATTTGCCACTCGCCGCGGCCGAGCAGCGCGTAGAGGCCAAAGTGGATGAAGCGCCCATAGCGCGCCGGGATGAACCACGCGCCTCTTCCCGGAGCGGCTTCTTCCGCAGCCGAGGAATAAGGCTCGAAACCGCTCCGGGCGAGGTTCACCGGTACTGGCAACGCTGCGGATGCCAAGCCCAACGTTGAAAGCCTTGAAAATTGCCGCCGATTCATAGAAGACGCCCTCCAAGCCTCAATGGCAGACGGAAAACCCGCCAAACCCTATGCCTTATATGCTTTCATCAGAAAGATTGCAAGCCCATTTTGACAGGGAAAACAATCTTCGCTAATGAAAGTCGGAGACTGCCGGATGATAACGCCGCAAACCGGCGTTATCAACCGCGAGGTTGGATTGCCTGCTTTGGAACATTTTCCCTCACTCCTGATCGAAAGCTTCGTTCAGCGATGCTCGCCGTTTGCGTTCATGCCGCTCTCCCGGGACCTTTCGAAGAATCCTTGCATCTCTGCAATCACCAAGGCCGGATTACCGCCTTGCCGCAGGAAACGGTGAACCGCCGGGCCGGCCTGATCCTGAAACTGAATGTAGCCGCTATAGCGAGGCCGCAAATAGGCTCTGTCCAGTGTGGGAAGGGTGTTCCGGAAGAAATCGTGGGTGGCCCGATTCGTTTCTTCATCCGTCCAGGCGGAGCGATGTCCCGGCTGGCCGCCGCTCTGAACATAGATCGTCCTCTGACAATCGGCGGACGCAATATAGCTAACATATTCCAGTGCAGTTTCGCGATGAGGGCAGGCAGCGGAAATGGCAAGCCCCGTGCCTCCCAGTGTCGTCGGAGGGCGCTGGTCCCCAAGCACGCGGCAGACATCACCAAATTGCAGCAGCCTGCGCGCATACCCCTTGCGCGCGTAGTTTGAATATCCGTAAGCAAAGGGACAGTAGGCAATCTCGTCGCAGCGGGTCATCGTTTCATAGGTGGCAATGGGGTTCCAGTCGAGAATGTCATGGGGGCAGAGTGACACCAGTTCGCGCAGCCTGGCCAGCGCCTCAACTCCCGCCTCGGCGTCAACTATGAAATCCGGAGAACGAAATGGAGTCTCACCTAAAGCACAACAAAACATGTAAAAGTTCATGAGGCTATCAACCGGAATAGCAGGAAATGCAACTCGCTGTTGCTTTGCCAAGGCCAGGAGCTCGCCCCAGGTCTCGGGCACGCAGAGATGGTCCTGTTTAAGCAAGTCGGGCCGCCAGGCGCTCACCGGAGCGGCTGCATCAATGGCCAGCGCCCATTGGTGGCCACCATAGAAATAGCTCCGGTGGGAATTGCCAGCGGAATTCCGCCTCTGGTCATCCAAGAAATCGGCGCTCAAGAACTCATCCAGCGCCATCAGGACTTGGTGGCGCGCAGCGTATCCGGCAAACGGGTGGTCAATCACCAGAAGATCGAAAGTTTCCGCCAGCTTCTCGATTGGCGAATCCGCAAAATCCTGCAGGCTGCGCTTTTCCCAAACGATTTCCATTCCGGGCTGCGTTTCGCAAAAACGCTGGGCCGTCGCCACCATCGGCAGGAAGCCGCGCGAATGATTCCAGGTAATGCCTCGAAGCCGAGTACAGTTGGGAAAAGTCATGGGCAACTCTAATCTGGCGGAAGCATTCACCTCATTCAGGAACGGGTTCGCCGCCTCGATCGCTGGACCGGTACGCCGCCTCGACTAGAACCATCGTCTTCAGTGCGTCGTCTACTGCCGTGGGAGGTTTATCGTCCACGTCTTCGGCCCAGCGCATCACACTTCCCATCGTTCCAATGAAGGCGTCAGGAAACCAACTCCCCTTCAATTTAACCGACTCCCATAGAGGCAAGGATCCTTCACGGAGAATACAAAACTCCAATTCGTCGAGCTCACCTTCCGGATAATTCAGGAGCAGACCCATCTTCGCGACGATGGCTCCCCGCGTTCCTTCCCATTTGATGAAGCTCTCCTGGTGGCGCAAGCCGAACCGGTGGCCGTGATTGGCGGAGACGGAGGCCCGCAGTGTATCGCCGTAATCCAGAATGATGCTGGACCGGGCCGGAGCAAGGTGGGAGGGCGAGGCTTGCCTTAAAGTCTTGGCATAAACGCCGCGCGGTTCGCCGAGGAATGAACGGAGCAGGTCAAGGTAGTGGATGCTATGGTAAAGAATCTCTACCCGTGGCATCCCCTGCAAGAATGTCCACAGGTGCCAGGGCGTGTACACCGATACTCGCACTTCCATATCGTGCAATGCGCCGATCAGCCCCTGCTCGAGCAGACTTCTTGCTGCCAGCACATAAGGTGCGTACCGGAGCTGGAAGTTCACCGCAGCGCGCAATCGCTTGCGACGGCAAAGATCCACAATCTGCCGTGCCTGGTCCAGATTCTCACCCAAGGGTTTCTGAATCAGCACAGCGCGATCGTCCGGCAGACAGGGTAAAGTTTCCAAGAGGGCCGAAGCCGGGATCGCGATGTCAAACACTGCGTTGGCTGGAGCTTCAACCGTTGCCTCCGCCAGCGACGGGTAGACCCGCTCGATGCCGAATTTCGCGGCCAACTTCGATGCCCGCTCTTGATTCAAGTCATGAATACCTGCCACGGGGAAGCCCGCCTTGTGATAGGCCGGGAGGTGGGCGTCACGAACAATTCCCCCCGCCCCAATGATGATGATGGGCCGGGGGACCCTCGGCAGAGCGGGCTTCTGATTTAAGGCGAGTTGCGGCATAATGTTGCGTTGCCAGCGGAAGTATCCATTCTAGGCCCTGCAGAGGGTTTAGATATCCCAGTGGCCTGAACCGGTGGCCGGTTCCTTTGGAAAACGTAATTTTACGGATAAAATATGGCTTGTCAATGAAAAAGTCCTCCAAGAACTCCCAGAAATACTACGTTCCCGCCCTCGAAAAGGGCCTTGATATTCTTGAGGTCTTGGCCGCCGCGCAGGTACCGCAATCCCTCTCCGACTTGGCCCGGCGTCTGGGCCGCACCAGTAGCGAACTATTTCGAATGCTCAACGCCTTGGAGCGGCGGCATTTTATCGAAAGAGATCCGGTTTCTGGAAAGTGCCGGCTCACCTTGCGGCTCTACCAACTAGCCCACACCCATTCGCCGGTGGAGAAACTGCTGCGTCCCGCTACGATGCAGATGCGAACGCTCGCCGAACAAATTAAAGAATCCTGCCACATTAGCATCCTGGACGGCTCGCGGCTGGTGGTTCTTGCCCAGGCTGACAGCCCCGCCATCTATCGATTCTCTGTGGAGGTGGGCTCGGCGTTCTCGCCTCTTCGCACCGCCTCGGGACGTCTCCTTCTAGCCCATTGTGGCGAGGATGAATTCCGGCATTTCTGCGAAAGTTCTGAAGAGTACCGGCGATGGAATGTTACAGCCCGGAAGAAGCTCGCCGCCCAACTCGCAGAGATCCGCCGGAGGGGCTTCTCCACGGCGCACAATGAGCCCATCATTGGCATCCGAAGCTATGCCGTGCTGGTGGGAAAACCGCAGATCAACTTGGCCGCAGCACTGGCCGTTGCCTCCCTGGATATGCGGGGCAAGAGGGATAACCGTCAGCAAATCCTTAAAGGTTTAAGGTCCACCGCCGCCGGAATCAATCGCGCCCTGGGACTGCAGCCATGATCCAATCGCGATACTTCGAACAATATGAGAATGCATCCGTCCGTGAGAGCCTGGGCCGGACCATCACTGAGACCGATGTGGTCCTCCATGCAGGTCAAAGCGGGGATTTTTATCCTCACCACATGGACGCCGAGTGGTGCAAGACCCAAGAGTTCAAGCAGCGCGTTGCGCATGGAACGCTAGTCTTTACCATCGCCATCGGACTCATTGCCTTGGACATCAACCCCGAAGCTTTCACTTACGGCTACGACCATTTGCGCTTCATTAAGCCGGTGTTTATTGGTGACACCCTGCACGCTAGGGTCACGGTGAAGGAGAAACGGGACGCTCTCAAGCGGCCCGATTACGGAATTGTGGTAGAGCTCGTCGAAGCCTTCAATCAGCGTCAGGAAACCGTGCTGGCCTGCGAGCACCTGCTCATGGTGAAGAAACGCCCCAGCCTCCCCCAGCGGTGAGCCTCCTGCCCGTCCGTGTCATCGCCGTATGATCCCACCTTTGAAGTTGACGCAAGGATGCAAATTCTGTTGACACGTTCATGTTTTCATAAATAGAATGCCTTTTCGCATACAAAATCTCAAGGCCAGACACCGGCGGGGCAAGAGCCCCCAAATAGGACTTTCTACATGAAACCTCTGGAGGGAATCCTCGTTCTTGATTGCAGCCAGTTCCTTGCGGGGCCCTGGGCTGCGCTCCGGCTGGCAGATCTCGGGGCGCGCGTCATCAAGATTGAGCGCCCGGCAAAAGGGGACCTGTGCCGCCAACTCTATATTTCCAACCTCGATCTGGACGGCGATAGCACGCTGTTCCATTCCATCAACCGCAATAAGCAGAGCTTTGCCGCTGACTTCAAAGACCCCACAGACCGCGCCCGCGTTGAGAAGGTGATCCAGCGGGCCGATGTACTGATACAGAATTTCAGGCCGGGCGTGATGGAAAAGCTCGGACTCCACTACCAAGCCGCGCGTACCATCAATCCCCGCCTGGTTTACGCACAAGTCACGGGCTACGGCCAACAGGGTCCGTGGCGCGACAAACCGGGTCAGGATTTGCTGGCCCAGTCATTATCGGGCCTTGTCTGGCTGAACGGGAATGCAGAGCAACCTCCCATGCCCTTTGGACTGGCTACCGCAGATATGTTTGCCGGAGCATTCCTGGTGCAAGGCATTCTGGCCTGCCTGGTGCGGCGAGGGAAAACCGCTGAAGGCGGCCTGGTGGAGGTCAGCCTGCTCGAGGCGGTGCTCGATTTTCAGTTCGAAGTATTGACCACTCATCTGAATGACGGCGGAAAGCTGCCACAACGAAGCGCTGTGAACAATGCCCATGCCTACCTCGGAGCGCCCTACGGCATTTACGCCACCGCCAGCGGCTACCTGGCGTTGGCCATGGGTTCCGTGACCCGATTAGGAGAGCTCCTGAACTGTCCGCCTCTCGCTAAGTATTCGGATCCCAAAACCTGGTTCATTAAACGCGATGAGATCAAGGGCATCCTTGCGGACCACTTGAAGACCCAGACGACCGCGCACTGGCTGAGCATCCTGGAACCCGCGGATTTCTGGTGCTCGGACGTCTTGAATTGGTCCCAATTGGTTCGGCACGAGGCCTTCAAGTCTCTCGATATGCTCCAGGAGGTTCGCCGCGACAATGGAGCCAGCCTGCTGACCTTGCGCTGCCCCATCCGCATTGACGGCGAGGTCTACAAGTCCAGCCGGGGCGCTCCCCGCACCGGTGAACACACGCGCCAGATTGCTGAAGAATTCGGCCTTTGATCGGAGGCTGCGTGCGGCGTGACCAACCTGCGAGATCGAACATGAAAGACAAGATTTACACAAGGAGTTGCAAGCTGTGAATCCCAATCCCGACCCTGCCACGCACCTGGAGATTCCGGTCTGGAATGCGGAAACCTGGTTCTACGAAGATTTTGAAATTGGCCACAAGATTCGTTCCCTTCGGCGGACCATCTCAGAAGGCGAGAGCATGCTTTTCAACGCCCTCGTTCTGGACATGCACCCTTACGTGGGGGATGAAGTCTTCGCCCGCAGTGAGGGCGTCTTCGGACAACGGCTGGTAGCCGGGGCGCTGGTTTTCAGCATGGGGCTGGGACTGGTTGCGACGAACTGCGTGAACGCATTCAGCTACGGCTACGACAAATTGCGTTTTATCAAGCCCGTTTTCATCGGCGACACAATCTACACCATTCGAACCAACCTGGAGAAGCGGCCCAAGTACAAGGACATGGGGCTGATCAAAGCCTCCTACGAAGTTTTCAAGAATCCGGGGGAACTGGTGCTCTACTGCGAGCATCTTCAAACTGTCAAATACCGCGATCCCACGCGGTGGCAGGGCCAAATCGAGAAGAGCTGATCGTGCCATCTTCGGCACAGGCTTGCTGTAACCCCTCCTCTGTGCGGAGTCCGAAAATAATCGGGGGCGACATCTAAGGAAATGAGCTCAAAACCCACGCTGTGCTCCACGACGGGGGTTGTAAGAGCTTATCCTTAAATAATGGTAGTGGATCAGTTTGCTGTAGCGGCGCTCTATGAGCGCCGGAAACTGTTGAGAAATAAAGTTCGGCGGTCACAGACCGCCGTTACAGCAGCGAAGATGTACCACTACCTAAATAATCCTTAAATTGCGAGACAAGTTGAGGCAAGCGGGTAGCGCAGAGTTTCGCATCCCAGAAACTCTGCGGCTTTTTCATCTTCGCCAATTCACGAACCGCAGAGTTTGAAGGGCGCAAACTCTGCGCTACCCGCTTTAGCCCGGATGGCGCCGGCTCTACAAGGCAAAGGTATTCAGTCAACGCCGCTTAAAGAGAATTTCTTCTCGCGATGTTGCCCAGCATCGCGGCACTGGGTTTTATGGTTCTCTGTTGAATGGCCCGATTAACCGCTACCATCCCGAACTTAGGTTCGAAGCCGGACATCCACTCGAAGTTATCCAGCAGCGACCAGGCCACATAGCCTCGCACATCGACTCCATCGGCAATGGCGCGGTGCAAGCCGACGAGGGCCCGCTGCACGTATTCCATTCGGCGAGAGTCATCCGTGGTGGCAATTCCGTTTTCCGTCACGATGACAGGCACACCTACTTCCTTGCTTGCATAGCGGACCACATGTTCAACACATTCCGGGTAGAACTCCATGTCAGTCTGCGTCAGCTCTGTGCCCTGGGGGGGAGGCAAATCCTTTTTGCCCACTAACGACCGCGAATAGGTTTGCACGCCGAGAAAATCGTCTTGCTTTGCAGCCTCCAGCCACGGGCCATAAACATCAGCCCGTTTTTCCGCCAGATGGCTGTCCGTGGGCGCCGCCTGATCGTCCGACATTGCAAGGGTGAATCCGACAGGCATGTTGCTCCGCACAGACTTCATCGCTGTTTTACCCTCGTGGTGTGCGGCGAGCAGACCATCACGAATCTTCTTCCCATCCCCCAGGAAAAAACTGGCGAATTCGGGTGTATTGAGTTGCTTACGAATTCTGGTGAGATTCCCCTGTAGCATTTCCAACAGGCTGCTTCCCGGAGGCGTCCCCGGCAGATTTATCCAGTTCAGCAATTGGGGAATATCCGGTTCATTGAAAGTCGACGCATAGCCCACGAGATCTCCCAGGTGCTTAGTCGCTCTCTCGCAGAAACGCGCGTAAAGACCGGGCGCGGCCGAATTTTGCCATCCGCCCTTGTAAGCAAACCAGCGTGGGACGGTGAAGTGAGAATAAGTGAGCAGCGGGGTCAATTGATGCTCGCGGCAAGCGGCTAGCATGCGCCGGTAATGTTCCAACTCCGCTCTTGAAAAGAACCCCTCTTCCGGCTCAATACGTGACCATTCCAGAGAAAAGCGATATGCGTTGAACCCGAGATCGGCCAACATGCTGATGTCCTGCGGATAGAGGTGGTAGTGATCGCAGGCATCGCCCGATGGCTCTTTGAACAGGCTCTCCGGAAGGTGCTCCACCAACCAGAGGTCACTGCTGGTATTGTTGCCTTCCACCTGGTGTCCCGCGGTTGCGCAGCCCCACAGAAAATTTCCGGGGAAAGCTTTGGACTTGTCGGCCGGGCCGGAAGCATCCGACGTAGATGGCGTGTCGCGGTTCGAAGACATTGCGATGGATCCGGTTCCGATCATTCCCACGGCCGCAGCGGAAACGCTCTGCAATAAGGTGCGCCGGGTAATGGGCTTCGATGTCGATTCAGAAAGTGGTGGTCGAGCTTTTCTCATGTCGCATTCTCCGTGGTAATCCGGAATTTCCGTTTTTGCCTCCCGACAAAACCGGCAACATACACCCGACCGCCGCTGATTCACCCAAAAGTAACATTTTTAAATTGCTTGACAGGTGTTCAGATAGTCCGGATAGCCGCATGCGCGCGTTGAGGGCTCGCACTGCGGCTCCGGTCACAACTCTGGGTGACCGGGAATACAACCTCCATTGCCGGGATTGGTGGTAGTGTCCCACAATCTGGTGTAGCGTGTGTAAACTATTTCGATGGCCGCCGAGGGCAGGTTGAGCCAGGAGATCACCCACGCCCTGGATATTTCCCGGCCCACCGTGCAATTGTGGCGGGCGCGTTTTCTGGCGCTTCGATTGCCGGGTCTGGAAAGGGACGCTCCCTGGCCGGGCCGAATCCCAAGCCTTTCGCCTCGCCAATCCAGACCGTCGTCGAAGCGCCCCTGCATTCGAGGCCCTCCAATGCTACCCATTGGTCGGTCCGGAGCATGGCCGGGGCACAAGGGATCAGTCGCATGGCGGTGCAGCGCATTTGGAAACAGCACAACCTCAAGCCGCATTTGGTCAAGACCTTCAAGCTCAGTCGAGACCAACATTTTCTGGAGCGGGTAGCGCAGAGTTTCGCATCCCAGAAACTCTGCGGCTTTTTCATCTTCGCCAATTCACGAACCGCAGAGTTTGAAGGGCGCAAACTCTGCGCTACCCGCTTAAAGCTGCCCTTCGCCTGCGTCTTCTCAAACGCCAGGCGAAACTGATAGAAACGGTGATCGGGGAGCTTCAGGCGATTGAAGACTGAGCGCGCGATCCAGCCCCGGCAATCGTTGGTGCCAAGCTGGCGATCCTCAACCACCATGACGCGGCAATCGGGAATCTCGATCCGCACCTGGCAGGGTGAGACCAGAATCCCGAAGTAGGTCATGGCGGCTTCGGGCCAATGCTGGAAGCGCTCGGCGAGGGTGCGCTCGTAGCCGGCCTCAACGGCGTAATACCTGAATCCGGCGCATTCTCAGAGGCGGGACGGCGTCTCGGTCGCGGA
>CALCEB010000059.1 GCA_937900045.1 uncultured Acidobacteriota bacterium
ATCATTATTTTCGGAACGAACCCTAAGAGTGTATGAAAACAAAGGATCGAGGTTTTCAAGATGTACCAGGTCGGGCATGGCTGGCGCGGTTCTCTTCAGGTCGGCGCGCCCAAGGGATACGGGGGGATCGGGGTCAAGGGCCAAAAGGATCTACGATCATGGGATCCGCGCCCTCAGTAGAACACGCTCGCGTAATTGGTGGCGTTTTGCGGGGCGGAGGAACAGTCGTTTGGATTTGTCGCGTAGCCGCAAGTCCAACCGCTGAAATCGCTGAGGGTATAGACGCCGGTCAGGGGTTCAACCAAAATCTGATAAGTGCCGGGCGGGACTCCTTGCAGGGTGTAATCACCGTTTGGGCCGGAGAGGCCGTCCACCACCGCTGCGCCGGAATTCTTGTCCACGGCCACGACGTGGGCGGCATAGACTCCGTCGCCATTCAGCGAAACTTGGCCGGAGATGTTTCCCGTCATACTATTGAACCCGGCCGCGGGATAAAGGTAAGCGATGCCGGCCACATCATCCGGGGAGAGCGTCCGCGTCTGGCCGATTCCCGTGTCGCCAAAGGGGTACATCGCGGCGTGAGCGATTCCATCGTGCTCCAGTCCCAGCAGGTGGCCCACCTCATGGATGGCGACCGATTCAAGGTCGTAGTGGCCGGGGAGCGAGGGAGTGGACGTGGAAAATTGATATTGAGGGTTGAAGGCAATGTCCGCGTCGATGATCTGCGAGGGCTGCGCCGTCTGGAGCGGAGTCGATCCGCAATTGTAAGTGGAAGGAACGGGGCCGAAAACCGAAGTGACGGTGGTGGTGGCGATAATCCCGGTGGCGAATTGAACCGAAGATGAGGGTACAAAGGTGATCAGATTGGTACAATCACTGCCGTCCGGGTCTGTCTTGGAGGAGTCCGCGCCGCGCGTCACGTTCAACGTGGTCACGGATTGCCCGTTTAACTGCGCGCCTTGCCATGCGGAAAAGGCGTTGGCCAGGACCGTTGCCGCCGGGACCGGACTCGTCCCGGAAGTGTCATCGACATTGGTCCCCGTTGTGGGGTTCAAGCTCCACGTCACATTCGCGCTGGGCCAGCGCGAAGGCGTGGCCGTCCCATTCACATTCTGTTGGAACGTCGTGTAGGCAAACAACAGGAGGCTTGCAAAGAGCCCCGTCAGGATCACAACGGCTGCACTTATTTTCCGTACCATGAGAAACCTCGGCTTCCTATCATTGTCATTCTGCAATCACGCTGAGAACGGCTTCCTTCAGCGGTTTGCCCGAAGCAAGATGGCTCACGGCGGCAAATTTCGCCTTCTCGCCGCGAATATCGAGCGAAGTCCAGCGAATCCGCCATCCGTGCTTCAAGCGGCAAGCCTCTCCCGCCAGCGAACTTCCTGCGGGAATCACCAAGTCCGGGTTTGGAAAGGCGACTCCGACGGTCCTCGCTTCAACCGCCAAGTTTCCCTGACCCTGATTCCAACCTGGAGCGAGCGCCACTCGGAGAGCCAAGCCCTGGGGTATTTCGATGGGCGAAGCAAGGATGCCACGGACTCGGCTTTCAAACTGCGAAAGCGAGGGCGTCATCTCCACTCTCGTCAAGTGACTTCCCGGAGCTTCTCCCCATTCGCCTTGAACGGGGGGAATCACGTGCTCGATTCCGGTCCCGGCGTCACGATAAATCCGGAACACACCTTGCATCATCCCAACCGGCATAAAGTGGCCCGGCCCGGAATGGCTGGATTCGAGAAACAAGACGTAAGAGGCAAGGGGGTAGAAGCGGGCCGTCCCATCCGTGCGCATCTGAAGGTTGCCAAGAACCCCGCCGGGTTGCTCCACCACCAGCGTCTTCAGTCGCAATCCCTTCTCGACCTGGTCTACCGTGATCGTGGTCAGGGTCATAATCATGGAATGGTCCGCATTCCAACGGCATTCCTGCTTTGTGGCCCGCCCGCTCACAATGGCGGTCGAGGCGCGGGAAAGCTGGGTCAGGCTCAGATGAACGAAGGTCGTGGCCCGGCACGGAGCCACAACGATCAAAACCGCGAAAATGAACTGAAGAGTTCGGAGTCTCATGAGTTACTGTGCCGCAGTCACGAGCAGGCCGCCCACAAAGACGGACACATTGCCGTCAGGGTCAGTCACCAGGATGTTTCTGGGGCCGGTTGCCGCTGTGGAGCTCACCGTGACGCTCAATTGCACGGCGGGCTGCCCACCGGTGGTGGTGATGAAGCCCGAAGCCACGGGTTGGGTAACGGTGACGTCGCCGGAATTGCCGCTCACCACATAATAAGTTCCAGGCGCGATATTCTGACCCACCAGCAGGAGTGTCGCATTGCTGCCCTGCGCCACGGTGGCGCCGCCGGCATCAGCGGTATTGTTCAATCCCACTTGGAGGATCTGGGGTCCGGAATTAGTTATTGTTTGCGCCGCAACATTCACCATGCCGGCTGTCGATCCGGCGGTGACAGTCACGTCATGACTGGTGAGCTCAGGAACGACGTAGAAGCTCAGAGCTGGGCTCAGAGTTGAATTGGTCTCGACGTCGATTGGAAACTTCCCAACCTGCGCCAAGTCATTCGATGACAACTGGGCAGTGACCTGGGCCGAATTTACGAAAGTGGTGGGCTTCGCTGCGCCGTTGAATTGAACTTGGCTGCTCGAACTGAAGCCGGAGCCATTGACGGCTAACGTCAGGCTCTGGGTGTTCTGCATGCTGACGATGGGGTTCAAGGACGAGAGCGATCCGCTGGACGTCACGATCGTAACCATCGCCGATGCCGATTGGCCCGGACTGGCAACGCTGGTGGCCGTCACCGTTACGGGATTTGGAGAAGGCAAAGAAGCGGGTGCGGTATAAAGCCCCATAGAAGAGACGGTGCCGAGCGCGGAGCTGCCCCCGGCCATTCCATTTACCGACCAGCTCACTACTGTATTCGCCAAGCCTGTAACGGTGGCCGTGAACTGCTGGGTTGCGCCAGTTGCAATCGAAGCCTTTGAAGGACTAACGGAAACTGATGTCGAGCTTGTGATCTTGACGCTGCTCGATGCTGAGGAGCTGGAATCGGCAACGCTGGTGGCCGTCACCATGACGCTTGCGGAAGGCACGGAGGCCGGCGCCTTGTAAAGGCCGGAGGTTGAGACCGTGCCCATTGCCGAACTGCCGCCGCTGACTCCATTCACGGACCATGTGACGGATGTACTTGAACTGCCGCTGACACTCGCGGAGAATTGCTGCGTGGCGCCAACATTCAAAGTCGCG
The DNA here is from genome assembly GCA_937900045.1 of uncultured Acidobacteriota bacterium. Lineage (GTDB taxonomy): Bacteria > Acidobacteriota > Terriglobia > UBA7540 > UBA7540 > CALCEB01. The sequence goes on from CALCEB010000059.1 coordinate 3,251, forward strand.
GTGCTTGGGCTGAGCGTGACAGTGACAGTCCGAGAGGTGTTTTGAGCTGGGCTCGGAACAATGCTTCCACCGCCGCCACCGCCGCAACCGGTCAGGAACAATCCCATGACGACAAGGGCAGCGCCCGCAAAGAGTTTTTGTGATTTCATTGAGTATGGCGCCATGCCTTCGCTGTCTGCCTTTCGATTGTGTTTGTCGTCTGCTGCGGAAGCTGCCGCGGGGCTTATCCTTCTTGCTTGCTCGTAGCCCCGGATTCGCCTATCGTCGAGTTTCGTTGATTGATTTCGTTTCCGGACACACTTCGCCCTCGGCGTGGAGACCATTTTTCCGATTTCACGCGGGGAGAAATTAATCGCTGTACTTTACTGCGAGCGCTCTGGTTTGTTTGAGAGCAAGCATCATGCCAACTCGCAACCGGCAAAGCAGGTCAAGAGCGTTGGCATTTTTAGGGGCGAGGGAGGAGCTGGGCCTGAGTTCTGAGAGCCCGCTAGGAAGGGTAGACGGAATGAACAGGCCATCAACACGGCGTGCGCCGCCGGTTGAAGCTGGAGTGTAAAGGATTTAATATCAGTCTTTTGCGGTATTTAAGAAGCTTGCTTCTCCAGACTTCTGCATGGATCGATTCCTTGAAATGTAAGGAAGGCCAGTGTTGGATCGGGGGCTTGAGTTGCTGGAATGCGTTCCCGCCAGTGGTCATTTTTTGACACGGTAAGATTGACCATTTCTGTTAGCCCGTGCCAAATCGGGAACTTGCTGTTCCGGTTCGAAACCGGTAGGAAGGTAGTCCGAATTTTGGCCGGGCCCAGTCTGGCTGTTATAGCGGCGGTGCCCCCGCCGCAGCCATTGAGCGTATCGAGTTTCGGCGCTGAAGGCAGCTCGGTTACAAAAGACTGAACCGCTACCCGCGTCCTGGAAGAGTGCAGGACCACCAGGATCATGAAGCAGATTGCAGGCTGGGGCGAATCAATAAAACTTGCCGCTATAGTTGGTAGGCGGTTTCAAGGCTCCGGACTTGTTGCACGACGGGTTCGAGGTTGGATCGCAGCAAGGCGGAACGTTCTCGCCGAATCCGCAAGCCCAGCCGGAGAAATTGCTCAGTGTATAAATTCCAGCGAGGGGAAGCGCCAGCACGTTATAGGAGCCGGGTGGAACGCCAGCAATCTGATAATTGCCGCTGGTATCCGTCAGCCCGTCTGTGACAGCGTTACCGGTGGCCGCGTCAATTACTACAACGTGGGCCGCAAAAATGCCCACCCCGCTGAGGGTAACATGGCCGGCCAGCGCGCCGGTGAGCGTGGCGTAATTCGCAGCGGGATAGAGCGCGCCCATCCCGACGGCATCGTCCAAAGAAAGGCCGCGGTTCGGCACTCCGCCCGTGTCTCCATACGCAAACATGATGGCGCTGGCAAGGCCGCTATGGTCCATCCCCAGCAAGTGGCCAATTTCATGAGTGGCGATGGCTTGAACGTCAAAAGCATTGGCGCCCGGAGTGGTCGAGATGGTGAATTGATCCGCAGGATTAAATTCAATGTCCGCATCGATGATGCAGGAAGGAAGTGGACAAGTATAAACCGTGTTCGGATTTGCGGAATTTGGACAGGTATAAGTGTTAGGCGGCGATCCCCCAGGGCAGTTGGGGCCAGCCACCGTGCAACCCGCCGACGTGGCGATTTGAGTGAAGGCAATGGTTCCAGTCGGAAAATCCGACTTGGTGGAATCCTCAAACCCAATAGTGTTCTCGCAATCTCCTGAATTCGGCCCCGTCAGCGAATTGTTGGGGAGCTGGACTATAGTTAGATTCGCCAAGGATTGTCCGTTAAGTTGCGCCTGTTTCCAGGAATTGAACGCGCCCTGAATGGCGCCCTGGACGCTTAGACCGCCGCTAGCGCTGACGTTTGAACCTGTCGCCGGATTCAAGCTCCAGCTTACGGTGTTATTACAAGTAGTTCCATTATCATCATTGCACCATTTCGAGGGCACCGGGCCATTCACGTCATCCTGTTCGTGATTGTAAGCAAACAGCAGCAGCGCCCATCCGAGTCCAGCCACGGCCGCAAGGAGGGCCACCGATTTCATTGCCGGTTTCCAGGCCTGTGCTTTGCTCATTCGGTCACCTCGCGCCGCCTACCTCACAACAGCCACAAACCTTTCGCCGCTCAGCCGTGCTCCCAATGACTTCTCCGGCGCCGTCCGGATCTTCACTGGAGTACCGCCAATTTCAACCGTGCTCCAATGCACCACCCAATGGTCTGTGATGCGCTGGCCATAACCTGTCAAAGTGCTCTGTGCTGGCACCACCAAATGGTCATTCGGAAAGAGGTCCACAGTGGTCCGGGCCTGAAGAGCCATGCGCCCGACCCCGTCAAAGGAAGCCGACTCGATTTTCAGCGGAATGGCCGTCCCAGTTGGAATGACCACCGGAGCAGACATAGCGCCCGCGACTTGTTGTTGGAATTGCTGCAATGGGACGGTCTGTGGGGCCGGGCTCATGTTCGAAACCGGCCCGCGCGCCCCGTGGAAATACTTCCCGGTTGGAGTAATCACCCGCTCTTCTCCCGTGTTGGGATCCCAAAAGACGCGGTAGGCGCCTTGCATCATGCCGACCACCAGGTACTCTGACGTGTCGGTCTGTGAGGGTTCCAGAAACAACATATACCCGGCTCCAGGCAAAAACCGGACCGTCCCGGGAACGTATTCACGAATCCTGCCAATTGTTCCGCCCATCTGGCGGACAATGACGGTCGAGGCCGGTTGTCCTTTCACACTTTGATCCACGGCGATCGTCGTCAGGGTTTCAATCCCGGTATGGTTCGCGTTCCATTGGCTCACTTGGTTCACCGCATGGCCGCGAAGGATCACGGTTGAGGCTTGAGTCAGTTGCTGCATGCTCAATTCAACAAGCGAGGTTGCCGCACTGGACCCTGCAAATACCATGACTGCGAATGCTGCCAGAAGTGGATGATGTTTCTTCATTACAATGGCACCGGCCCGGTGATGACAATATTTCCGGCTGCAACGGATATTTCGCCCGCTGGATTGGTGACAATCAGGTTTCGGGCGCCTAGAGTGGCATTGATGCTCACGTTGATGCTGACATTGACGGCCGGAGTCCCACCGGTAGTCGATGTAAAATCGGAGACCACCGGCTGTGTTACCGTGACGTCGTTGTTGGCCCCCGTGACCTCGTAAAAGGTCCCCGGCACAATGCCGTTCCCAACAATGAACAAACTCGCTTGAGTTCCCACCCCGACATTGACCGCCGTGGCGCCCGCCGAGTTGTTCAGGCCAACCGCTGTCAAACTGAGAGTTGGGGGATTAAACGAGGGAACGCTGATATTGGCAGTTGTAACTGCGCCTGGACCTGCAGTCACATTTACGGCCTGCGGGGTAATGCTTGGAACGACATAGAAATTCACGCTGCCGCTGCTTGACCCACCGGTCTGGACAGCCACCTGCACCGGTCCTGCGTTTGAGATAGAGCTGCCCGGAATCTGCGCAGTCAACTGTGTCGAATTGACAAAAGTCGTGGTCTCCGTGGTTCCGTTAAACACGACCTTACTTCCCGATGAAAAGCCGCTGCCATTCACCGTCAGGGGAAAAGCCGCAGTATTTTCCATCGCGACTATAGGGCCTGTCTCTTATACACATCTCCGAGCCCACGAGACAGGCAGAAATCT
>CALCEB010000060.1 GCA_937900045.1 uncultured Acidobacteriota bacterium
GTTGGGGCATGATGGGTGGCTGGGGCGGCTGGGGTGACTGGGGTGGCATGGGCCCGGATATCGCCCAAACCACGGCTCAACCCCGCGTGATGGGGATCCTTGCAGTTGACCTCATCGATGTCAAGAGAAAACAACTCGTTTGGCGGGGTCAGGCGACAACGGATGACGTTTCCGACAAGCAAAAAGGGGATGAAAAGCAAGTCCTTAAGTCGATCGATAAAATGTTTAAGCAATACCCTCCAAAAGTCAAACGATAGACGGGTAATGGCAGGAAGTGCGCTGCAAGTGGACCGACGTCTGGCACGCTAGGGTGTGTGTTATGCCAAAGCTAGAAAACCGAAAAGGAGGTAACTGACATGCGAAGGTTGATCACAGTAGTCCTGCCTTCCTGTCTCGTGCTGATTCTCTGCGCGGGTACCGCGAAGGCAGACATCACCGGCCAAGTTGACGCGAACATTCCCTTTCAATTTCACGTCGGGAACACGACGCTCCCGGCTGGCAAGTACGTTTTCCGGATGATGAACGGCACGGACTTGATGGTTATGACGGTCACGAGTGAAGACAATAAAATCGCTGAGGAGTTTCTGGTCCGTACAGCCTTGGCGACAAAGACGCCCCAGCACTCAGAATTGACCTTCAAGCGTTATGGACATGAAGAGTTTCTCCGTAGGATTTTCCAAGGGGGTGCCCAGACCGGCGCAGCAGTGGATGAACCATCCCGGGAAGAACTTCGTTTGCAGAAGAAAGGCGTGCATCCTATTATCCACTCGGTAGAAGCAGGGCACTAAAAAGGCATTTCGAAGTAGGAACGGGGTCAGATCCTGCTTGTTTCCAGTATGCGTCCGGTCTGCGCACCCCAGTTCCCAACGTAGTGCGCAGACCGCTCTTTCGCGCAGTCTCACTCAGTCGAAGGAAATCAATCCGTATCATTGCCGGACCGGGTTTGCTTTAAGAGGAATTAATGAGAACAAAGATGAATAAACAAGATCTTAGAAGACGAAACATGGATTTGGCTTGCATACTTACTCTGTTATTGACCAGCATCTCCCTTAGCTCCTGTGGCCGCGCCGGGGAAAGCAAGACCAGTGATGCTCCTTCCAAGGTTGTGACCGTGGCTGTAGTCAAGGTGACACGGCAAAACCTTTCGAACGATCTCCGTATTGCTTCCGAGTTCATTCCTTTTCAGGAAATCGATGTTACGGCCAAGGTCTCCGGTTACATAAAAAAACTCAACATCGATTGGGGCTCACACGTCCAGAAGGGGCAGTTGCTGGCAGTGTTGGAAGTCCCGGAGCTCGATGCCCAGGTTTCGAAAGACGGCGCCGCCGTGGAACGCGCGGCCAAGGACGTTTCCCGTGCCGGACAAGATCTGACTCGAGCCCAATCCGCTTACACGGTTGCACACTTGACTTACACCCGCCTTGCCGGTGTGCAGAAGGTGAGGCCGGACTTGGTATCGCAGGAAGATGTGGACATCGCGCACGGTAAGGACCTGGGCACTGGCGCCAGCGTCTCTGCCGCGCAAGATGCGCTGGCCGCAGCCCAACAGGAACTGGCAGTTGCGAACTCCATGCTGGCCAAGGACCAGGCATTCCTCAACTATGCCAGCATCACCGCTCCCTTTGACGGGGTGGTGACTCGGCTGGACGCCTATCTGGGCGCGCTGCTTCCCGCCGGGACTTCCAACGCTACGTCGTCGCTTCCGCTCTGCCGGCTATCGCAAAATAATATGCTCCGGCTGGTGATTCCAGTGCCGGAGCGCATCGTACCGGACATCCAGATCGGCAAACAAGTGAATGTGGACGTGACTGCCCTCAAAAAGGTGTTTAAGGGAAAGGTGATCCGCTTTTCGGATCAGATTGATCTGGCCACTCGGACCATGCACACGGAGGTTCAAGTCCCCAATCCGAAATATGAGATCGTTCCAGGGATGTATGCCTACGTTCAGATCCCCGTGCAAAGTGAGTACCACGCGCTGGCTGTTCCCATCCAATCCGTGGAAGTAACGGGCGTGGGGAAAGGAACCGTGGAAGTGGTTAACAACCAGAAGAAAATTGAGGTGCGGCACGTCGTATTGGGTATCGAAACTGCCAACGATGTCGAGATTGTTTCCGGATTGCATCAAGGCGAACTAGCGGTGTTTGGAGAACAGGGCCGCTACCGGGCTGGCGAACCCGTGCAGCCGAGGCTGGTGGATGTTTCTGACATCGCGGGGGTGAACCAATAATGGCAAAATTCTCCCTTCGCCACCCGTACCTGATCGTTGTCGTCAGTCTGATTATCTGCGTCCTCGGGCTTACCAGTGTCGTGCGCATGCCGGTGGATATGTTCCCGCCCATCCATATTCCGGTGGTCATGTGTGCCACTTTTTATAACGGCATGCCGCCCCAGCAGATCGAGGCGGACATTACCGATACATTCGAACGCTTCTTCACCCTGGGCAGCAACATCGACCACATGGAATCCCGCTCCCTCACCGGCGTCAGCCTCATCAAAATCTTCTTCACGCCGGGCACCAACGCCAGTGCCGACGTCACCCAGATTGCCAACCTCGCCATGGCCGACCTGAAGCGTCTGCCGGAGGGGACGTTGCCGCCGGTGGTCTTGGGAATGTCGGCTTCCAATCAGCCCGTCTGCCTGCTGACCGCCTTGGGCAAAGGCATGAACCAGACGCAGCTTCACGACTACTTGCAATACCAGGTCCGCGACCAAATCGCGGGTGTGCCCGGCGCCACCGTGCCACCGCCTTTCGGCGGCAAATACCGCCAGGTGATGGTTTACGTAGATCCTCTGAAGCTGCAAGCTCACCAGTTAAGTCCCATGGACGTGGTGCGAGCCGTCAATTCCTCCAACCTCATTCTGCCTGCCGGCGATGTGCGAATCGGGCCGCTTGACTACAACATTTACACCAATGCTCAGGTGCCGAATCCCAAGGATTTGAACCAAGTGGTGCTCAAGACGGAGGGCGAAAATAACGTTTATGTAGAAGATGTCGGCAAGGCGGTCGATGGCTCTTACCTGCAGTACAACTTGGTACGCGTGGATGGCCAGCGCTCTGTCTACGTCCCTGTCACCAAGCAAGGCGGAGGCGCCAATACCATTAAAGTGGTGGATGGCATTCGCGACGCGGTCAAGCATCTTCGGGATATTCCCAGACAGATGAAAGTCGATGTCGCCTTCGACCAATCGCAATTTGTCCGGCAAGCCATTACCACCGTGGTGCATGAGGGCAGCATGGGTCTCATCCTCACTGCGCTCATGATTCTGCTCTTTCTGGGCAGCTTGCGCGCCACCACCGCGGTTTTTTTGTCGATTCCCATTTCGGTGTTGGCCGCGCTGTTTATGCTCTATACCGGCGGGAGCACCATTAATGCCATGCTGCTCAGCGGCCTGGCGCTGGTTTTTTCCCGGCTGATCGATAACTCGGTCATTGTGTTGGAAAACATCTACCGGCACATGGAACTGGGCGACGCGCCGGCGGTCGCCGCCGAGCAAGGCACGGATGAGGTGGCGCTGGCCGTGCTTTCCATTACGCTGGCCACCATCGTGGTCTTTTTCCCGGTGACGCTGCTTTACGGGGTCAGTAAATTCCTGTTCATGGCGCTGGCCTCAGGCGTGGTGCTTTCCTTGGTGGCGTCCTATTTTGTGGCCGTCGGCGTGGTGCCGCTCTTCTGCGCGAAGGTGCTCAAGCCGCTGGAAGGGCACCACGAAGGCGGGGTCGAAGCCGGACCCATTCGTCACAAGTCCGCAGGGCAGCGCTTCTACGAGGCTTTCAACGCCCGCTTTGAACGGATGCTGGACGGCTATGACCGCTGGGTGCAGAAAAGCCTGGATTATCCGCGCGGGGTCGTGGGAGGTTTCATTGTTGTCTTTGCGGCCAGCCTCCTGCTCTATCCTCTACTCGGTTTTTCATTTTTTCCCAAAACCGATGGAGGACAATTTATGATCAACCTCGAGGCGCCGACCGGCTCTCGCATCGGAGTGACGGAAGGTTACGTGAAGCAGGTGGAGGATATCATCCGGCATGTTGTCCGCCCCAAAGAACTGCATACCATCATTTCCAATATCGGCGTGATGCCCGATTTTTCAGCCTTATACACACCCAATTCGGTCATGAGTACGGCATTCGTGCAGGTGGATCTTCACGCTGACCATAAGGTCAGCAGCTTCACCTATATGGATGAGGTGCGGCAGGAGGTCAGCGACCAGCTTCCGGAGCTTCGGACCTATTTCCAGTCCGGGTCGTTGGTGGATTCCGTTTTGAACCAGGGTGCTCCCGCTCCGATCGACGTTCAAGTCAGCGGCATGGACCTGAAGACGGACGACCAGATCGCGGAAACTCTCGCCAGCAAGATCCGCCATCTCCCCAGCATCAGTGAGGTCTATGTCCCGCAGGACATGGATTATCCCGCCCTGGAAATCAACGTCAACCGCACTCGGGCCAGTGAACTGGGACTGCAACCCGAGGAGGTCATTGACAATATCATCACTTCACTCACCTCCGATGTGATGATTGCGCCCAGTTATTGGATCGATCCAAAGACCGGCAACAATTACTTCGTGACCGTGCAGTATCCCAATAACGAAGTCACATCCCTGACCGGCCTGGAGATGATGCCACTGCACGCCCCCAACCTCAAGATGCCGACCTACCTCGATCAAGTGAGCACCATAAAGCAAATTCTGACGCCGACCGAGGTGGACCACTACCAATTGGAGCGGGATATTGACATTTACGTGGCGCCGAAGAGTGAGGATCTGTCAAGGCCCATGAAGTCCATCCAAAAGATCATTGCCGCCACTCATCTGCCCAGCCATAACTTTAGGATTGATATCCACGGTTTGGTTCTCACCATGGAGTCGTCTTTCCACAGTTTTGCGATTGGCCTCGTCCTGTCAATTCTGCTGGTCTACTTGATCCTGGTGGCGCAGTTCAAGTCTTTCACGGATCCTTTCCTGATTTTGCTCGCCATTCCCACCGGTTTGACCGGGGTCCTCATCATCCTGTTTCTAACGGGAACAACGGTGAACATTCAGTCGCTCATGGGCGTGCTCATGATGACGGGCATGGTGGTCTCCAATACCATCTTGATTGTCGATTTTGCCAAGCGCCTTGAGCAGGAGGAAAAAACCGTGCGCGAAGCGGTGGCGTTGTCGTGCCGCATCCGTCTGCGGCCCATCCTGATGACTTCGCTCGCCACCATCGTGGGTTTGCTCCCCATGGCTTTCAAACTGGAGGCGGGAAGCGCCGCGTATGCGCCATTGGCTCTGTCCATCATTGGCGGCGTGACGGTCTCTGTGGTCTTGAGCATTTTCGTGATTCCCTCCGCCTACGTGCTGGCCTATGGCAAGAAGGATCAGGGAACTGCCCTGGCCCCGACTGAGGAGGTACGATAATGATTTTAAGAAGCAAGCTGTTGTGGAGCCTTCTACTGCCCCTTCTGTTTGTTGCTGCGGGCTACGCGCAACAAACGCCTTCCCCCGGACCAGCCCAAACAGCACAACAAGGCCAACCGCAAGCGGTGCCCCCCGCGGCCTCTTCTCCGGTCTATCCCACGCTGACTCTGGATCAGGCGGAGGCCCTGGCGCTTAAGAACCACCCCCAGATTCAATACGCGCGTTACAATTCACTGGCTTCCAACCAGATTGTCCGTGAAATCCGGTCGGCCTACTTTCCCACGGTATACGGAAGCATTACCGGTACTGTCGCTGACCGCAACACCCGCATCGGCGCCGGATACATCGACTTGCCCCGCCTCTGGAACCGTTTTGGCTCAGGCTTGAGCGTCGATCAACTCATCACCGACTCCGGCCGCACCCCCAACCTGGTGGCCAGTTCGCGGCTGCAGGACCAGGCCGCCCATCAGGACGTGTTTACGTCGCGTTACGATGTTCTGCTGGCCGTGAACCAAGCCTACTTCCAGGTGCTTCGCGCTGAAGCTCTTTTGAGAGTGGCGCAGAAGACGGTTGGAGAGCGGCAGACCGTGGTAGACCAAGTCTCGGCCATGGTAAAGAATCAATTGAAATCCCAACTTGATTTGAGCTTTGTACAGGTGAACCTTGCCCAGGCAAAGCTGTTGGAAATTAGCGCGCAGAATGATGTCGACAAGGCCTTCGCGCAGCTTTCCCGAACCCTCGGTACCTCTAAATCCCAGCAGTACACGCTCCAGCAGCGCACCCTGCCGCAACCTCCGCCACCTTCTGCCGAAGACTTGGTGACCCTGGCGATGGCCAATCGCCCGGAATTGGCAAGCCTGCGCTACAGCAGCCAGTCCGCCTACAAGTTTCAAAAGGCGGAGAGGGATCTTTCCCTTCCGACCGTCACGGCCCAAGGCGACGCTGGCGTCATCCCGGACGTCGCCCAGCTTCTTCTGCCTCGAATTGTTCCGAACCATTATGAGGCGGCGTTCGTCAATGTCAACGTGCCCATCTTCAACGGCCATCTTTTTGCGGCGCAACGCACGGAAGCGATGATGCAGGCCCGCGCTGCCGACCAGAAGCTCCGCAATATGCAGGAACAAATCGCCCGAGACGTGAGATCGGCTTGGGCCGATGCAACCACCGGCTACCAGCGGATTGCTGTTACCCAACAACTTCTGGACGAAGCCAGAATGGCTCTGGCCCTCGCCCAGGGCCGTTACAACTTGGGGCTCGGCTCAGTGGTTGAGCTTACACAAGGACAATTAAGCGAGTTGCAAGCAGAGATCGAAAACGTCAACGCCAAGTACGATTATCAAATTCAGGATGCCGTGCTTCAGTACCAAACTGGCAATCTGAGGTAACGCCGGCCAGTCACTCTAGCTCGGAGTGACTGGCGCTGTCCACCTGATCCTTTCGCCACGCCGCCCGGCCTTCCTGAGCCTTGGTCTACTGGCAGGTAAACTCACAGTCTCGCGCCAAGAAACAAAAAATCCCACAAAAGCATCCGCTCGTTTTGTGAAATCTTCCATACTTGCAGGATGTTCTCCCGCCGAATGGGCAGTTTCTTCACGCCTTCCAAACCTTGAATGTTGAGCCCCGCCCGATTATCCCTGCTCCATCCATCCGTTTTTAATTGACGCAAAGCTTCTCCAGGGCCGGAAAATCCAGGGCTCGTCCCGGTGGACGGCTGCAGAAAAAAAGACATTTTCTTGACAATTTCATGACTCGAACAAGTTTCGATCAGCGCATCCTATTAGTTGATGTCAACTCATTTGAGAAGGAGAAATACCATGCGTTTATCGATTCGATGTGTTTCAGCGATTGCGGTTTGTATGTTTGCAGTGGTTTCGGCCTTTGCGCAGTATGGCGGTGGCGGCTCAAGCGGAGGAGGGATGGGCGGTAGGGGAGGTTATATTGCACCCAAAGGCGGTTACAGCTCCAGCACCGGCATCGCCATTGGCGCGGCGGCAGCAGCCGGAGTCGGCATAGCCTATTATGCTCTCCACAATCGCGGCAAGGTGGTCGGTTGCATCGAGCCATCTGCGGTTGGCAAGAAGCTGTTGGACGCGAAAAACCAGAAGACCTATACGCTACTGGCCAGCAATAGCATCATGCTGCCTCCCGGCCAGCGGTTGGCATTGAAAGTGAAGAAGGCCAAAGACGCTTCCGGGAACCCAGAGCTCAAAGTGCAAAAAGTGGTGAAGGATTACGGTTCGTGTAAAGAGTAACGGATCTCCTGGGCAGTGGAACCGCAGCGCCGATCTCTGCCCAGGTTTCCGTGTGGTGATTCCGGAGTAAAGCGTTCATCGGATTTCCGCGTCCGAAAAAGATCGCAGGCATGATGTTGGACATGGCCAATCTTTAGTACCAGCTTGCATCGGCAGGTAAAACGCCAGCGTTTGTGCGTTGGACTGTGCGGCTCGCCGGTCACCGCCCTCGCCCGCCTTCCATGAAGATTCCGTTCTATCCATTCGAGTCAATTAGCATGGGGTCGATACCATGCCGGAGTCTTCCGATGGTCTTCCCTTGATGAAGATCGGCATGAGGGGATAAGAATATCCATTCTGCTTCCCGCGCATTTCATTGCGCTCTCGGTTCCGGCGAACCAACCCGGCACGGCTCACCGTAGCCGCCAGCATCCCAAAAATCCTTCCCTTTTTGCGGGAATGGCGGTATTTTTTCATTTCGCTTCCTGATCTCATTCTGGAGTGAAGGATCTGAGTCCCGCCTGGCGGTGTGATGCTTCGCTTGGCGGTAAGCCACCGCACGTTATGGAATCTCTGTTCTGAAATCATTTGGGGAGGGAAATGAAACCGGCAAACCACGTACTGAAAGCCCTGATTTTTCTATTCGCGGCAATTTTCTTAAAAGGGACGGCGCTCAAGGGCCAAGTTAACGCATTGATGCCTCAGCCAGCAAGCCTCCAACCTGCCCAAGCCGGAGAGACCGGCCAAGGAGACTTGGCAATCACCGGCTCCTTTCAAGTGGCCTTGACCGGCTACCAGGAACCGAGGTTGGAGCGCGCGGCTCACCGCTTGGTCCATCAACTATCACACTTCACCGGAATCCCGATTCTGGGCGGTATCACCACGGACACTGCGACGGCAACGCTTGTGATCCATTGCGGCCACGCTGGCGAACCCGTGCAGACGGTGGGCGAAGACGAATCCTACACGCTTGACGTAACGTCACAGCAGGCGCGTCTCAGTGCACCGGAGCCTTTGGGTGTGCTACGGGGCATGGAGACGTTCTTGCAGCTTGTGCATCAGGGGCCGCAGGGTTTTGTGGCGGACGCCGTCGAAATCCAGGACCATCCTCGCTTCGCATGGCGCGGCCTGATGCTGGATGTGAGCCGCCACTGGATGCCTCTGGACGTGGTGGAGCGCACGCTGGACGGAATGGCCGCAGTGAAGATGAATGTCTTCCACTGGCATCTTTCGGATAACCAGGGATTTCGCGTGGAGAGCAAGCTGTTCCCAAAACTTCAGGAGATGGGATCGGACGGCCACTACTACACCCAAGCGCAGATAAAGGAGGTCATTGCCTATGCGCGCGATCGCGGCATCCGGGTGGTCCCCGAGTTTGACATGCCCGGCCACTCCACCTCCTGGTTCGTGGGCTACCCCGAGCTTGCAAGCGGCCCCGGCCCTTATCAAATCGAACGCGACCTTGGCATCTTTGATCCGGCCATGGACCCCACGCGCGAATCCACTTACAAATTTCTGGACGCTTTCATCGGCGAGATGGCTGCCCTCTTTCCGGATCCCTATTTCCACATTGGTGGAGATGAGGTGAACGGCAAGGAGTGGAACCACAATCCCCGCATTCAAGCCTTTATGCGGCAACACGGCATGAAAACCAATGCTGAGCTACAAACATATTTCAGTACCCGCGTGCTGGCGCTGGTCCAAAAGCACGACAAGAAGATGGTGGGGTGGGACGAAGTATTCCACGCGGGGTTGCCCAAGGACGTTGTCATCCAGTCCTGGCGCGGGGCGGAAACGCTCGCCGCCACGGCGCGGCGGGGTTACCAGAGCATCCTTTCAAACGGCTATTACCTGGACCTGATGCAGTCTGCCGCCCAGCACTACGCGGTGGATCCGTTCGGCGGAGCGGCGGCCAGCCTGACACCTGAGCAGAAATCTCTTATCCTGGGCGGCGAAGCCTGCATGTGGGTGGAGTACGCCACTCCGGAGACCGTGGATTCGCGCATCTGGCCTCGCGCCGCAGCGATTGCCGAAAGGTTGTGGTCCCCTGCCAGCGTGACCAATGTTAACGATATGTATCGCCGGTTGGCGGTGGAAAGCCGCCGGCTGGATTTCCTGGGGTTGCAACATCATACCGGCCCCGCATTGATGCTGGAGCGCCTGACCGGGCTCGAACCCACGCGCCATCTGAAAACACTGGATGAAGTCCTCGAGCCGCTAAAAGGCTATGCGCGGGAAAGGGCGCGCCATTATACAACTTTGACGCCGCTCAACCGCCTGGTGGACGCGACGCCGGCGGAAAGCGATACGGCGCGCGAGTTTGCGGGGTGGGTCGAAAACTGGAGCGCTCATCGGCAACAAATCCGCCAGTCGCTCTCCCAATGGCGCCACAATCAGACTGCGCTCATTCCACAGATGCAATCCTATGAATTGCTGAAAGAAGATATCCCCCTCGCCGGGGAAGTCTCAGCGCTGGCCGCGGTGGGACTCCAAGCCCTGGATTACCTTGAGTCCGGCAAGCCTGCGCCTCCGGCGTGGGCCAGCTCGCAGAGCGTCTTTTTTGAAGAGGCCTCCAAGCCCAAGGCGGAATTGACGATTGCCATTATTCCGGCCCTCCAGAAACTGGTTGACGAGGCGGCGAAAGAGAAGCAGTGACCGGGTAACAGCCGTCAGCAAGAGCGGCAGAACGACGTTGGCTGAATGCTGAGGGCTGAACGCTTTACCTAAATCGTCTTGGTTACAATCTGCAACGACCTGGGCTTATCCGGGTCAAGGTTCTTCACTTCGGCCAGATGCGCGGCGAAAATCTGGCCCGGGACGATGTAGGGAATGGGCGTATAAATCTCCGGGATAGACTCCGGCATGGGAATCACTCTTACGGCGGAAGGCAGCCGGACAGAGGCTGGGGCGATGGCCAGCGTATCCGCCCGCAGAGATCCAAGACGCTCCACCAGCTTCCGTTGTTCGATCAGCGTTTTATCGTTTGGCATGAAAATGATGACGGGAAAATCCCTTTCGACCATGGCAATGGGACCATGCAGAAAATCTGCGGAGGAAAACCGCTCCGCCACCACATAACACGTTTCCATCAGCTTTAACGCCAATTCGAAAGCGTTGGCGTAGTTCAACCCCCGGGCCACCACCACGCAATGCCGCATGTAGCGGTAACGCTCCACCAGTCCTCGCAAATTGGGTTCAAGGCCCAGGACCTCTTTGACCCGTTCAGGAATCTCGCTGATGCCGGCAACCGTCACCTGTTTGCCCAGCGCCGAAGCCAGAAGGTAGAGGACCATCAACTGTCCCGTATAAGTTTTGGTGGCGGCCACGGATCGCTGCTTACCGGCCCGCACCAGGAACAGGTCATCCACCAGCCCCGTCATGGATGACTTCGGCTCATTGGTGATTCCAACGGTGTAAGCTCCTTGCCGGCGCGCCGCCCGCAGCACCATGTTGATATCCAATCCCTCGCCGGATTGTGAGATGCCCACCACCAGCGCATCCCGGAAATCCAGGCGCGCATGATAAATGCTATGGATGGATGGGGCGCAGAGCGACACCGGGATGCCGGTGGTTAGCTCGAAAAGGTAACGGCCGAAGAGCGCAGCGTTGTCCGAGGTGCCGCGCGCTACCAACACGATCAGCCGGAAGTTCCGCTGTTCGACAAGTTTATGGAATTCTTGGGCATGATCGCGCTCCGCGCGGAAGGTTTTCAAAAGCGCCTGAGGTTGCTCGAGGATTTCCTTCATCATCTGGGACATTGAATGGCCTCGCTTTTCATTAGAGAAGCCCGGCGGCTGGATAGACGACGTCCGAAAATTGATTGTAAATCGAAATGGCAGAAAACCGGCTGACGATCCATGACGAGCAGCTAGTAGTGCTATGTTAAGTCGGTTGGAAGCACCGTCAGGGCATGGCTTCAGCCATGCCGTTGGCGGTGGTCCCGAGATTCAGGCTTTAGCCCCTGAGGCCCTCAGCGGCTAAAGCCGCTTCTCCTTGCCTTGGAATTTGGCATGGCTGAAGCCATGCCCTGACGGTGCCTGATTCAACCTAACAAAGTAATATCAATGGCGAAGCAAAGGCAATGAATCGAGGACGTGTCCTCTGTAGCCCGTCACGTGACACTTGTCATGGTTCTCTTGTCTCTCTTTTTTGGTCCAGCCGGTGGGCAATCGTCAGCGCTCCTTCCACGGGTTGGCGGCGAAGCAGCATGACCCGCGACTGAGGAATTTCGCCTCTCAGATGGGCGGCAAAACTCCGGCGCACGCGAAGGCTGGAGTGAAAGACCCCGCCCGCGCACACCACCGGCAGCTTGGCGCCACTCGCAACCAACCGCTGGTGAAGAGCAAGAACCAGCGCCGCAAGTTCGCGCCCGGCATCATCACACAGCTTGCGAGCCACGCTGTCTCCCCGCCGGGCAGCGCCAAGGACCACGGGGAGCAGCGCAGCGATTTCATGGGGTCGCGGAGCGGGTTCAACCACGCCGGTGATGGTCTTCAAACGCAGGGCCGTGCAGATGAGGCTCCTGAGCCGGGTGCGCTGGCCACGGCCGTCAAAATCCCACAGCGCGGCGGTGATGGCCTTACGGCCCAAATCGTAGCCCGAGCCTGCATCGTCAAAAAGGCTGCCCCAACCCCCGCAGCGTAGTGTGGCGCCCTTCGTATTTCTTCCGTACGCGATGGACCCCGTCCCTGCAATCACCAGGATTCCGGGAGTCTCGCCAAAGGCCGCCTCCAGGGCGATGGCCGCATCGGTGGTGACATGATAGTGAGCGGCGGGCAGATATTCTTGCAACCATCGAAGAAGCGGATCATGGATGCGGGGCCGGTCAACTCCGGCGATCCCCGCGCAAACTGCGGCTAGAGACTTTCTGGCGGATGGGGCCAAGCGCAGGCAGCCGTTCACAGCATGTTGGATCTCCGCTTGGGCGTTCGCCATACCCACTTTCGTAGGGTTTGACGGGCCCGCCTGGGCCCTCGCAATCACTTGGCGCCGTTCGTCCGCAAGCCACGCCGTGGTTTGCGTCCCTCCGCCGTCGATGCCGAGGTAATATCGCATGGCGATAGGATACTCCATGGGACCGGTTCACGGCCAAACTCGTGACATCGCCGAAGAGTCGCGGCGTTCAGGTAGCATCGCCGTGGACCGGCATAGAACCCCCTCACCGCCAAACCAGCCGCGACACAGCCAGAGATCGCCTTGACACCGGGCCAAATGGCCGCTATAACAGTTTCTCCAAGTTCATACGATGTGCATCTCCCACGTGTCTTCAGAACGTCCTGAAGATGGAATCTCCCGGTGCGCATTCTGGTACGCGGCGTGCGTCACTCATCTTAGCGCCCGGTATGGCCGAAGGTTGATGGAGGAGCGGGATTCCGGGTTTGAACCTTTGACCTGCGGCGCCACCGCCCTCATCTCTGTAGTGAACGAACGCAAAGTGTGAACGCAAGCAAGTTCAGCAGATCTATTGGCCGGACCAATAGGCAGGAAGGAATTATGGAACTTCGTAAAGACCCGATCACCATGAGCTGGGTGATCCTGGAAGATTCGGAAGCGGCCGCGCGCGGGGATGAACCCTGTCCCTTGTGCCCAGGGCAGGAGGTTCACACTCCTCAAACCATCTACCGTTACCCCTACGAAAATCCCAACTGGCAGGTTCGGGTAATCCCGCACATTCATCCCATCTATCAGATTGAGGGAGACGCCATGCGGCGTGCTGAGGGTCTTTACGACAAGATGAAGAACCTTGGGGCGCATGAAATCGTGGTCGAGGGGCGGGATCACAGCGTTCCGCTTTCCAAGCTCAGCGATGAGCAGGTTGCCCACGTGCTGAAGGCTTATGTCGCGCGGCTTCTGGACCTGAAAAAGGACCGCCGCTTCCGCTACGTTACAGTCTTCCGGAACCAGGGCGCCGGGGCCGGACAGGAACTCGAACACCCCCACTCCGAGATCACTGCTACCCCTTTTATTCCGCGTCGCGTGAGTTATGAGCTGCGGTCCTCCCAGAGGTACTACAAGGTCAAAGAGCGGTGCCTGATCTGCGACATCCTGAAGCAGGAGTTGACGCAGCAGGTCCGCGCTGTGGAGTATGACAGCCAGTTCGCCGCATTCTGCCCTTTCGCCGCGCGCGTCCCGTATGAGACCTGGGTGCTCCCCATCAATCACCACTGCGCTTTTGAAGAGGACCTAAACAGTTGGGAAAGGCAGCTCCAATTCGCCCGCTTCGTCAAATCGGTCCTGCAGCGCATTGGGAGCGTTACCAGCGTCTATCACCTGGTGCTTCACACGGCTCCCAATATCGATGCCAAATACGAAAGAACTGGGAACTGGCAAACCCTGGCGGAGGATTACCACTGGCACTTTGAAATCCTGCCGGTCGTGGCGTCCAAATCAAAGTCATACAGCCTGAAAGAGGTTTACTATAATTCGTTGTCGCCGGAGACTGCGGCGCGGGAGTTGCGGGAGGCGGGCGTACCTTCGCTGGCGCTCCGAAGCCATGCATGAAGACATAAGCGGCGGGCATTGGCTCTTACTCAATTCGGATGCTTCCGGATCCTGTGCGGAGGTTTACCACCGGGCCGCCACTGCCCACTTTCCCGCGTAATGTTCCCCGTCCGAGCGTGCCTTGCATCGTAACCGATCGCTGGGTATAAATCTGGCCGGAGTCTGTGTGGGCATCGAGATTGAACGCAGCGTTGGGATCAATCCGGACCGTCAAGCTCCCCGACCCTGTGTGCAGGACCCAGTCCCCCGTCGGATTACCTTGGGCAGTGATGGAACCGCTCCCTGCTCCCACCCGCAGGGCGCCGTGGACACCCGTGACCTCGACGTTGCCCGATCCCGTGGATACTCTTCCATCGCCTGTGGAAACTTCGCTTAACCGAATGTCCCCGCTGCCCGTGCCCAGGTGGAAATCGCCAGCCACATGGCTCGCCTGGATTGTGCCGCTGCCATCGGTGGCGCGAACCGGCCCTTTCACACTTCCCAGAGTGATCCGGCCCGATCCAGTGGAGGCATTGACTTCATCACCGATATTCGAGATCGAGATATTGCCCGACCCGGTGGAGGCGTGTGCGGGTCCGTGAATGCCCTCGACTTCGATGTTGCCCGATCCTGTGCCACACTTGATCTCGGTTTGCGGTGGGACCATCAGCTCGTATGAGATTGAAACGTTATTTCGCAATTCACGGTTCTCAATGTGGCCAATGCGGATGTAATTTCCGTCCTGTTGAATAGGAGGATTCGACTCCAAGCGGCGGACTTTTTCCTCTGCATTTCCCGAATCAAATCCCCATGAATTGTGCGCTTTGATGATGCCGTGGACTTCGAGGCTCGAAGAGCTTCCGGGCCTCACCGTGATGGTACCCGCCCCAGTGTTGACATCAAGTTGGACCGGTCCTGTGACCTTTAGCGTGCGGTCGAAAGAACCCTCTGCGGCTCTGGACAGGGCTGGAACAAGACATGCTGCCACCAACAGTGCCAGCATAACGAAAAGACGGCGATCAGAAGGTTTCATCAAATGTTCTCCAGAGGCCGGGCGTTTGAAATGGTTACGCTATGGCCTGAATTGCGGTCTACAGGCAGTCCTGACTGAGTTGGTTAGCACCAGCCCTTAAGTCTACTCGAACAAGTGAACGACCTGGAATGACGCATGGCCGCAGACTGCCGTCGCAGAGCCTACCGGGTTAATCGATGCGAATGTCACCCGAACCGGTTCGCAGCCGGATCATATGGCCGCCTCCGCGCACCTGCCCTGTCAATTCTTTGCCGCCGGCCTTGCCTTGGATCGTGATGGGCAGGTTCGTATCAATATCTCCAGAATCGGTGGAAGCATCAAGGTCAAATCCCCCCGTGCCCGGCAAATTAAGGGTGACATCCCCCGAACCGGTGCTCAGAATCCATTCGCCGGTCGGTTCACCTTGAGCCTTCACATCGCCGCTGCCGGTGCGGACGTGCAATTCTGCCCGAATATCGCGAAACTGCATGTCGCCGGAGCCGCTTTCTATCACCACGTGACCACCTGATAGGTTGGAGAAGTCTCCATCCCCGCTTCCTGTCCGGATGTGGACGTCGCCGCGCAGTTCCGCGAGCTTTAGGTCGCCCGACCCGGTGCTGGCATTGACCGGGCCGAGGATGCCGCGGACCGCAAGATCGCCGGAGCCGGATTTCGATGTCAGTTGAGTTCTTGAAGGTACTGTCACTTGGTAGTCGATGGAAACGTGCCGGGCGAGCGCCTCGTCTTTCGGTGGGCTGATCTCGATATGATCTCCATTCTGGTCGATGGGCGGGTTGCGTTGGATGGCGCGGATTCTTGCTTCGCTATCACTGTTTCCGAAGATCCAGCCCTGATTCACATGGATGGTTCCCTTGATATGGACTTCGCTATCGTCTCCGGAAACCACGGTGACGTCTCCTGAGTTTGTCGTAATCTCAAGATTCACCGGTCCTCTCACTTTCAAGGTTCGTTCAAAAGTCCCCTTCGTCTCAAAAACGCCGCCGCCGAAGGCTGTAGTGCCCAGCAACAGAAGGGTCACCAAACCCATAATGACCCAGCTCAACTTTGTATTCGTCTTCTGCATGGCTCTCCTCCTGAGCGTTGCCAACTAATTCAATCCGAAAGAGGCCGCGTCTACCCCTGCCGTTTATTGTTAGACACACGCCTCTCCACTCTCAATTCAGCTCTTCCACTCGATTTACGCCAAAAGACCGGAAAATGTTCCCCATGACCTTAGACTGGCAAGAACCAAAAGTGTGAGCCGGATTGGAAGCAAAATGCCCGCGACGGCTCTGGTTCGTGTCGCGCGCTTGGTTCGGCTTGATATCACGATGGTAGTAGATTTCCGCTTCCCGTGAATGCCGGAGGCGGGAATCCATCTCTTCGCTACAGGCCCGTTTTAGCTTTGTTTTGGCTCGATTTGGAGTTGAGTTCCGGGCTTGGTTCAGCCTTGGGAAGGATCGCCGCCGGCGCTTGCGGTAAATTGGGGGTTATGGTGCTGGCGCGGTTTGCCTGCTGTAGCGGCGCTCTCAGAGCGCCGGACCTGGATCCTCAACGGTTTCCGGCGCTCAGAGAGCGCCGCTACAGCAAATTGCGCCACTTGCAGGGGTAATCGGTTCTTTGACCCATTGCGGTGTGTCTGCTAGCATGAGATAAGCGTGGCTTGTGCAATGAGCGGTGTTCAGGCCACCAAGAGATTGCGCCATTGGAGCAAGATCGATGAAAGTTAGCAAGGTAATCCTTGCCAAGCCCCGGGGATTCTGTGCGGGAGTTGACCGCGCCATTGACGTGGTGAACCGCGCTCTAGAACTCTATGAGCACCCCATCTATGTTCGCCGGGAAATTGTGCACAACTCTCATGTGATTGACCGGCTTCGTTCAAAAGGCGCGATTTTTGTAGATGAAGTTGACGAAGTGCCGGATGGGGCAACGCTGATTTTCAGCGCCCACGGTATTGCTCCCCAGGTTCGATCGAAAGCGGCTGCCAAACACCTGCGCGTCATTGACGCCACCTGCCCTTTAGTGACCAAGGTGCATTTGGAAGCCATCCGCTTTGCCAGGCAGGGCGCCTCCATTATCCTGATCGGACATGAGGGCCACGATGAAGTGATTGGAACGATGGGCGAGCTGCCCGGCAGAATCCATCTGGTGGGCAGCGTTGACCAAGCCGAAACGGTCGAGGTGGTCAATCCATTCAACGTGGCCGTCATCACCCAGACCACGCTCAGCGTGGATGACACCGAGGCCATTCTGAAAGTCTTAAAGCGGCGATTTCCGGGCTTACGCACGCCCGCCTCGGACGACATTTGTTACGCCACACAAAACCGCCAGACTGCTGTGAAGGCCCTGTCGGTCCGGGCCGATGTTGTGCTGGTGCTCGGCTCGGCGAACAGTTCGAACTCCAACCGCTTGCGCGAGGTGGCGCGGGCGGAGGGTTGCCCCGCTTATCTCATCAATGATGCAAGCCACATCGATCCTGCCTGGTTTGATGGTGTGCGGACCGTGGCCATCACCGCAGGCGCTTCCACGCCGGAGAACTTGGTTGAAGACGTGGTGAATTACTTCAAGGCTCAGGGCGTGGAGACGGTGGAAGAGGCGGAGATTGTACCGGAGAACGTGACCTTCACGCTGCCCATTGAATTGCAGCGGGATATGGCGGCGCTGAAGCTGGGGTGAAGCAATGCGCTCCAAGAGCTCAGGATAGGACAACCTTTGCAGACCCACAATTCGAAGGAGGACTTAGAAACCAGCCATGAATCCCATCCTTGAGGAACATACAGCACGCTATCTGGATGCCCTGTTACCGAAGCGCGATCCGGTGGCGCGCGAGATGGAGCAATACGCCGCAAGGCACAGCGTGCCCATCGTGGGTCCGGCGTGCGCCCGGGTTCTGTTCCAATTGGCGCGCGCGATCCGCGCCAAGCGCGTCTTTGAGATGGGTTCCGCCATCGGTTATTCGACGTTGTGGCTGGCCCGCGCCGTGGGCGCCAAGGGACGGGTTTACTATACGGACAGCGACGCTGCGAATGCCCGTCGGGCGGAGGACTATCTGGGCCGCGCCGGTGTGCTCGACCGCGTTAATATCCTAACCGGCGACGCGTTGGAGATGCTGGATTCGACGCCCGGCATTTTCGACCTGATTTTCAACGACGTTCTGAAGAAAGATTATCCCAAAGTCTTCCGTCTGGCCGTACCGCGCCTGCGTCCCGGCGGGCTGTTTGTGACGGACAATGTCTTGTGGTCCGGGCGCAGCGCGCGGCCCGCTGCCCAAGGCGACACGGAGACTAAATCCATCCAGCAGTTCAACCGTCTTGTATACAAGTCGCCCGAACTATTCACGACGATCATCCCTCTTCGGGACGGGCTTGCCGTCTGCCTGAAGACAACCGGCAACGCATAATCGTTGACTCAGCCTGGCAGTCATTATTCGTGAAAGCAGTCAGCGAGAGTGGAGGGGCCGGTGATGGTTTTGCTGACGGCTGATGACTATTGGCTGATCGCTCATCAATTCATCAGGCTTTGAATCTGGCGCAGTCCCTGGAGCACGTCCTTGGCCCCGGGGTCGTCTTTGGAGCAGAGGCTGAGGTAAGCTTTGAAGTCTGCGGCGGCTTGACGGTAGCGGTTCATTTGCAAGTAGACCATGCCGCGGTCACGAAGAGGATCGAGTGAAGTAGGGTCAATGGCAAGGCTCATCTCAATGAGCGTTAGCACTCGCTCATATTGATGCCGCCGGAAATAGGACCCTTTGAGATTGTTGAGCATTCTGGCCAGGATCTGCTTGGGCGTGGAGGTGGCAAGAAACTCGGCTTTCATTTCCGCTTCGGCGCCGTATTGAGCTCGCAGCCGGTCCAGGCAATCATTGTGAGTTAGGACCGCTCCGGAGTGGTAAGGGTCAAGGTAAATTTCCCGGTCCGGGGCAATATATTTCACCAGGAAGTGTCCCGGAAACCCCACGCCTTCCACCCTCAAGTGATTGAGCTTTGCCACTTCCATGTAGACCAATGAAAGAGTGATGGGGATTCCCTTCTTGCTGTCAAGGACATCATTCAGGTAACTGTTCCGAGGGTCGTCATATTCGTCTTCATTTCCTGCGAAGCCCTCTTCGCCGTAGAGAAGTTGGTTGATGGCGAGGATATTGTCCGAGGGACTGGCAAGACTTCCGCGCTTCAAGCGCCCGGCAAGATTCCGGAAGCGGTCAAGCTGCGCCACAATGTTGAGCTTTGGGTATTCCGTGCAGGCGATGAGCAGAGCTGCCTCAGTGAGAGGAACTTCGTGTTCCGGCTTCTCCATCATGCGGGCGAAAAGGCGAACAGCTTCAGTCGGAGCTACCATAACATTTTTAAGAAGCGAGCCCTCGAAGATCGTCCGGGAAGAAAAACTCTTACGGCACCCAGTCCGAACGAGGCTGGGTGTCGCGCCGTGAACAGCCAAAATGCAATCTTCTTCTACATTGTACTTTGCGCTTGGCCCGCAACACGAAAAATATCTTTGGTTAGCTTTGTGAACGGCATCGGAATGTCCCAGATTTTTTGTCTCTTACATCCCGCCGGTTACCTCGAGAACCTGACCTGAGACGTAATCCGAAAGGGGTGAGGCCAGGAAGAGTATGGCGCCTGCCGCTTCCAGTGGAGTTCCGGCCCTTCCGAGCGGAATCAGGTTAACCGCGGATTCCCGGATGGCAACGGGGATACCCAACGAGATCTCCATGTCTCCTCTCCGAAATTTTTCACCCTTCTCTTTGGGTCCAGTCAGG